>NZ_JBAGKH010000024.1:0-101095 GCF_036689765.1 Streptomyces poriticola
GCCCCGGGGGGGTGGGGCCCCCGCCCCCGCGGCGCGGCCCGCCGTGCCGAACACGGCGGGCCGCCACAGCCGTCAGTTACACGTGGTGAGGCTCAGGCTGCTGTCGCCGCAGAGCAGCAGGCTGGCGCGGCTGCCGGTCTCGACGTCCCCCATGGCCTCTTCCCTGGGGGTCTCCATCGACTGCAGATCGAACAGGTTCATGAGCACTTCCTTTCGTACGGCAACGGGTGTTCTCGTCACGGCCCCTTGCGGGACCGGCTCGTGGGCCGCGGCTGCTGCTGCCGCGGCGGCGGGAGGAACGGCAGACCGGCGGTCCGGTCGCCGTGTACGGAGGCGACGGCCAGCAGGCATCCGGCCGTGCCGGTGGAGAGGTCCATCGACAGGCGCATCATCTGCTCGCCGGGAAAGGCCAGTCGGCCGCGGTAGGACATGGCGTGCCAGGTCAGCGCGTGGATCTGGCGCCGGACGGCCTCGGGTCCGGTGCCCGGCCCGGTGGCCGTCGTCCGGCCGAGGTGGAGCACCATTCCGGCGACGCCGCGGTAGAGGCCCGGCTGTGCGTAGAACATGGCCTGCGCCGCCCGCACGATCCCGGTCCGGGCCCGCTCGAACTGCTCGTCGCCGCGGTGCGCCAGATAGTCGTCCAGGACCATGCCGATGCCCACACTGCCCGCCCCCAGGTACGGCATGGTGCGCCAGCCCTCGTCCACCTGGAGGGCGCCGCCCGCACCACGGACGCAGCGGGACAGATCCTCGCGCAGTGCGGCGGCGGCGAGGTCCAGCAGACCGGTGTCACCGGTGCGTTCGTACAGCCGCAGGAAGAGCAGCGCGCTGCCCGTCGCGCCGTACAGCAGCCCGGCGCGACGCCGGCCGGCGGGATGCCCGCCCGGCGCGTCGGCCGCCGTGCCGCGGGCGCTCAGCTCGGCACACCGCAGGGCCGCCGCGTGCAGGGCGGAGTCGCCGGTGGCGGCGGCCAGGGAGTCCAGCACCAGACCCACGCCGGCCGTGCCGCTGTGCAGGTCGGCGGAGAGGCCCTCGAAGGGGTGGTCGAGGAGCAGCCGGGTGACTTCGCGTGCGCGGTCCCGGTGGCCGAGGTACTCCAGGGTCCAGGCGACCCCCGCGATCCCGTCGTGGAAGCCGAGCGGCATCCCCGAGGGCGGTTCCTTGGTCCGCTCGAGCAGCCACTGCTCCTCGTTCTCGTCCCGCTCCGCCCCGCTCCCGGCGAGGGCGTACAGCACCCCGGCCGCTCCGTGGCCGAACGCCAGGCCCCCGCCCGGGGTGGCGAACTGGGCGATGTCGCCGGGGAAGAGACGGTCGTCCCTGGAAGGGGTCGCCGCCGCGCGGATCGCAGCCGCCATCGACTCCCGGCTGCGGGGCCAGTCCCCCGGCTCGACCGGCACGAGGCGCTCCGTGCTCCGCCGCCCGGACCGCCGCCGGGCCGGGGCACCGGCGATCTCGTCGACCGCGGCGTCCAGGAAGGCACGCGGCACCGGGAACTGACGCGCGATGACATCGGCGAGATGCTCGGCCTTGCCCCGGTCCAGGGCGAGCAGGCTGGTCAGCGGCAGAAACAGGGCGAGCCGCAGACAGGCCAGTGCGTAGCGGTCCACCGCGCGGCCCCGCCGGTCGCCCGGGGCCACGAACCCGGGATGGGCGACCGTCTGCCGCCCCGGTTCCCCGATGTGATGGGCGGCCTCGAAGTCCAGCAGGGCCACCCGCCCGTCCTCGCGGACCATGACGTTGAACAGATGGAGGTCGTTGAAGACCACACCCCGCTCGTGGATCCGGGCGATGGCCCGCTCGACCCGGGAGTGGACGTCCAGCGCCCACTCGGTGTACTCGGCCAGGCGCCCGTGGCCGGGGTCCGCCTCGATGAGCGGATGGCGGCGCGCGAAGAACGTGTTGAGCGGCTTGCCGTCGAGGTGTTCCAGCACCAGGAAGTGGTGGTCACCGACGGTGAAGGTGTCCCGCACCTCCGGTGTGCAGGCCAGACCCGACAGCCGCTCCAGGGCCCGGCGCTCGCGGTGCAGCCGGGTCACCGCGTCCGCGCCGTCGGCCGCCAGACCGGCGTGCGGACGGGCCTCCTTGAGCACCACGAGCTCATCCGTGCGGGTGTCCCGGGCCCGGTAGACACCGCCGCCGTTGGAGAAGTGGAGCGCCGTCTCGACGGCGTAGGGGACACCGGCCAGGGTCACCGTCGCCCGGGCCTCGACATGGGGCCGCAGGAAGTCCGGCACCGTCACCCAGTCGGGCACCCGGAACACCGGGCCGCGAGGGTCGGGGACGAGCCTTCCGCCGGGATCGGCGATCGCAGGCCTCAGCTCGCCGCTCTCGTCGTAGCAGTTGCGGCGGGTGAAGCTGCCGTAGCGCACGTGCACCGGGCCGTCGCCGAGCCGGAGATCGCTCAGGATGTGCGGTCCGGGCTCGCCGTCCAGCAGCGCCGCCAGCTCGCCCGCGAGCAGCTCGAACCGTTCCTCGTCCGCCGGGTACACGGTGATGAACTTGCCGCTGCCGGCCCGGTCGGCGTACTTGGCGTTGCGCTGGTGCAGCAGATAGCGGCTCGGGACGAACTTGAACGCCACGCCGCGCTCCAGGCAGAGCAGCCGGACCCGCTCCAGGACGGACTCCGCGTTGTCCAGGCAGGCGGAGACGTGGATCTTCCAGCCCTGCGGCGGCAGTTCGGCGGCCGACGGGCGCAGGGCGAGCCAGTCGCCGCTCTCGGACCGGTGCCATCCGGGCGGGACGGGCAGGGTGGCCGCCGCGTACCGGGAGGCCGCCGCCGCGGTGCCGGGGGCGGTGCGGTGCGGCGCGTCGTAGAAGTGCGGGTCCGCGTCGCAGTACACGGCGTAGCCCTTGTTCACGCGTTCTCCCTCCGCCGGCCGGTGCCGTCCCAGACGCTGTCACGCGCCTCGGCGTCGGGAACAGTCACCGCTGTCAGCACTCGGCCGTGCGGAACGCACAGGTAACTTGTCCGGCCCTGACCCGGACCCCGGCCCCGGCTCCGATCCGGAGCCCCGGCCCAGCCCCGGACCCCGGCCCCGGCGCCGTACGCGGCCCTCCGACCGGCGCAGCGTGCTACTCCGCGGTCTTCCGGGCGAGGGCGTTGTTCCCTATCGAGTTGTGCACGCTGAAGCTCACCGCGTCCGACCGGTAGCGGTCGTCCGACCACTCCACCGGCCGTCCCTCGTGCGTCGTCGTCACCCGTCGCACCCGCAGCAGCGGGCTGCTGCGGCGGATGCCGAGCAGCCCGGCGTCCTGCGCCCCGGCGGCCACCGCGTCGATGATGTGCTCGCCGTAGGCGAAGACGAGCCCGGTGTCCTCGAGCAGCCGCTGCGTGACCGACGGGCAGTCCGGCTCGATCGACTCCACCGCCGCAGAGATCCAGTCGGCGTACACCGTCCGCTCCAGCAGCACCGGCTCGCCGTCCAGCCCCCGCACCCGCAGCACCTGCAACACGCCGGTGCCCGCCGGGAGCTGCAGCCGCACCGCGTCCTCGGTCGTGGCCGGCCGGTACCCCTGCTCGACCACCCGCCCCGTCGCCGCACGGCCCATCGCCCGCGCCCACTGGGCAAAGCTGCGCAGCTCGGCGAAGCTCTGGCTGCGGCGGCTGGCGAGCACCACCCGGCGCGCCCCCTGGCGGGAGCCGATCAGGCCCTCGGCGGTGAGGCTGGCGACCGCCTGGCGGACCGTCCCGCGGGAGACGGCGTACTGCGCGGCGAGTTCCGTCTCGGAAGGCAGCCGGCCGCCGACCGCGTACTCCTCGCGGTCGATCGCCCGTCGCAGCGCCTCGGCGATCTCCTCGTGTCGCGCCGTCATTCTGTCCCTCTGCCTCGGTGGATGTGCACAGCCCAAGCAGCCTAATCGATACCCGGTGTGATCTGTGCGAACCGGGATTGTGCAGGCAACAGGGTGCTGAGGTTGGGTTCGCGTTCACTCTCACGTCATTCGGGACGGGCGTACTGAGGCCGACTTGTTCAGACAAGTCTTCGCCGCGGACCGTGTCTGCGGCGCTCACCGAGCACCACCCGCCCCCGTGTGCACCCCTGGAGAGACCGTGCCTGTGTCCCAGCCGAGATCAGCCGTTCTCGGCGGCTCCCTCGCCGTCGTCGCCGCACTCGCCCTGAGTGCCTGCGGAGCCGCTCCCGACAACGCGTCCACCACCGCCGACGGCAAGTCCGCCGCCACTGCCACCTCCGCCGCCGACTTCGGCGGCATGGACGAGCTGATCGCCGCCGCCAAGAAGGAGGGCAGGCTCAACGCCATCGCGCTGCCCCGCGACTGGGCCAACTACGGCGCCCTCATCGACGGCTTCCAGCAGAAGTACGGCATCGAGGTCGAGGTCGAGAACCCCGACGGCTCCAGCCAGGACGAGATCAACGCCGTCACCTCCCGCAAGGGCCAGGACCGCGCACCCGACGTCCTCGACCTCGGCTCCTCCTTCGCCATCAGCGCCGCCCAGCAGGGCCTGCTCGCCCCGTACCGGGTGGCGGCGTTCGACGACATCCCCGAGACCCAGAAGGACGCGAAGGCCCGCTGGTACAACGACTACGGCGGTTACGTCTCCATCGGCTGCGACGCCGAACGCGTCAAGGAGTGCCCGACCACCTTCGAGGACCTGCTCGAGCCACGGTACAAGGGTCAGGTCGCGCTCAACGGCAACCCCACCAAGTCCGGTTCGGCCTTCGCCGGCGTCTACGCGGCGGCCCTCGCCCGCGGCGGCTCCTTCGACGACATCCAGCCCGGCCTGGACTTCTTCGCCGAACTGAAGAAGAACGGCAACTACACCCCCGTCGAGTCCACCCCGGCCACGGTCGAGAACGGCGAGACGCCGATCAGCATCGACTGGGACTACCTCAACGCCGGCTACGCCGAGGAGTTCCGGTCCAAGGGCGTCGACTGGAAGGTCGCGGTCCCGGCCGACGGACAGTTCTCCCAGTACTACTCGCAGGCCGTCAACAAGGACGCCCCGCACCCGGCCGCCGCCCGGCTGTGGCAGGAGTACCTCTACAGCGCCGAGGGCCAGAACCTGTGGCTCGAGGGTTACGCCCGGCCCGCGCTGATGACCGCCATGGAGAAGGCCGGCACCCTCGACGAGACCGCCGCAGCCAAGCTGCCCCGGGTCTCCGGCACCCCGTCCTTCCCCAGCGAGGGGCAGCAGAGCAAGGCCAAGACCGTGCTCGCCGAGGGCTGGGCGAAGGCCGTCTCCGGATGACCGCCACGCTCACGCGGGCGGACGTGGCACCCGCCGCTTCCCCGAAGCGGCGGCGCCGCGCCCCCGGATGGCTCGCCGTCCTCCCGCTGCTCGTCTTCACCGCCGTCGCCTTCGGGCTGCCGGCCGGCGCCATGCTGAACGGCGCCTTCACCGTCGAGGACCCGGCGACCGGTGCGACGTCCTACACCACCGGGAACCTCACGGCCTCCCTCCAGGGCGCCTACCTGACCGCACTGCTCGGCAGCGTCAAGCTGTCGGCGGTCTCCGCCGCCCTGGCGGCCGTGCTCGGACTGCCGCTCGCCCAGGCCGTGGTGACCTCCCGGTTCCCCGCGCTGCGCGAGGCCGTGTTCACCGCGTCCGGGGTACTCGCCAACTTCGGCGGCGTCCCGCTGGCCTTCGCGTTCGTCGCCACCCTCGGCAACGCCGGCGTGCTGACCCGGCATCTGGGTCTGGGCGGCACCGGCTGGGACCTGTACAGCTTCTGGGGACTCGTCCTCGTCTACCTGTACTTCCTGATCCCGTTGATGGTGCTCACCATCACCCCGGCCCTGGACGGACTGCGCGCCCAGTGGCGCGAGGCAGCGCAGAACAACGGCGCCACCACCGTGCAGTACTGGCGTCACGTGGCCCTGCCCGTGCTGCTGCCCTCGCTGCTCGGCGGCCTGGTGCTGCTCTTCGGCAGCTCCTTCGCCGCGTACGCCACCGCCGCCGCCATGGTGGGCAGCTCCGTCCCGCTCGTCACTCTGCAGATCGCCGACGCCATCTCCGGCAACGTGCTGGTCGGCCAGGAGAACGTGGCCCTCGCCCTCAGCCTCGACATGGTCCTCGTCGCCGGTCTCGTCATGGCCGTGTACCTGCCCCTGCAACGCCGGAGTGCCCGATGGCTCGCCTGAACCTGTGGCGGTGGGGCGTGCTCGGCCTCGCCGGACTGTACTTCCTGGTCCCGCTCGCCGCGTCCGTGGTCTTCACCGTCGACGTGCCCGGACAGGGCGTCACCTTCGACGCGTACACGCGGATCCTCTCCACCGACGGCTTCGCCGCCGGCCTGCTGCTCTCCCTGGAGCTGGCCGCCGCCACCATCGCGATCGTCCTGCTGCTGACGGTCCCCGCCATGGTCGCGCTGCGCCTCGGCGCGCCCCGGCTGCGGCCCGTCGTCGAGGTGGTGTGCTCGCTGCCGCTGGTGGTGCCGCCGATCGCGTTCGTCGCGGGCATCGGGACCGTACTGAAATGGGGGCCCGAGCATCTGTCGCGTACGCCGCTGTTCCAGACGTTCGTCGCCGTCCAGAACCCGGACTTCCCGTTCGTCCTGGTCCTCGCCTACGTGGTGATGGCGCTGCCGTTCGTGTACCGCGCGCTGGACGCCGGACTGCGCGCCGTCGACGTGCCCACCCTGGTCGAGGCCGCCCGCTCCTGCGGGGCCGGCTGGCCGCAGGCGCTGCTGAGGACCGTCCTGCCCAATCTGCGCGGCGCCCTGCTCAACGCGTCGTTCCTCACCCTCGCCCTGGTGCTCGGCGAGTTCACGGTGGCGCAACTGCTGGGCTTCCAGCCCTTCGCGGTGTGGATCGTGAACATCAGCGGCTCCCAGGCCCAGCTCTCCGTCGCCGTGTCCGTGCTCAGTCTGCTCGTGACATGGATCCTGCTTCTCGCGCTCGCCGGTGCCGGCGGACGCACCCGTACCGCATCCCGGGGATGAACCATGACCGCCACCACCCTTGAGAAGACCTCCGCCGCCGGCCAGGCCGCCGCGGCCACCGTCGAGTTCCGGCAACTGCGCCGGGAGTTCGGGGCCACCGTCGCCCTGGACGGACTCGACCTGACCGTCCGGCCCGGCGAGTTCCTCGCCCTGCTCGGCCCGTCCGGCTGCGGCAAGACCACCGCACTGCGGATGCTCGCGGGCTTCGAGCACCCCGACTCCGGCGCGGTCCTGGTCGACGGGCAGGACATCACCCGGATCCCCGCCCACCGCCGGGACGCCGGGATGGTCTTCCAGTCCTACAGCCTCTTCCCGCACCTGAACGCACGCGACAACGTGGCCTTCGGGCTGCGGATGCGCAAGGTACCCGGAGCCGAACGCCGCTCCCGCGCCGAGGGGCTGCTGGAACTGGTGGGGCTCGCCGACAAGGGCGAACGGTTCCCGCACCAGCTCTCCGGCGGGCAGCAGCAGCGGATCGCCCTGGCCCGCGCCCTCGCGCTGCGCCCACGCGTCCTGCTCCTGGACGAGCCGCTGTCCGCGCTCGACGCCAAGGTCCGGCTGTCCCTGCGCGAGGAGATCCGGCGGCTCCAGCAGGAGCTGGGCATCACCACGCTGTTCGTCACGCACGACCAGGAGGAGGCGCTGTCCGTCGCCGACCGGGTCGCCGTGATGCGGGCCGGGCGGCTGGAACAGTGCGCAGGGCCCGCCGAGCTGTACGGCCGTCCCGCCACCGCCTTCGTCGCCGAGTTCGTCGGCACCATGAGCCGGATCCCCGGAACCCTCGAGGGCGGCGACGTCGAGGTGCTCGGGCAGCGGCTGCCGGTCGACGGTCCCGTGCCGGACGGCGGCGCGCCGGAGGTGGACGTCCTGGTGCGGCCCGAGGCCGTGCGGGTCGGAGCCGACGACAGCGGGACCGCGCGGGTCGTCTCCACCGCCTTCCTCGGCGCGGTCGTCCGGGTGACCGCACGGCTCGCCGACGGCACCGAGGTCAAGGCCGATCTGCCCGCCCACGATGCGGCCGGGCTCGGCACCGGATCCGCCGTGCGCGTGTCGCTGCCCGAGCGGGCCGTGCTGGTCGCGGAGCGCAGAACCGGCTGAGACACCCGCACACCGCAGGCCGACCACCGCCGAGACACGAAAAGAGAACCCCACGTGACCCCCCACCCCCGACTCCTGCTCCAGGCCGTCCTGTTCGACATGGACGGCACGCTCGTCGACACCGAGCGGCTGTGGTGGGAGGCTGTGGAACACGTCGCGGGACGGCCGCTGACCGACGCGGACCGGCCCGAGGTGCTGGGCCGGCCGGTCGAGCACACCGCCGCATGGCTGGCCGCCGCCTCCGGCCGGCCCCTCGCCGACCTGTCCGCCGCACTGCACCGGGAGTTCGCCGACCGCGTCCGCACCGGCATCGTGCCCCGCCCCGGCGCGCTCGACCTGCTGGACGCGCTCGCCCGGGACGGCGTACGCACCGCCCTGGTCACCGCGTCACCGCGGGCCGTCGCCGGCACCGTCCTGGCCGCGCTCGGCGCCGACCGGTTCGCGGTGGCGGTCACCGCGGACGACACCGCCGTCAGCAAACCCGCCCCCGACCCCTACCTCGCCGCCTGCCACGCCCTCGGCGCGGAACCGGCCGCCTGCGTCGCCGTCGAGGACACCCAGACCGGTGTGAGCTCCGCGGAGGCGGCCGGCTGCGCGGTGTTGGCCGTGCCGTCGCTGGCGCCGATCGCGACGGCACCGGGACGCACCGTGCGGGCCAGCCTCGTGGGGGTGACGACCGAGGAGCTGAACGCGATGGTGGCCCGCCAGTGGGCCGCGGCCGCGGAGACCGTGCCCGGCCCGGGGGCGGCCCCCCGCCCGGGCACAGGCTCTGGCCCGGGCACAGGCTCCGGCTCCCGCATTGGCTCTGGCCCGGGCTCCGGCTCGGGCAGTGGCTCCGGCGTCGGCACTGGCCCCGGCACCGTACTCGTGTCCGTGCCCCACCCGGACGACCCGGACGCGGATGCCGCACCACCGCCCCGGCTGCGCGTGATGAGCTGGAACCTGTGGCTCGGCGGAGCACCCGTCGACGACCACCGTGCCAAGCAGATCAAGACCGTCCTGGACACCGGCGCGGACGTCGTCTGCCTCCAGGAGACCGCCGGCACCGCGACCCGCGAACTGGCCGAGGCCCTCGGCCGGCACCACCACGCGGCCGGCGAGAACCTCGGCATCATCAGCCGCCACCCGATCACCGCCCGCCACGGAGACCCCGGCGTCGGCTTCTACGGGGCGGCCGGAGTACGGATCCTTCTCGCTCCCGGCCGGGAGATCGACGTATGGACGGCGCATCTGCACTACACCCCGTACGGGCCCTACGAGTCCGCCTTCGACGGGCTGGGCGCCGACGAGCTGATCGCCCACGAGGAGGTCCGGCTCGCCCAGATGCACGACACGCTGCGCTGGATCGCCGCGACGAACGACGACGGCGTGCCCGTGGTGCTGGCCGGCGACTTCAACAGCCCCTCGCACCTCGACCGGCCGGACGTCGACTGGCCGGTGACCCGCGCGGCCGAGGAGGCGGGTCTGCGCGACTCCTACCGCGAGGCACACCCCGACCCCGTCGCCGCGCCGGGCCACACCTGGTCGCCGGTCCACCCCCTGCACGAGGACGGCAGCGGCCGGCCCGAACCGCAGGACCGGATCGACTACGTCCTCCACCGCGGCCTGCGGGTCCTCGACTCACGGACCCTGGTGACCGGCACCCCCCGGGCCTGGCCCGACGTGAGCGGCAACGACTGGCCGTCGGACCACGCGGCGGTCGTCACGACGTTCGCCCTGCCCGGAACGGGACGGCGAACGGCAGCGCCCCGGGCGGGAGGAGGGCGCGCGGACACGGCGGGGCACCGATCGGGCTGACGGTGCCCGGTCCCGGGGGGCCTCGGGCCGGCCACGGACGAGGAGCCCCCTGGGACGGCGCGGCCACCGGGCGGTCCGCCGGGACGTTGGTCAGCGCCGCTGTCCCCAGGCCATCGCCATGCCCGGCCCCAGCTCGGCGAGATGCGGAGCGGCCAGGTAGGCCAGGGTCTCGTCGACAGCGTCGGCGTCGACCCGGCCGGTCGCCTCCAGAGCCGGCCGCATCCGGCGGAGGGTCTCGGTCCAGAAACGGGCCAGGGCGCCGTCCGGGCGCATCGGTGGGCACCACAGTTCCGCGCCCACCTGCTGCAGGCCCTCCTCCCGGAGGAAGTGCGGGTAGGCGGGCACCGTGGAGATGTCGGTGCCGATGGTCGTTCTCAGCGCCTGCCACATCGCGTCCATGGTGCGCCGGTAGGCGGACGAGGTGTCGAGGACGTCCGGCAGCTCCACGGCGTCGCCGAGCACCAGCCAGCCGCCGGGGTTGAGACCGCTCGCCAGCCGGGAGACGATCCGGCGCCGCTCCGGCAGGTGCATCAGGACGAACCGGGCATGGATCAGGTCGAAGCCGTCCAGCCGCAGCCGCTCGTCCGTGAGATCCGCGGTGACCACCCGCAACCGCGGGGAGTCCAGGGCGGTCAGTGCGCCGGTGTCCCTGTCCAGGGCGACCACCTCGTCGGCTCCCGCCTCCTCCAGCAGCCAGCGCGCGACCGTCCCGGTCCCCGCCCCCACCTCGAGGCAGCGCAGACCCGGCCCCGCCCCGAGCGCCTCGAGGCGGCGGGTGGTGACCGGGTCGTAGACCAGTGCCCCGGCGTCGATCCGGCCGGCCTCTCCCGGGTCCTCCGGCTCGAACAGGTCCTCGCCGTACCGGCCGCCGTCGCCCGCCGCCCCGCCCGGGAACGGCGCGTCCGTCACGGCCCGGCCCCCGCACGGGCCCCCGGTGCCGCGCGTCCGGGAGCCGGCAGGGCCGGTCCGCCGGCCCGCGCACTCCTCGTCGAGTCCATGGACCGAAGCTAGACCGGCCCCGGGAACGGCGCCACCGACGCGCGCCGGGCGGGCCGGTGGCCGGCGCCCGGCGGCCGACGCCCGGCGAGCGCGGCCCGCAGCCGGAGAGTACGGTGGCGCCCAGGTGGCACCGGGCGGTGGAGACGGCATGGCCGACAGGGACGCGGAGAGGCTTCCGCGCAAGACCTACGAGCGTGAACTGCTGCGTCTGCAGACGGAGTTGGTGAAACTGCAGGAGTGGGTGCGGTCCGAGGGCGCGCGGCTGGTCGTGGTCTTCGAGGGGCGGGACGCGGCCGGCAAGGGAGGCACCGTCAAACGGGTCGCCGAGCACCTCAACCCCCGCGTCGCCCGGATAGCGGCCCTGCAGAAGCCGACGGAGCGTGAACGCACCCAGTGGTACTTCCAGCGCTACGTCGAGCATCTGCCGGCCGCCGGGGAGATCGTGCTGTTCGACCGGTCCTGGTACAACCGGGCCGGGGTGGAGCATGTGATGGGCTTCTGCACGAAACGGGAGCACCAGCTGTTCCTGCGCCAGTGCCCGATCTTCGAGCGGATGCTGGTCGAGGACGGGATCCTGCTGCGCAAGTACTGGTTCTCGGTGAGCGACGTCGAGCAGCAGGAGCGCTTCCGCAGGCGCCTGGAGGACCCCCTGCGGCGCTGGAAGCTCTCGCCGATGGATCTGGAGTCCATCACGCGCTGGGAGGCGTACTCCCGCGCCAAGGACGACATGCTGGTACACACGGACATCGCCGAGGCACCCTGGTACGTCGTGGAGAGCGACGACAAGCGACGGGCGCGGCTGAACACGATCGCGCACCTGCTGGACTCGGTGCCGTACCACGACGTGCCGCCGCCCGTCCTCGAGCTGCCGCAGAGACCGCCGTCGACCGGCTACCACCGCCCGCCCCGCGATCAGCAGACCTACGTCCCCGACCACGCGGCGAGCCTCTGACCGCCCGCTCGTCGCTGCTCCGCACCGCCGTGACGTTCCCGGAACGCCCACCGCCGCATGTCGGCGGCGTATGACCTGAGCCCAGGGGGTATCAACGGCACGGCGCGGGGGCGCCGCACGGTGGCGGAGGGGGCGCAGGATGGCCGATTCGAGTGCGTCGGGTGTGCGCGGGGGCGCGGGCGGTCCGACCGAAGAGGACCGAGCGGTGGAGGAGGCGACGCGGACACACGGTCCCGAGCACTCCAGAACGCTCACCGCGCGCGTGCGCCGCGCGGACGCGGTGGGCCGGGCGGGTGCACCATGGCGAGCGGTGGCGGAGATCCGCGAGGTCCTCGGCATCGCGACGCGTGCCGGGGGCCCGCTCGGTGTCCGGGCCGTCAAGGCCCGCGCCCAGCTGGCGCACTGGCAGGTCGCCGAGGGCCGGCCCGATCACGCCATGGCCACCATGGAAGAGCAGCTCGCACTCCAGCTCGCCGCCCTGCGGCCCGAATCCGACGCGGTGCTCGACACCCGGTCGAGGATCGCGGACCTGCGGCTGCTGAGCGGTGACGCGCAGGGCGCCGTCGCCGAACTGCGCGCGGTCCTCGCCGCCACGGGTGCGGACACGACCCCCGGGCCGTCGGGCTCCCGCGCCGCCGCGACCGGGCCCGGCGGCGGCGCGACCCGGCGCGTCACGGCCACCCGCCGCCGACTCGCGCACGCCCTGGAGGCGGCGGGGGACCTGGCCGGTGCCGCCGGCCAGTGGGAACTGCTCGCCGACGGCCGCGCCGCATCCGACCCGGACGGCGCGGCATCCGCCCGTCGGCAGACCGAGCAGCTGCGGGACCGCCTGGCCGGGCTCCCCGGCCAGGCACCTGCACCGCCCGCCACGGCGGCGGAGCTGTCGCTCGAGGCTCTGGCCGCCGCGGAGCCCGGCTCGACGGCCGCGCTGAAGGCCATGGGCCGGATGGCGCAGGAGCGGGTGGGCGACGAGGACGTGCCGGCCGCCATGCGCGCCCTGATCGACCGCTGGCAGGCCGCCCTCACCCCGGCAGCGCCCGCCGTGCTCACGGCCCGTGCACACCTGGCGGAGGCCCTGGGCCAGGCCGGTGACCGGTCGGCGGCGGCCGGCGAACTGGCCGGGGTCGTCGAGGTGCTCCTCACCGCCGCTCCCGCCGACCCCGCACGGCTGTACGCGTCCCGGCGGAAGCTGGCCCACTGGCAGGAGGCCGACGGCGACTACCGGGCCGCCGCCGCGACCGTCACGGCCGCGCTCGACACGCAGCTGGCGCACTCCGACCCGTCCCATCCCCTCGTCCTGGCGCTGCGCGCGCGGCTGGCCGACATCCGGATGCACGCCGGTGACCCGGCCGCCGCGGCGGCGGAGTACCGCGTCCTCATCGAGGCGACCGGACGCGTGAAGGGCGCCAACTCCGCCGCGGTCATGGCCCTCGACCGCCGGCTGGCCGCCGTCCTCGTGGCGGCCGGCCGGGCCGCGGAAGCGGCCGAGACCCTGCGCGCGGGCCTCGACGCCTGGACCGCCGCACACGGTCCCGACAACCCGGAGGCGGAGGCCGCCCGGCGCAGCCTGGCCTTCACCCTGCAGGCCGACGCGGACGTCGCGGGCTCTCTCGCGGTCCTCCGGGAAACCGTGCACCGCCGGGAGCGACGGTGGGGCCGGAAGCACCCCGAGACCCTCGCCGCGCTCCGTACGCTGGCCTACGCCGAGCACGACGCGGGCGAGTTCGCCGCCGCCGTCGGACACCTGGCGGAACTGCACGCCCGCCGGTGCGCCGCCTCGGGCGAAGAACACCCCGACACCCGGGCCGTGGCCGGGGTGCTGGCCGAATGGCGGGACAGCCGGGCCGCCGACGAGGACCGCGCCCGACGACGGACGCGCCGCGGCGGACATGCGGGGCAGGAGGACCACCGATGAGCCCCCGCGACGCCGACCCCGGCGGCCCCCGCCGTCCCGGAGAGCATGCTGGGCTCGCGGACGGTACGCACGCTGACGACGGGCCCGACGCACGGGACGACGGGCGAGACACCGCGGACGACGGGCTCGACGCCCTGTTCGACGCCGAGGCCGCGGCCACGCTGCGCGCCCACTGGGCCGAGCGGGGTCTCACCGTACGGGCCCAGGCCGAGCCGTGGCGACGCTCGGGCCACAGCGGGGCCCGGCTCGGCCTGGTCGTGCTCGGCCACCCGGACCGCCCGGACGAGCGTGTCGTCGTCAAGGTGCTGCCCGCAGGACCGGACACCCGCGAGACCGACCGGCACCACCGGGCGGTCGCCGCCGCACCGGATTTCACGGCCGCACATGTGGTGGCACAGGCCCACCCGCCGCACGACCTGCCCGGCCGCCGGCGGGCCATGTACCAGAAGCTGCCGCCGGCCACCGGGGAGGTGATGCCACTGGGCGCCGCGCTCAACGGCGAACTCGCCGCACCATGCGCCCGGTTGGCCGCGTCCCTCCTCGACGGCTGGAATCCCGGGCGCAGCCTGCTGCCCACCACCGTGGGGAGGTACCTGGCCACCGAACTGCGCTCGGCCCTGGAACCGGGGCGCTCGGCCCGCGCCTGGGCGCGGGAGATCCTCATGACCGACGTGGCCGACCCCACCGACGCGGAGACCGGCCGGTGGATCCGGGACGAGGACGAACCGGGCGTGATCCTGCCGAACCCGGCCCGGATCACCGAGCCGGGCCACCCGATCGGCGAGCTCCCGCTCGACCACTTCGCCGGCAGTGCCCACGGCGACCTGCACCTCGAGAACGTCCTGGTCGAGCACCGCGACGGCAGGCCCGTGGCCGGCCGGCACTGGCTGATCGACCTGGCCCACTACGCGGACGGCGTCCCGTTGAGCCGTGACATCGCCGCCCTGGTGCTGGCGCTGGTGCGCCGGCGCGTCGCCGACCTGCCGGCCGGCGCGTCCGGCGAGGCGCGTGCCCTCATCGACGCCGTCGTCGACCCCTCCGGCACGGCCGGGCCCGGCATCGGAGCCGGCGTGGTCGATGCGATACGGGCCGTGGACGATGCGTGCCGAGCCGCCCTGCCCGGGGACCGGGAGGTGTGGCGCGCCCAGTACCTGTGGTCCGTCGTGGCCGAGGCCCTGGTGCACACCTCGTACGAGGCGACCGGGGAGCGGGTCCGCTGGTGGTGCTCCCGGCTCGCCGCCCACGCCGCGCGCGCGGCCCTCGACGAGGCGCGGCGGCGGGCCCCCGCCGGCACGGACCCGCCGCTCGAGCCGGTGGCCGGGGCGATACCCCTGGTGGGGCCGCGGACGGCGGCGGCCCGCCGGGCTCCGCGCCGGGCGCTGCGCACCCGGGACGAGGTCGTTGCCTCCGTACGGGGGAGGTCGCTCGTCCCGGACGAGCTGCCGTTCTTCAGCAAAGCACCCGCCCGTACCCCGGACGCGCTGGTCCCGCCCGTGCGGGGCGACCGGCTCCCGTCCGGTGTCGCCCTGCTGGGGGCCGCGGGTGCGGGGAAGTCGCGATGGTGTCTGGAGGCGGCGGCGCGTGCCGAGGAGGCCGGCTCGCCGGTGCGCTTCCTGGGCGGCATCGACGGCGGTTCCGCCGAGCCGCTGCCGCTGTCGACCGAGGAACTCGTCACCGAACTGGCGGACGCACTCGCAGGGACACCCGCAGCACGTACGGCCCTGCTGGTGATCGACGGCCTCGACCGCTTCCCCGGGCTCGATCTGCCCGGGCTGCACGACGCCCTCGTCGAGCTCGCGTACCAGGGCCGACCGGTGGCCGTCCTGGCGACCTCCCGGCACGGCACACACTGGAACTCGCAGCTGGCCCGGGGAGCCGCTGCACTGCTGCCGGCCGAGCAGCACCTCCCGTCCGACCCGGCGTACCGGCGTCCGCTGCTGCGCTCGGTGCTGCGCAGGTCGGCGCCGCGGACGGTGGGGGCCCTGGGCGCCGTCGCCGTACTGGCCGCCCTGCGCAACGATCCGGAGAAGCCCCTGGCGCCGGGCGTCGCCGCCATGTGGTCCGGAGTCCTGGAACGCGCCACGCGGACCACCGCGACGACTCCGGCCCCCGCGGGGCGCCCGGCCCGGCCCGGCGCCCGGCCCGCCGGATCCGGCGGCCACCCCGCACTCCGGGAGGAGACACTGCCCGAGGCCCTTCACCGGGCGCTCCAGGGCGTGCCCGGCGACCCGGAGACGGCCGGACGGCTCGTCCTGCTGCCGGCGGCGGCCGTTCTCGCCTCGGCCCCGCTGCCGTACGACCGCCTGCTCACCGTCGCCGACACCGCGCTGTCCGAAGCGGCCAGGGCCCTGAAGCGACCCGCACCCTGCGCCGGCGAGGACGTGATCCGCTGTCTGCGCGAGACCGGCCTGCTGCACCTCGATCCCACCCCCGCCGGAACCCCCGGCACGCTCGTGGTGTCCCACCCTCTCGCCTGCGACGCCTTCCTCGAGTACGCCACCGGGTGCGGCGCCGAGGGCACCGGAACCGGACTCCTCCTGGGCGTCGCCGCCCGGGACATGAGTGCCTTCGCCAACACGGCCGCGTCCGTCACCCGCTGGTATCCGCTCGCGTCCAGGGAGACCCGCGACCGGTTCGACGAGCAGGCCGCGCTCTGGCTCTACGAGCACGCCGCCACGCTGGGCCGGGCAGTGACCACCGCCGACCCCGGCGGGGCGAGCGTCCTGGAGTTCCTCCTCTTCACCCGCCCCTGGCACAAGCTCACGTACACGTACTGGAGCTCCCTGGCCGGCCCGTGGTTCCAGCGTCCCGAGGCCTCGCGCGTCGACCCCCTGCTGCTGGCCCGCGCGCTCTACGAGGACCGCAACGAGGTCCGGGAGAGAATCGTCGATCTGGCCCTCGGATGGCTGGAGCGCCACGCGCGCGAGCCGGTTGCCGCCCAAGTCCTGCGCTGGCTGCTGCGCCGGCACGAGACCCGCGACGCCCGCCGGGACCAGGCGCTGCGCCTGGCGGACACGTTCCTGGAGGCCAACCCGCAGGTGCGGCCGAACCACGTGCTCGCCGCGGCCCTCGTGCAGCACGCCGAGGTCCCGGAGCGGACCGGCCCCCTCGCCGAACGGGCCCTGGCCGAACTGCGCGAGGCACCCGGGGCCGAGACCAACGGCCCGCTGCTGGGGGCCCTGCTCTCCCGTCGCGACATCGACGAGCGGGTCCTGGAGGGGGCCCTGGAACTGGCCCGGGCCCACATGGCGCACAACCCCCTCGCCCCCACTTCGAACGAGGTGCTGAAGTGGCTGCTGCTGCGCACCGAGCTGCCGGCCGCCGACCATCGCGCCGCCATGACCGCGGCGGACGCCTGGCTCGCGGTGAACGCCACCCACCCGCACGCCGCCCATGTGCTCTCCGGTGTCCTGCTGGACCGCCGCTCCACCGAGTCCCGCCTCCGGGAGGCCGCCTCGCTCGCGGTGGACTGGCTGGAGACCAACGAGCGGCGGCGACCGGCCATCTGGGTACTGACCGACCTCATGGAGGCCCACGAACGGTTCGAGCGGATCCACGGCACCGGGCAGCCGCTGCTCCCCGACGACCTGCGCCCCCGCCTCGCCGCGGTGACGGTCCCCTGGCTCAGGCAGTGGGCATGGGAGGCCGTCACCCCCAGCACGGCGGCCCGGGTCCTGCGCCTGACCCACCGGACCACCGCCGGCACCGCCCTGGCCCGTGCCCTGCTCACCTGGGTGCGTGCCAAGGAGCACTCCGGGCAGCCCAAGGCGTTCCCCGTCCTGATCGCCGTGCTCGACGTGTCGGGTCCCGGCCGCGCGCTGGGTGCCGAGACGGTCGGACCCGCGCTGAAGTGGCTGCGCACCCACCACCGGAGGGAGACCGCCGGCGGTGTGCTGCAGAAGCTGCTGCAACTGGAGGACCTGCGGGGCGACGAGGCACGGACGGCCTACACCTACGCACTGGCCTGGCTGGACGGTCACCGTGACCGGCACACCACCGACACCCATGTCGCCCGGTGGCTGCTGCTCGCGTTCAAGCGGCAGCCACCGGCCGCCGGGCAGCTCGCGGCCGCGGTCGATCACGTCATCGCCCTGTTGGACCGCCTGAAGGCGGCAGGCAGCACCAGGGTCTCGCTGCACGTGCACCTGCCGATGCTGCGGGCGGCGCTCGAGCAGCAGCCCGACCCGGAGCGGACCGGGCGGCTGCTCACCCACGCGAAGTGGCTGCTCGACCACCAGGACCTCGGCGGCCAGCGGGGCATGCTCTTCCAGTCGCTGCTCGGACCCCGGGACCTTCCCGAGGACTTCGTCACGGAGGTGATCGACGAGGCGCTCGGCTGGCTGGACGCGTCCGCGGGGACCGAACAGGCGGGCTTCGCCCTCAAGGGACTGGTCCGGCGCAGGGAGGCCGCCGCCGGGTCCGACGCGCACGCGCGCCTGTGCGCCGCCGCCCGTGTCTGGCTCGACGCACATCCCGGACACCCCGAGGCGGGCAGCCTGGCCGGACTGCTGCTCGACCGGAACGACGTCGATCCGGCGACCGGACGGGCGGCCGTGGACGCCGGCACGGCCTGGCTGCTGTCCACCGCGCCCGCCGTCGACAAGGCCGCGCCCCTTCTCGCCCGGCTCCTGCCGCTGGCACCCCCCGACGACGGCCGGGCCGTCGCCTTCGCGCTGCGCCTGCTGGCCGAACACCCTCCCTGGCGGCGTGCCATGCAGATCCTGGGCGGTCTGCTGTGCTGCCGGGGACTCGGTGCGGGGGAGAGCGACCGGGTCCGCCAGCAGGCCCTGCTGCTCGTCGCCGACCACCAGTACGACTGGGAGGCGGGCCGCGTCCTGCAGCGTCTGCTCGAACGTGACGATCTGGACGCCCGGCAGGAGCGGGACGCGATGGAGCACGCCCGCGGCTGGTGGCACCAGCACCACCGGCTCGCCTCCGCCCCCTACCTCGCCGAGGCGATGTTCGCCCATGACGAGCATCTGCGACGGCGGCTCGGGGACCGTGACTGGCGGACCCGGATCGTGGACGACCTGGTCGACTGGCTCGGCGCGGAGCCTCTGGGGAAGCCCAACGAGGGGCGCGGCTCCCTGCCCACCGCCGTCCGCCTGGTCAAGGACCACCCGCGGCTGAGCGCCGTACAGAAGGCGGAGATCGCCGAACGCGTCGCCCACTGGCTGACCGCCCGTCCGGACGACGCCGGCGGGCGGGAACTGGCCGGCTGGGCGGTGACCCTCGTCGACGACGCCAACCGCAGCGATCCCTTCGGCGCGGGTGTCGCCGTGGCACCGGACACCCTCGCCCGGATCCGGGCGGTGGCGAGCGGCGCACCGCCGCGCCCACGGACCGGGCAACCGCCTCGCCCGGAACCCGACCACGGTGCCGGGGACGGAGCGGGGAGCGGAGCCGACCGGGGTCGGTGAGGAACCCGGGGGCGGACCGCGCGCGGGGCACACACCGTCTCCCGACGCCTCCTGACCGGCCGGGTGCGTGGGACCCGGGGGCCCCGGGCCCTCACGTGATCGCTCGGCGCGGATCCCGGGCGACGCGTGGGGGGTTGTCGGACCGGAGGCCGGTCCCGAGGGTCAGTCCCACCGGAAGTCCCAGGTCCGGTGGGAGAGGACCTCGTGGGCGGCGTAGGAGCGCAGTGTGGCGTGGCGGCCACGGGTGAGGTTCTGCGGGCAGAAGGCCAGGTGCTCCGCGGCAACGGCCTCCGCCGCCGCCCGGGTCGCCGGCGGGGCGGCGACGGAGAGGACGAGCCGGTCGGCGGTGAGGGCCACGAGGCGTGCGGCGAAGCGGTCCTCCCAGGAGCGGAGTACGGCGCTGAGGACGCCGGCGTCGTCCTCGTGGTTCAGCGAGCCGGACCAGCCGATGGCCACGGGGATGTCGGCACTGCGGTGAGCAGGGACCAGCGCGAGGTGCGGCTCCTCGAGCCGCGAGCCGCTGCCCGTCAGGGCTTCGGCGAGCTCCGCGGCACGGGCGTCCGGGTCCGAGACGGGCCGCCCTGGCCCGGCGAGCCCCGGCCACTCGGCGCCGAAGGGGGCGAACACCTCGTCGGGGTCCGCCGGTTCGTCCGGCAGTCCGGCGGTCCGCGCCCCGGCGGGCGGATCGTCAGGATCTCCCGCGTCGGTCGATCCCGGCCCGACCGACCGCCAGAAGTGGGCAAGGAACTCCTCGGCGTCCAGGTCCTCCGGGTACGAGATCTCCCCGCACATCAGATCCCAGCCTTCCGGACCGCCCCGGTGGCCGCCCGTGTCCATCAGCACGGGACGGAGGCCGGCGGATCGCCGTTCGGCGTGGTGAGCGGTCCATTCCCCCGGGGCGGCGGGCGCGTCCGCGAGCCAGAACAGCGGCCTGGGCCAGGTGCCCTGGTACGTCTGGTCGATCAGCCTCCCTGCGGGCAGTGCGTGCCCCGGAGCCCGGCCACTCGGATCCGTCAGAAGCCGGCTCAGCATGTCTGGAAGCGTGTCCATGACGGCAACTGTAGAGGCGGCAGGCGGCGTTCTGACGCGTGCACCCGGCCTCCCGGTCCCGGTGAAGCGCCGGCTCAGGGGTGCCTCGAACGTCCCGGCGCCACGCACACGGGGTGCGGTCCCCGGCCGGTGTCCGGCCCGGACCGCACCCCGTGCGTGGTCAGCAGACCGGCGTCACAGCGCCCGCAGGTAGTACTTGGTGCGGAAGCCGCTGCTGGTGGAGCAGTCGAGAGTGGACCGGGTGTTCGTGTAGGTGAAGCCCGACGGCACCGTACAGGCCCACAGACCCGTCTTCGGGGTCTTCAGGTAGTACTTGGTGCGGAAGCCGCTGCTGGTGGAGCAGTCCAGGGTGGACCGGGTGTTCGTGTAGGTGAAGCCGGAGGCGGTGCTGCACGCCCACAGGCCGTCCTTGGGCGGCTGCACGTAGTACTGGGTTCTGAAACCGCTGGTGGAACAGTTCAGCGTGGAGCGGGTGTTGGTGTACACATAGCCGGACGGAACCGTGCAGGACCAGAAGGGGGCGGCAGCGGCGCTCCCGGACGGGGCACCGGCCGCGGCGTCGGCCGGTGCCGCCGAAGAGGGGGCGACGACGGCCCCGAGCAGAGCGAAGGCGCCCACGGCGCCGGGCAGCAGCATCCGCAGTTTCGATCGCATCATGAGGTGAGCACTCCTTGTTGGTCGTCCCACGGGCAGAACCAACGGGTGGGGGGCTCGGCCGGAGTCTGGCCCATGCTCCGGCCGCCGCGTCGTGCGCACCCCGGAATGCTGACAGCCGCGGTCCCCGGAGGGCAACGTTCCCCACCCGTCGCCGAAATGGTCAAGCCGTCCGACGTACTGCCGCTGACCAGCGCTTCCTTGTTGGAACACGTGTGCGACACAGGCTTCGCGGCCGGCCACTGCGGCCGGAAAGCGCACGGCGGTGACAGCCCCGGACGGGGGTTCAGGCGACGAGGTACTCGACCGCGTCCACGATGTGCGGGCCGTACCCGAAGGCTGCGGCGACCTCCTCCAGCCGTGCGTACGACGCCGGGGAGAGCGGCACGGCGAAGCTGCCGACGGCACAGAGCAGGAACCGGAAGGCCAGCTCCGCGCAGACCGTCTCGGCGCACCGCACGACCGCGCGCCGGGTGGCGGCCGGACGCAGGTCCGCGCCCTCTGGCCCCTCCCGGCCGAGCAGCCCGGCCAGGGAGACGATGTCCGCCGTCCGGCGCCGGTGCTCGACCGCCGCCGGCGAGGCGCCGTCCGGCACACACGACGGGTAGGTCGTGACCCTCTCCCGAGAGGCGCCCCGCGCCCGCGCGAGCGGCACGGCCATCGCCAGCAGCCGGTCCAGCGCGGCGTGCTCCCGGCCCCCGATCTCCGGCTGGCCGTCCATCGGCGTGCCCGTGGCCCGCCACAGGGCGCTGAGGTCCTCCCCGGACAGCCCCGAGTCCCGCAGCCGCAGCACGTCCTCGATGAGGAGGAGGACGCGCTCGGGGTCGGGCTCCGGGTCGCTGCCGCCGAGATGCGTCAGGGCGTGCTCCAGCGCGGTGCCGGAGTACAGGACCCAGTCGCCGTGGAACGACGCACCGAGACCGGTCACACCGAAGTCGAACACCACCCAGTCGTGCTGGGCCGCGGGATCGTGCATGCTGCTCGTGGCTCCTTACAGCGGGTAGGCGGTCAGGACGAAGAAGCCGCCCGGCTTGTGTCCCTGCTTGACCTGGAGCGTCACCCTGAAGCGGTTGCTCGTCGTCGCACTGTAGTTGCCCAGGTGGTCCACGCTGTCGCCGAGCGATCCGGTCCCGTGGACGCCGGTGAGCGTGAGCTGCTGGCTGCCGCCCTTGCCGGCATCCGCCACCCACTTGGCGATCCGGGCCTTGTTCTGGTCGACCAGCTGGTCGACCGCCTTCTGAGCGAGGTCCTGACCTGCCCAGCGGGAGTTGGGCGTGGGCTTGCCCGTCTTGCGGGTCTTGGCGGCGGCCAGCCGCTGCATCTGCTGCCGGTCCACGTCGACGTGCTCGTCCAGGGTGTGCGCCACACCCGGGAACATCCGCTCGGCGCGCGCCAGGTCCGTGCAGTTGTGGACCAGGACGTCCTGGGTGCCGGCCTGCACGTAGTAGCTGTCGATACCGCTGACGTCGAGGTCGTAGGTGGCCCGCCGCT
Source organism: Streptomyces poriticola (assembly GCF_036689765.1). Lineage (NCBI taxonomy): Bacteria > Bacillati > Actinomycetota > Actinomycetes > Kitasatosporales > Streptomycetaceae > Streptomyces > Streptomyces poriticola. The sequence continues at coordinate 22,279 of NZ_JBAGKH010000024.1, forward strand.
CGGCACCGAACCGCGCGGTCCCGGTCACGGTGACCTCCGTACCGTCGGCCGTCCGCAGCCGCTCGCCCGCGCGGATCTCGCCGGCGGCGACCCATGCCCGACGCTCCGGGAGCCAGTAGCGGTGCTGCTCGGTCGACGTGACGTCCGCAGCGACGGCCGCACTGCCCGGACCGTCCGTTCCGGGAGCCACCGACAGGCGCACGAACGTCTTGTCCGAGTACTCCGAGGTGAACGGGGCCGACACCACCGGCCGTGCCCGGGTCAGCTCCGCGAAGCCGCCGCCGGGGTCGGTGGCCAGCACCTCGTCGCCCGCCCGCACCTCCTCGATCGGCTTGTGCGTGCCGTCCGCCATGCGCACCCGGGTACCGGCCGGGAAGCTGTTGCACGCGAAGACGGCATCGGCCTTGCGGACGCCGCGGATGTCGTCCGGGAGCAGCTTGCCGCCCAGCTTCAGCCAGCGCAGCACGGCCAGGGAGCCCAGTGCCCGGTCGAACCCGCCGACGTGCTCGCCGGTCACCATGTCCTTGCCGGTGACCGCCTCGACGATGCCCTTGCCGTCGCCGATGCCCGGCAGCAGACCGAGCAGCACCGACATCCGGCGCTGCTGCTCCTCGCTGTCGAGGCCGGATCCGCCGTCGCTCCAGTCCTTGCCGACATGCGAGAAGTCGAACTCGAACGCCGGGACCTCACGGAGCTTCTCGGCGGCCTTCTTGATACCGGGGACGACCTTGTTCATGTCGTCGACGGCCCTGTTGGCCTCGCCGATTCCCTCGTCGAGCTGGTCCATGCCGCGGTTGGCCTTGTCGACGGCCTTGTTCAGGCCGCCCAGCGACCGGTTGATGTCGTCGACCGCGTCGTTCATGTCCCCGAGCGCGCGGTTCATCTGCGCGAACCCGGCGTTGATGTCGTCGAGCGCCTCGCCGATGCCGTCGAGGTTCTCCCTGACCCCGTTGACCGCAGCCTGGAACTTCGGGTCGCCGACCAGCTGCGCGAGCCCGAGGGTGAGCCGGATCAGCAGCAGGGTCATCTCGACCATCACCAGGATGGTCTCGATGGTCTCGAGGACGTCCTTCTGCAGTTTGTCGATGTCCTTCTGTGCACCCGCGGCGGCCGCGCGGATCTGCTTCTCGACCTTCTGGCGGTACTCGGGGTCCGCGATCTTGCTCGGATCCTCCTTGAAGGCGTCCTTGAGCGTCTGGAGCCCCGCGACCTCCTTCTTCACGGTGCCGAAGTGATCGACGGTGTCCTTGTGCAGGTAGTGGATGCCGTACGCGAACATCCCCACGCCCACGCCGACCTTGAGCGCCTTGCGCGCGAACTCGCGATAACAGGCGGGCTTCTTCAGCAGCGGCACCTCGTCGCACCCGGAGACGCGGGCGGTGCCCCGGACGACGGCGGCCAGCCGATCGGTCTCCAGCCTCGCTTCGGCGGCCTTGAGCCGCGCCTCGACCTGGGCCAGCCTGACGCTCTGCGCGGCGACCGCGCTGTCCTCGCCCATCCCGAACGTCAGGAAGATGCTGAGGACGGTCAGCAGGGTGACCGTTTTCAGTTTGCTGCGGTTGTACATCTGTGCCCCGTGTCAGAGGGCAGGGCGCACCCGGATGGTCACTCCGTCGCGTCCCGGCCCTGAATCTCCCCCGGGGGGCCCTGCCTTGCACGGCACCCCCGATTACCGGCCAGTAGCCTACGTGCTCCGCGACCCTGTTGATCACCACGGGCTGCGGCAGCCTCCGGCCGCCGGAGGGGCCGGGGACGACAAGGGCGTCCAGGCCGACGGAGTCTCCGTTCGACGCGTTCCTCGCCGCGGCCGCGCCGCATGCACCATCCGCCGCCACGGCGCCGGGTCCTGCGCCCCTGATGCTCGGGCCCTGCGCCACGGACGCTAGGGTCGGTGCCCGGACTGCCCGCCGCCCCCGTTCACGCCACCGCGCCCTGCCGGACCACCAGCACCGAGGAGACCGACCGTTGGAGACCCGGACCATGCCCGCCGACGGGGACGACGGCTTCTGGGCGGAGCGCCGCACATGCTTCCTGACCACTCTCCGGCCCGATGGCACCCCCCACCTCACGCCGGTCGGCGTCACCTACGACGCGGAGACGCGGACGGCCCGCGTCATCACCGACGGCGGCAACAAGAAGGTCCGCAACATCCGGGCCGCACTGGCCGCCGGTACCGCAGCCCATGTCGCGGTGAGCCAGGTGGAGGGCCGACGCTGGTGCACCCTCGAAGGCACCGCCGTCATCAAGGACGATCCCGAGTCCGTCGCCGACGCCGAGCGCCGGTACACCGAGCGCTACAAGCCCCCGCGGGTCAATCCCGACCGGGTCGTCATCGAGATCACCGTCACCCGCGCCCTGGGGACCGCTGTGCCGTCGGGCTGGTGAGCCGGCCCGCGGTGCCCGGCCCGGCCTCCGGCGGGTCGCCCAGCGGCCGGGTCGGAGCGTCGTCCGCCCCCGTCCGCCTGCCCGGCTCGGTCTCGTCCAGTTCCCAGTAGTGCCGGCAGTCGTCGCACCGGTACTCCGGGATCCCCGCACCGATCGTGAGGACTGCCCCGTACGGGCATCCTGCGCCGTCCCCGCGGCCTGCACACTCCATTTCCCATGTGGTGTCCCCCATCGTTCGACCGTGCGTCGCGCCGGCGGTCCCGGGGAGAGTGTCTGCAGGGGCGCACAGTCGCTCACGCCCGCGCACCGCACCGGAATCCGCCGGCAGACATCGCACACGGCCCCGCTGTACGAGCCGCATCCGGCCCGGCAACCCGCGCAGGGGGGACGTCCTCCCGGCCGGGGATCCTGCCACCGGTCGAGGTCCGCGGGACCCCGAGCCGATGGACCCCGGCCGTCCTGCGCGCACCACCCACCTCGGACGGAGGCGCCTGCGGGCTGAGCCGGCCCCGCACGTCGGACGGGCAGCCGTCCTTCACGCCGCCGCCTGGTCGATGGCGGCCAGAACCGGCGCGACGGCATCCTCTCGGGCGAGGCGGTCCGCGACGTGCCGGGCGCGGTGGCGGCAGGCGGGGTCGGCTGTTGCGCGGACGAGAGCCGTGGCGAGGGTGTCGGCCGTCAGCTTCGGCAACGGGACGGCACAGGGGGCGGTGCCGAGCGCGGTCAGCCGGGCGGCCCAGAAGGCCGCGTCGAACTGGATCGGCACCGGGACGGTGGGCACGCCGGCGCGCAGAACGGCGCCGGTGGTTCCCGCCCCGGCATGATGGACGACCGCGGCCGTACGGGGGAACAGCAGGGAGTGCGGCACGTCCCCGACGGTGATGACATCGTCCGTACGGGCGGCCAGCCCGGCCCAGCCCTGCTGGACGACACCGCGCAGCCCTGCCTTGCGCAGGGCGCCGACGATCCGGCCGGTGAGGCGCTCGGCGTCGGGGACGGTGGCGCTGCCCAGACCGACGAAGACCGGAGGAGGGCCCGCGGTCAGGAAGTCCTCCAGGGCCTGCGGCAGGCCGCCGGTCTCGTGGGGCCACCAGTATCCGGCGATGTCCAGGCCGGGCCGCCAGTCTCGTGGGCGGGGCACGACCAGTTCGCTGTATCCGTGCAGCACCCGCCACCGCTCACGCTCACGCGCCGCCCGCCCGGCGACCGGCCTGCGCACCGTCATCCCGTGCCTGACGCTCAGCCGGCGCAGCGCCGGAGTGAACACGTGCTCGATCGCCGCGGCGACGGCCGCACCGCCCAGAAGATTCCCGGCCGAGCCCAGCGAGCGCCCGCCGATCATCGGCGCACCGAACTCACGTGTCGGATGCTGAGGTTGCAGGAACAGCCCCAGACTCGGCACGTCCAGCCCCTGTGCGATCGCATGCGCCAACGGCGCGGTGGAGCCGCTGGCGAGCACGACGTCCGCGTCGCGGGCGGCCTCGACCAGCACGTCCGTCATCTCCACCGCGACACCACGCGCCAGCGCCACCGCCCGCAGCAGCCTCCCCGCCCCGGTCGGACTGCGGTGCAGAGCGCGCCCTCGTCGCGAATGCGACACCGCGTACGGGTCGACCGGCAGCCGCCGGAACGCCACCCCGGAACCGGTCACCAGCGGTTCGAACGAGCCATGGGTCACGAGCGTCACCGCGTGCCCGCCACGCACCAGCCCGGCGCCCAGCCCGGTGTAGGGAGCAACATCGCCACGAGATCCTGCCGTCATGATCACCACGCGCATGACGGCAGTATCGCGCGCCGACCGCGCCGACCCGCCGGAAACCGCGTGCAGGGCACCGGGTTCCCCCGAAGGACAGGACAGGACAGGCGCCGGCCGGTGACGACCGGCCGGTGACCCGGCGCACGACGAGCGCGTTCTCCTCGTCCTCACGGCCCGGCCCGGGCTGCTGCCGAAGAGCGCCCCGTGCTTGCTGGGCATCGGTGCCGAGCAACCACCCCGGCCGAAGGAGACGGCGACATCCCCGCCACGAGAGGACAGGGAACGTCCGCTCACCCGCGGTGCGCCGTCGCCGGGACGAGCGATCCGTGAAGACCCCCCGGAGGCATCTCCCGGCAGGCCGTCCCCGGGCCGAAGGCTACCGGCGGGTCGGCTGTTGCCCGGCTCGCTGGCGGGTCACCGTGGCTGTGCCATTCTGAGAGGTGTGAGCGCCTTCCACGCCCTTGCCTGCCAGGACGCGCGGCACGGGCTGGAGGTGGGATGGCGAGATGTCCAGTGATGACGGTGCCGGGGTCGACGTCCCCAGGCCCCGGTCGGGCCTGGTGGTCGGGCCGCGCGATGCCGGGGCCGCTCGGCCGCGGGCGGCGGAGCAGGCCGTGACCGAGCAGGTTCCGGCCTTCGCCGGGGCAGCCCTGGCGGCTGTCTACGTGCCGGGCGAGGGAGACGAGCTGCGGCTGGCGGGGACCGTCGGCGGCCCCGTCGCCCGGTACGGGCTGCCGCCGGGGTTCGCCCTGTCGGGGCGCTCTCCCGTCGCCGAGGCCTTCCAGCGGGGCCGGCCGCTGTGGCTCGCCTCCACGGAGCTCGCCGCCTACGGCGACACCGGTCCCGAGGCCCTGTCGCCCGGCGTCTCACTGGGTGTGCTGCCGCTGGGCGCGGACGGCAGGCGGCTGGGCTGTCTGGTCGTCCTGGACGACGCACCCGACGGCTTCGGCGACGACCGCCGCGGCTTCCTGGAGCTGTACGCCGACCAGGTCGCCGCGCGGATCCAGGCGGGCGGCGGGCCGGGCGGGCGAACGGGTGACCACCCGGGAGACCGGCCGGGCGGCCTGCCGGAAGAGACCGGGGTCCTCGGGCCCGCACCGCCGTCCGGACCGCAGTCGGCCCTGAACCACCTCAGCGTCGGCTCGTTCACCCTGACCCTGAGCGTCGGCCGGATCGATGCAGACGAACGGATGCTCGAGCTGGTCGACATCGCCCCGGACGAGTTCGACGGCCAGGTGGCGACCCTGCTCGCCCACACCGTCCCGGACGACCTGCCCGCCCTGATGTCCGTCGTCGAGCCCGGCCAGATGGCCTCCGGCAGCCGCGAGCTGGAGTTCCGCGTCCGCCGTCCGACCGGTGAGCTGCGCTGGCTGCGGCTGCGCTGCCGGGTGCTGGCCGACGCCACCGGCACGCCGGAACGGGTGCTCGGCGTGGTCGCCGACGCCTCGCACCTGCGGCCCCGGGCCGACGAGGTCTCCCGCGTGCAGTGGCTGTCCGCCACGCTCGCCAACGCGATGACCATCCGGGACGTCAGCCGGGCCGTGGTCGCCGCGCTGCGCGAGCCGCTCGGCGCCGACCGGATGGCGCTCGCGGAGATCGAGGCCGACCGGATGGTGGTCACCATCCTCGACCCGGCGGACCCCAGAGCCTGGCCGGAATCCTGGCGGTCCGAATGGCGCGGCGAGTGGCCGGACGCCCCCACCCGCGCCCTGCCCACGCTGGAGACCGTGCTGCGCGAGGGCCGTCCGAGCCTGTGGGCCGCGGGTACCGCCCTGGAGCCCGGGCTCGCGGGTGTCGGGCCCGGCGGCCTCGCCGTCCTGCCGCTGCCCGCCCGGGGCCGGGTGGTCGGCGTGTGCCTGGTCGGCTGGGACCGGGATCACGCGTTCAGCCCTGAGGAGCGGTCGCTGCTGACCGCGACCGCGGGTCTGGTGGGCCAGGCCCTGATGCGCGCGCACGCCTACGACGCCGAGCACGAGCTGGCCACCATGCTGCAGCGCAGCCTGCTTCCGCGCAGGCTCCCGACGCTCCCGGGCGGGGTGGCCGTGGCCCGCTATCTGCCCGCGATGACGGGGCTCGAAGTGGGCGGAGACTGGTACGACGTCATTCCGCTGACCGACGGCCGGGTGGCCCTGGTCATCGGCGACGTACAGGGGCACAGCGCCGGAGCTGCGACGATCATGGGCCAGATGCGCACGGCGATCCGCGCCTACGCGGTGGAGGGCCACCCGCCCGACGTGGTCGTCTCCCACGCCAACCGGCTGCTCGTCGGCATGGAGACCGACCTGTTCGCCACCTGCTGCTATGTCGAGCTGGACATGGAGGAGGGCGAGGCCTGGATCGTGCGGGCCGGGCATCTGCAGCCGCTGCTGCGCCATCCGGACGGCACCACCGAGGAGGTGGCGGCCGAGGGCGGGCCGCCGCTGGGGGTGCTCGGCGAGGCCGACTTCCCGATCACCTCGGTCGGACTCGCCCCCGGCACGGTCGTGGCCATGATGACCGACGGGCTGGTCGAGTCCGCGAGCCTCGATCTGGACGAGGGCACCCGCCGGGTGTGCAATGCGCTCGCCGCCACCGACCCGTCCGACGCCGGCCGGGTGGCCGACGCGCTGCTCGGCGGCCCCGGCCGGCGCGACGACGACGTGGCGCTGCTGATTCTGCGCTACGACGGGATGAAGGTCCGCCCGATCCGGGCCGGCTGGACGGTATGGCGGCTGCCGGACGCCGTCATGCACGCCCGCCGCTTCACCGCGCGCACGCTGCGCTCGTGGAACGTGACGCAGGACGCCGATGCCGTCCTGCTGGTCGTGTCGGAACTGGTCACCAACGCCCTGGTGCACACCCACGGTGCGGTGCGCCTGGAGCTCACCCGTGCCGGGGGCCGGCTGCGGGTCGCGGTGGCCGACTCGTCGCCGCGGGCGCCCGCCAAGCCGGTGATCGTGGACTGGGAGGCGACCGGGGGGCGCGGCATCCTCCTCGTCGAGGCGATGTCGGCGGCCTGGGGCTCGGTGCCGGTCAGCGGAGGCAAGCAGGTGTGGAGCGAGATCGTCCTACCGCCGGAGGAGTCGAGCCACCCGGAAGGCGGAGCCGCGGCGGGATAGCCGGACCGATTGAGGAGATGGTTCGCGTGCGCACCCCTGACGTGCAGAGCCGCCCGGGCAGGACGGCCGTCTTCGTGGCCACGCTCACGCTGGCCGTGGGACTGACCGCCTGCGGACAGGCGGCGGACTCGGGCGCCGCTCCGGACCAGGGCGACGTGGCGGGGGAGTCCGTGAAGATCGGCCTGCTCCTGCCCGACACCATCACCGCCCGCTGGGAGAACTTCGACCGGCCTCTGATCGAGAACCGGATCGCCGAGCTCTGCCCCGACTGCACCGTGGAGTACGCCAACGCCCAGGGCAACGTGGCCACCCAGCAGCGGCAGATGGAAACCATGATCACTCAGGGGGTGGACGTGCTGATCCTCGATGCCGTCGACCCGAAGGCGCTGCAGAACTCGGTCCGGAACGCCACTGAGGTGAATGTGCCGGTCGTGGCGTACGACCGGCTCGCCGAGGGCCCGATAGCGGCCTACGTCTCCTTCGACGGCGCGGAGGTCGGCAGGCTCCAGGGCGAGGTGCTGCTCGAGGCGATGGGCGGCAAGGCGGACGGCGGGCAGATCGTCATGATGAACGGGGACCCGGCGGACCCCAACTCGGACTGGTTCGAGGAGGGCGCGCGGTCCGTCCTGGAGGGGAAGGTGAAGATCGGCAAGTCGTACGACACCGTCGGCTGGCGGTCGGACGTCGCCCACGTCAACATGGCCGGTGCCATCGCCGCCCTCGGGCCGGACAGCATCGACGGCGTGTACGCGGCCAACGACGCCCTCGCGTTCGGTGTCATATCCGCCCTCAAGGCCAACCACATCAGCCCGCTGCCCCCCGTCACCGGCCAGGACGCCGAGCTCGCCGCCGTGCAGCGCATCGTCGAGGGCGAGCAGACCATGACCGTCTACAAGCCCTTCGAACCGCAGGCCGAGGCCGCCGCCGCGATAGCCGTGGCGCTGGGCCGCGGCGAGCCCGCCGAAGCCATCGCGGAGGACGAGATCGACAACACGACCGACGAGGACATCCCGGCCGTCCTGCTCACCCCAATAGCCGTGACCGTCGACAACATCGTGGACACCCTGGTCAAGGATGGTATGTACACGATCGACCAGATCTGCACCCCGAAGTACGCCTCGGCTTGCGAGAGGGCCGGACTCACGACGTAATCGGGCGGGAAGGAGGTGGGTATCCGTGGCAGTCCCTCCCCTCCTGGCCCTGCGTGGCGTCTCCAAGCACTTCGGCGCCGTCCAGGCCCTGGCGGACGTCGATCTGACGATCCGCGCCGGTGAGGTGGTCGCCCTGCTGGGCGACAACGGCGCTGGCAAGTCGACCCTCGTCAAGGTGATCGCGGGAGTCGGCCTGGCCGACCGGGGCGTCATCGAGTGGCAGGGCGAGCCCGTGCAGGTCAGGCGCCCGCGCGACGCCACGCACCTGGGCATCGCCACCGTCTACCAGGACCTCGCCCTGTGCGACAACCTCGACGTCGTCGGCAACCTCTTCCTCGGACGCGAGATCCGGCGGCTCGGCGTCCTCAACGAGGTGGAGATGGAGCGCCGCACCCGTGAACTGCTGAGCACCCTGGCCATCCGCATCCCCAACGTGCGCGTTCCCGTGGCCGCCCTCTCCGGCGGCCAGCGGCAGGCGGTCGCCATCGCCCGCTCGCTCCTCGGCGACCCCAAGGTCGTGCTTCTGGACGAGCCGACCGCCTCCCTCGGTGTCCAGCAGACCGCCCAGGTCCTCGACCTGGTCGAGCGGCTGCGCGATCACGGCTTGGGCGTGCTCCTCATCAGCCACAACATGGGCGACGTCAAGGCCGTGGCCGACCTGGCCGCCGTGCTCCGCCTGGGCCGCAACAACGGCTTCTTCGATGTGACCACCACGTCCCATGAGCAGATCATCGCCTCCATCACCGGCGCCACGGGGGACGCCGTGACCCGCCGCACCCAGCCCCCGGGTCAGGGGGAGTGGTGAGCGAGCGCCGCGCCGGACTCAAGGGCTACGCCGAGATCCTTCGGTACCGGCTGGGCAACGGCGAGTTCGGCTCGGTCCCGGTCGTCCTGGGGCTGGTCCTGATCTGGGTGATCTTCCAGAGTCTCAACAGCAACTTCCTCTCGCCGCGCAACCTGTCCAACCTGAGTGTGGACATCGTCGGCACCGGGATGATCGCGGTCGGCATCGTCTTCGTGCTGCTGATCGGCGAGATCGACCTGTCGGTCGGTTCCGTCAGCGGTTTCGGGGCGGTCATGTTCGCCGTACTGAACGTGCAGAAGGGCATGGCGGAGTGGCTCGCCGTGATCGTGGCGGTGCTCTGCGGCGCGGCGATCGGACTGGTGCAGGGGTTCTTCTTCGCCAGGGTCGGCGTGCCCGCGTTCGTGGTGACCCTGGCGGGGCTGCTGGGCTGGAGCGGCCTGATGCTGTACGTGCTGGGGACCAGCGGCGCGGTCAACCTCGACGACGAGGGCCTGGTCGCCATGCTGACCAGCCACTACTTCAGCGACGTGGCCGTTGCGTACGGGGTGGCTGCGCTCGTCACGGCCGTGTTCTTCCTCGCCTCGTACCGGGAGAGACGGCACCGCAGGGTCACCGGGATGCCGTACCGTCGCCTGGGCGAGATCGGGGTGCGCACGGGCGTGGTGGGGGTGGTCGCGTTCGCGGCCGCCTACGTTCTCAACGAGTTCCGGGGCCTGCCGCTAGCCCTGCTGATCTTCCTGGTCGTCGTCTCGGGGCTGGATTTCGTGCTGCGCCGCACATCGTACGGACGACGGGTCTACGCCGTCGGCGGCGGTGCCGAGGCGGCCCGCCGGGCCGGCGTGAACGTCGTGCGGGTGCGCATCTCGGTGTTCATGGTCTCCGCGTCGATGGCCGTGGTCGGCGGGCTGTTCCTGGCCTCGCGCATCACGTCGGCCAGCCAGACCTCGGGCACCGGCCTCCTGCTGCTGAACGCCATCGCCGCGGCCGTCATCGGCGGTGCCAGCCTGTTCGGCGGACACGGCACGACCTGGTCCGCGTTCCTGGGCATCCTGGTCATCCAGTCGATCGCCTCCGGCATGGCCCTGCTGGGCATCCAGGCCGCCGTACAGTTCATGATCACCGGAGGGGTGCTGCTCGCCGCCGTGGTCATCGACTCCCTGGTGCGACAGACCCAGAAGGCGCACGGCAGAGCCTGAGCGGGTGCCTCAGCGCCGGAGGACCGCGCGGTGCGCGCGGTCCTCCGGCCCGGGCCCTTTCCTCGCCCCGGGGTTCTACAGGACCAGCATCGTGCGGCCGGCCATGGTGGTGTCCTGGAGCGGTCTGAGCGCCAGCCGCACGAGGGCGAGGGCGTTGTCGTCGCCCGCGATGCGGTTGGCGCTGAGTTCGCCGCAGGTCAGGCACTGGTGGACGATCATCCATTCGCCGTCGGGGCGCGTGAACATGGCCAGTGCCTCCATGCGTCCGCGGCAGTCGGACGAGCGGTCGCCGGGAATGCGGCGGTCGACGTGGAGACTGGTCAGACAGTTCGGGCAGTGGTTGCGGTGGACCGTGCCCGGAGCGGTGAGGGACACCTCCAGGCGGCAGTGGACGCACCGGAAGTCGCCGGCTCGGTGGCCTCCGTGTCCGTGCAGGACGTCCTTGTGCCGCTGGGGGCGGCGGGCCCCCCGGGCCCGCCCGCGTGAACGCTTGCGCCGTGGCATGCTCGGCTCTCCTCTCCCGGGCCCCGTCACAGGCTGCCGAGCGCTTCGAGAGGGAACGGCGGCTGTGCGAGCGGGCGGACGGCCATGCGCATGAGGATGAGCTGGTTGTCGTCCGAGCAGACGGGGCTGGAGGTGAGCTCGTCGCAGCGCACACAGCGGTGTATGACCATCCAGTCACCGGTGCGCAGGACGGCGATGGCGATCGGGGTCATCCGCCCGTGGCAGTGACTCGGGCCGCCCTCGACGTGGTCGGTGATGTGCCGGGAGTGCAGGCACGAGGGGCAGTGCTCACGGCGTGTGCCGTCGGCGGCGGAAGCGGTGACGGTGAGGCCGCACCACGTGCAGGTGAAGGTGTCGATCTTCAGAGTGTTGTGCGGGTTGCTGGACACCCGGGATGCTCCTTGCTGAGAAGAACTGAGATGACAGCAAGAGCCGGCCGAGCGTTCCTCGACAGGGAGGCCACGCACCACGGTGCCCCCTTCGGGAGGGCAGGGCGCTGCTGGCGATACGGGACACCGGAGCAGGCGTCCGCCTCGCCGCGCGGAAGTGCGGCGGAGGGACGGCTACGCGGTGCGGCGAGGCGCGCTCGGCGCGGGTCGGGGCATCAAGACACTCTCCCTCGGGCCACTGGCCCAGGTATGCGGTGGGTGGTCGCCGACCACCGTAACGACACCGACGCGACGACGGCCAACGATTTTCCCGCCCCGCCCCGCCCCGCCTCGCCCCGCCTCGCCCCGTCCGGCCCGGTCCGGTGGCCGGTGCCGCACCCCCCGATCTGCCGCGACCCGAATGGCTGATCGGCGAACCTCGGCACGAAGGGGCGGGGCGGGCACCTCGGTCGTGGGCCTCACGCACGGCGTGGCGGAGCTCCTCCGGCAGCGCGTAGCCGTTCATCCGGAGGCCGTGAGGCGCGGCAGTCCCTGTGCGGGAGCCGGGCACGGCCGCAGGCGACGTCGGCGTCGGCCTGGCGCCCGTGCCGAATCCGTGAGAACCACCCCGTGATCAGGTGTCCCCCTCGGCACCGTGACCGGAACCGCACTCCGCGAGCAGCAGGGCGATGTCGTCGGCCCGGTTCGGGGAGCCCCGGGCGTTGTGCAGAAGCCGGTCGGCGAGTTCGTCCAGAGAGTCCGCCGGGGTGTGGGCCAGGGATGCTCGCAGGCCGTCGATCCCCACGCGTATGTCGGTGCCGCGTTCCTCGACCAGTCCGTCGGTGTAGAGGGCGAGGACGGACCCCGGCAGGAGGTCGATCCGGGTTGCCGGATAGGCGCTCGCGCGATCCACCCCGAGGAGGGGGCCGACGTCCAGGTCAAGGGCGTTGGTCGTCGCATCGGGACGGCGAAGCAGGGGTGGGGGGTGGCCGGCGGTGACGGCGTCGGTGTGGTGGCCGTGGGGCTCGAGGCGGAGGTAGCAGCAGCTGGCCAGCAGACCGGGGTCGAGGTCGATGAGGGTCCGGTTGGCGCCCGCCATCACGTCGGAGGGCGTATGGCCTACTGCGGCGAACGCCCGTACGGCGCTGCGCAGCTGGGCCATGGTGGCCGCGGCGGCGATGCTGTGCCCCTCCACGTCTCCGATGACGAGAGAGACCCCGCTACCGGTCTGGATCACGTCGTACCAGTCGCCGCCGATGTCCATCCCGCGGGTGCCGGGCAGATAGCGCGCGACGGTGCGGATACCCGGGACGACCGGCAGCCGGTGCGGCAGGAGCGCCTTCTGCAGGCCGCGCGCGAGGGCGAACTCCGAGTCGTAGAGCCGTGCGCGTTCCAGGGCCTGGGCGATCAGTCCGGCCAGTGCGGTGAGGACGCCACGCTCCTTCTCCGTGAATCGGTGGATCTCGTCGAAGCCGAGGACGCAGATGCCGACCGGGCGGCTGGAGGCGATCAGCGGCAGATACGCCCAGGAGCTCACCTCGCCCGTGGGGATGCCGGGGTAGCCCCGGAAGAGGTCCTGCTGCGACTCGATGAAGAGCGGCGAGCCGGAGGTCAGGGTCTCCGTCCCGGGCAGGCGGGCGTTCAGCGGTACGCCCTCGAGCCAGTCGAGGAAGTCCTGGTGGTGGCCTGTGTGATGGAGCAGATGCATCGTTGCGTCGCGGACCAGGTAGACCGCCATCTGCTGGCCTCCGAAGGCCGGCAGGAGCTGGTCGGAGACGACTTCGCAGACCCTGCGGGCGGTGACCGCCTCGGTCAGCGCGCTGCCCAGTTGCAGGACGTGGTACATGACGCCCAGGCGCGCCGGGGTGTCAGTGGTCGCTGTCCGGGCCGGGGAGGCCGATGGCGCCGGGCCCGGGGCCGGATGGCTGGAGGGCACCACCCGGCCGGTCACCCCGTCCGCCTCCGGATGGAGGGAGAAGGCGAGCCACCGGTCGGGTGGTCGGCAGGCCAGGAAGGAGACCGGCGCCTGCGAGATCATCGCGGACCGGTGCCGGTACTCGACCTCGGGATCGGACAGCCACGGCAGCGCGTCGGAGAGAAACTGCCCCAGCAACGCGTCGCCGCGCACGCCCAGCAACCGCAGGGCGCTGTGGTTGGCGTAGGTGACCCGCCCGTCGGGGGCGAGGGAGAACACCCCGTCCCGCAGCCGTTCGACCGCGGCGGCGGCCGCGCCGCCGGTCTGCACGTCGACGACCGTGCCGACCATGCGGGCGGGTGCCCGAGCGCTGTCGGCCTGGATGGCGCGGGCCCACAACTCGACCGTGCGGTACCTCTCGCCGCCGTTCCCGCGATCCCGTATGCGCAGGGGCCGCGCGGTGATCCGGCCCTCGGCGGCTGCCGTGCGGGCGGCGGCTCGGAGCGCGGCGCGGTCGCCGGGGTGCAGGCAGGAGACCAGCGTCTCGACTCGGCCGTCGAAGGCACGGGGAGCGAGACCGAAGATCGCGCAGAACTCGTCGTCCACGGTGAGGGTGCCGGAGACGAGGTCCCAGTCGAACAGGCCGGCTCGCACGGCCGGTGCCGAGAGAGCCGGGGTCTCCACGGGAATCGTCTGCGGGTCGCACTCGACCGGATCGCCGGTACGGGCGCGGAGACCGGCGAGGGAGGCCCCGAGCCGTCTGGCGATGCTCCGCAGGTGCCGGCGCCGGGCCTGGGACAGCCCTTCTGCGCCGGGTGACGCCGCCCAGACGACCGCCAGCGCCCCGAAGGTCTCCTCACCTGTGCCCACCGGCACGGAGCAGGAGCCGAAGGAGTACGGCAGAGCCACTGCGAGCTGCGGAAACCTGCGCATCGTCTCGTCGGCGTCGGCCAGGTGCACCGTGCGCCCGGAGCTGTAGGCCGCGGCCACCGGGATGGGACTGCTCACCGGAATGAGGCGCCAGCCGCCGAGCTGAGAGGGCGGCGCCCCGCACGTCGCGGCGAGCACGAGCGACCGACGGTCGCGGGAGCGGAGAAAGACGCTGCCGGCGTGCGCGCCGGTTCTCTCGGCGGCTTCGACGACGGCAGCAGTGAGCAGATCCTCGCGCTCCGCCGTCCCGCCTACGATCATTCCACGCACAGTTCCAGTGTGCGCGGGTTTCGCCCCACCGGCCCGGGGCGGTAACCCGGCGAGACACATCGATCACGGCTCGTGGGACCGTCGCCGCGATCCGACGGCGGCTCCGCCTGGGGACCCCCTGTGATGCCCCGGCCGAGACCGCAGCACGTCGGCGGTTCGGGCACCCGCACGGTCCGGGCCCAGGGACCGCGATCCCCACGGGGCGGCTACCGGCCGTCACCGATGCTCATCCCGGGGTACGGGCCGGTGTGGACGACCGTGGCGCGGTCGGCGACGACCTGGGAGAGGACGGCGAGTGCGGTCCGGACGGCGATGACGGCCGCTGCACCGCACCGTCGTCACGCTCCTCCGAGGCCGCCCGCCCGCACCCGTGCGCGGCACCCCGGTGGCGTCCGGTTCACCGCGTCTTGCGCCGGGATCCGCACGATCCCGGCCACGGTCCCGCCCGCACGGCGCGAACCGCCCTCTTGCGCGCTGCCGAAAAGTTCTGCGCAGCGGATAGGCGGAACCGGAAAGTCCGCACATGCTGCGCAACATGACACCAGAACTGACGCGCCGTCATATTCTTGGAATCGGCGCCCTCCAGACCGCAGCCGCGCTCGGCCTCACTCGCATCGGCCCCGTGACCACGGCCGGCGCGGCGACTCCCGGACCCGGAGCCGCCGACCACACACCCGCCCTCGTCATCGGCTCCGGCTACGGCGCCGCCGTCACAGCCCTGCGCCTCGGCGAGGCCGGAATCCCCACCCTCGTACTGGAGATGGGCCGGGTCTGGGACTCCCCGGGCCCCGACGGGAAGATCTTCTGCAGCACCGGCGCCCCGGACCACCGCTCGATGTGGTTCCGCACCCGCACCGAGGCCCCGCTCGCACAGTTCCTCTGGCTCGACGTCGTCAACAAGGACATCAGCTGCTACCCCGGCGTCCTCGACCGCGTGCACTTCGACAGCATGTCGGTGTACGTGGGCCGCGGCGTCGGCGGCGGATCGCTGGTGAACGGCGGGATGGCCGTCGTCCCGCAGCGCGCGTACTTCTCCGAGATGCTGCCGGACGTCGACGCGGCGGCCATGTACGACCGGTACTTCCCGCTGGCCCGGCGGGCGCTCGGCGTCAACACCGTGGACCCGGCGTGGTTCGAGGCCACCGCGTGGTACCGCTTCTCGCGGATCTCCCGCAAGCACGCCGCGAACGCCGGCCTGCGGACCGTCTTCGTACCCAACGTCTACGACTTCGGGTACATGCAGCGCGAGGCCGCGGGCCAGGCCGTACGCTCCGCGCTCGCCGGAGAGGTCATCTACGGCAACAACCACGGCAAGCGCAGCCTCGACAAGACCTATCTCGCAGCCGCACTCGGCACCGGCAACGTCACGATCGAGACGCTCCACCGGGCCCGCGCACTGAGCAGACAGCCGGACGGCACCTACGTCGTCACCGCCGACCGCATCGACACGGCCGGCAAGGTCGTCGCCACCCGCGAGATCGGCTGCACCCGGCTCTTCCTGGGAGCCGGCAGCCTGGGCTCCACCGAACTCCTGCTGCGCGCCCGCGACTGCGGTGCCCTGCCCGACCTGAGCGAGTACCTCGGCACGGGCTGGGGCACCAACGGCAACGTCATGACCGCGCGGGCCAACCACCTCTGGGACACCGTCGGCGCCGACCAGGCGACGATGCCGGTGATGGCCATCGACGACTGGTCCAACACCGCCAACCCCGTCTTCGCCGAGATCGCCCCGCTGCCCATGGGCTTCGAGCACTGGATCAGCCTGTACCTGGCCATCACCAGGAACCCGGAGCGCGGCACGCTCGTCTACGACGCCGGAACCGACGCGGTACGGCTGCGGTGGACCGCGGCACAGAGCAGGGTGTCCGTCGAAGCCGCCAGGAAGCTGTTCGACCGCATCAACCTCAGGAACGCGACGATCTACCGGTACGACCTCTTCGGCGGCAACAAGACCTTCGCCGACGACTTCACGTACCACCCCCTCGGCGGCTGTGTGCTGGGCCGGGCCACCGACGACTACGGCCGGGTCCGCGGTGCCCCCGGGGTGTACGTCACCGACGGCGCTCTGGTGCCGGGCTCCGTCGGGGTCAATCCCTTCCTCACGATCACCGCGCTCGCCGAGCGCAACATCGAGCGGGTCCTCGCCGAGGACTACGCCCGGTAGACCGCGCCGATCCCGTCCGCGAGGGCGCCCGCCCCCACGTTCCGCCCGAGCCCCGGTCACGGCGCGACGGGTCGGCCTCCCCGGTGCAAGGGAGGGCCGCCGGCCACCCACGACCATGCCCTGCGCGACCAGCGCGTGCGCGCGGACACGGCGTCGACACCCGCGCCCCCGGGGCCAGGCCGGGGCCGCCCGCCGGGCTGCGGGGGAGGAGTACGCGGCGCTTCTCCCATCGCCTGTCCGTGGACGAGTTGCATGCAAGGATGTCGGCCGTGACCAGATTGTCTCCGTCGCCCCCGGCCGAAGGCCCGTTGCGCAGCCGGGGTCTCGGCCCGCGTGTCGCGGCCGTGCTCGTCTTCGGCTCCTCGGCCGCAGTCCTGGTGGTCGAGATCGTCGCCTTGCGGCTGCTCGCTCCCTACCTCGGCCTCACTCTCGAGACCAGCACGATGGTGATCGGCATCGCCCTGACCGCGATCGCCCTCGGATCCTGGCTGGGCGGTCGCCTCGCCGACCAGGTCGATCCACGCCGGCTTCTGGGCCCCTCGCTCGGTACGTCGGGAGCGGTCGTGGCGCTCACCCCGGCCGTGCTGCGCACCACGGCGGAGTGGGCACCGCCGGCGCTCCTGTTCATCGCGTCGCTGACCATCCTCGTGCCGGGCGCACTGTTGTCCGCGGTGACGCCGATCGTGACCAAACTGCGTCTGACCAGCCTCGCCGAGACCGGAACGGTGGTCGGCCGCCTGTCCGGCGTCGGCACCGTCGGCGCCATCGCCGGCACCGTCCTCACCGGCTTCGTCCTCGTGTCGCGACTGCCGGTCAGCGGCATCCTGATCGGCCTCGGAGCGCTGCTGGTGGTCGGCTCGGCCCTGGTCGAGTGGCGGACGCGGGGGTGGAGCGGCGCCCCTGCCCTGGCACTCGTGGTCGTCGGTGGGGGTCTCGTCGCCCTGGTCACGCCCAGGGGCTGCGACGTGGAGACCAAGTACCACTGTGCCCGGGTCGTCGCGGACCCCGACCGGGAGAGCGGCCGTACACTCGTCCTGGACGGCCTTCGGCACTCCTACGTCGACATCGACGACCCGACCTACCTGAAGTTCGCCTACGTGCGCGCCATCGCCTCGGTCGTCGATGCGGCCTTTCCCGAGGGTGAGCCACTCGCCGCCCACCACCTGGGCGGCGGCGGTCTCACCCTTCCCCGCTACCTCGAGGCCACGCGGCCCGGGACGCGCAGCGTGGTGTCCGAGATCGACGGCGGGGTCGTGCGGGTCGACCGCGACCGACTCGGTCTGCGACCGGGGGCCGGTACCGACGTACGCGTCGAGGACGGCAGGCTCGGCATGAGGCGGCTGGACGCCGGCAGCCGTGACCTGGTCGTCGGCGACGCCTTCGGGGGCGTCAGCGTGCCGTGGCACCTCACCACGGTGGAGGCGATGACCGACGTGCGGCGGGTGCTCACGGAGGACGGCCTGTACGTCGCCAACCTCATCGATCACGGTGACATGGCCTTCGCACGGGCCGAACTGGCCACCCTCGGCGAGACCTTCCGGTACGTCGCCCTCATCGGTGAACCGGGCGACCTCGGCCTCGACCCGACGGCCACCCCCGACGGCGGCAATCTGGTGGTGCTCGCCTCCGACCGATCAGTCGACCTGAGCGCGACCCAGGAGGTGCTGGACTCCCGGCGGACCGGCTGGAAGATCGCCTCCGGCGACGACCTCACCTCCTGGATCGGCGATGCCCGACCGCTCACCGACGACTACGCACCTGTCGACCAGCTCCTCCAGCCCTACGGTCCACAGCGCAGCCGGTGACCGGGTCCTCCTGCCGTCCGGGGCGGCAGCGACGCCGATACCGGGGATGTGGGCACGGGCAGGTGGCCGTGCCCCGATCAGCGGCAGCCCGATCGCCGGGGGCGCGGATCTCGGCCCGGCTGCGGGTGAGTTCGGTGGCGTCCTGGCCGCCGACTCCGGCGAGGGCCGGCACCACGACCTGGTCGGCCTGCGTGCTCGGGTGCCGGGAGTCTGGGCAGACCAGCAGGTACTCCTCCGCCACCCCGAACCAGAGCGGTGCCGGACCGGTCCTTCCGTCCCCGCCGCCGCTGCCCCCGTCTGTCTGCGGCCCGGCGGTCGAGCCCGCCCGCCCCGGACCGCGCAGAGGGCGAAGACCGCGCCGGAGACCGCCCCGCGAGGCCCGGGGAGCGGATACGCCCGTACGGTCCGTCCGCCTAGCCCAGGTCCAGCGCGTTCGGCAGGCCCCAGCGGTAGCGGGTCCGGTCGTGGCGCTTGAGTAGCTCCAGCTCCGGGGCCCGGTACAACGGCGTGATCGTGCAGTGCGACTCATCGGAACCCGCCCGGTCCAGTAGCGCGTTGACCGCCGCCCGCGCGGACGCGTTGGCGCCCTCCATGGTCGCCAGATCGATGTCGACCGACACGTAGTCACCCGCGAGGAAGAAGTTCGGGATCCTCGTCGCCGCCGTCGGCCGGTTGTGGAAGGTGCCCACGGGATGGATCAGCAGCTCGTCCTCGTTGACCGGATGCGGCGTGCCGATGCCGTCGACGCCGGGATCGAGGAACCACGAGTGCAGCGCGCTGTCCCTCAGCACAGCCTTGCCGGTGTCGTTCAGCGCCGCCTTGAGCTGCGCCCACACGTCCCTGGCGACCTCGGTCCGGGTGCACTGCTTGGCCGTCCTGCCGTACAGCACACCGGGCCTGTCCCACTCGGAGATGTCGACGGAGATGCAGTCGACGGCGGCGCCGTCGCCGTAGTCGCGGGAGAAGTCCCGGCCCGGCCAGTGCCCGGCCTGCTGGATGGCCGTCAGCGCCCAGGGCGAGTCCACGCAGTTGAGGTGCCCGTCGAGCAGGGGAGCGGACTCGGTGAGATAGAACTGGATGCCCGTCATCCAGTCCGTCTCCAGCTCGTCGCAGCGCGCGAGCTGGGGATCGGCGGCCCGCAGGGCCGCGCCCCAGGTGCGGCGGGCGTGCTCGACGGGCATCGCGCACACGTAGTGGTCGGCGGTCACGGTCCGCGCCCGGCCGGTCCGGTCCGTGATCCGCGCGCCGGTGACCCTGCCTCCGTCGTACAGCACCTCCCGTACGGTCCGTCCGACCTCGAACTCGACACCGAGCGACGTCAGATGGGTGATCCACGGGTCGATCCACGCCTCGTTCGTGGGCGCGTTGAGGATGCGGTCGAGCGGGCCGTCCGCGCCGCGCCCGAGCCCGTTGAAGAGGAACGCCTCCAGCAGGCTGGCGACCGTGCGCGTGCTGGCCTCCTCCGCCTTGGTGGCGACGATGTTGCGGGTGACCCCGACGGCCAGGATGCGCTGGTAGTCGTGGCTCATCCGCCCGGCCCTGATGTAGTCCCACCAGGGTGTGGCCTCCCAGACCTCGTTGCGCCGCTCGTCGCAGCTGGTGAGGAAGACCAGGACGCGGTTCACGAAGTACGCCGTCTGGTGCGGGGGTATCCCGCGTGCGGTCTCCATGACGGCGGTCAGCGCGCGGCGGACGTCGTCGAGCGAGAGGTCGGGCGGTCGGTGGCCGGGCCAGGGGAGGGGGAGCCGCAGGTCCTCACGGCCGGTGCGGGCGAAGGACATCTCGGAGGGGGCGACGAGGTTGTCCCAGACGCCGTGGGGATTGCCCGGGAACGGAATGCGCCGCATCGTGTCGGGCAGGTTGTGGTAGATCCCGGGGATGAACCGGAAGCCGTGCTCGGCGGGTAGTTCCCGCCGCCCGCCGCGCGCGCTGCCCGGCACGCCCATGCTGCGCGCCTTGCCGCCGAGCGCCCGCCGCTCGTAGACGGTGACACGGAAGCCGCGTTCGGCGAGTTCGTGGGCGGCGGTCAGCCCGGCCACCCCGCCGCCGAGCACGGCGACCGATCCCGGGGCGCGGGTTGCGGCCGTCCGCCCCGCGGCCGTCGCGGTACGGGCCGTGCCCAGCGCGGCGGCGCCGCCGGCAGCGGCGGTCCCGGCCATGAACGTGCGTCGTGAGGTGCCCGAACCAGCCATCCGTCCCCCTCTTACCGCAGGTAACCATGCCGTCCGGCGCAGGAGCATACGAAGAACCCCTGTGGCCCGGAAGCCCACGTGGGGCCCCGATCCTTCAATGGCTGGAAACCGGGGTCACGCCCGACCCGCCGAACGCCCCGTACCCCCGCGGCAGATGCTGCCGCCGATCCCTGCGTGCACCCCTCACCATGTGCCCTGCAACACCTGCCGGTCAGGGTTCCGATGGCGGTGCCCGGGATGCCCGTTCGACGCTCCGTCGTGGTCAACAGCCCCCTGGCACCGCCCACTTGATGCCCGTCGGCCTCGACCACCTGGGAGGTCGCTCGTCAGGAACCTCGGTGACCAGCTGCCGGAGAGCCGGGGGACGCGCTCCACCTGCTCCTGAACGCCGGCGGAAGGGGCGGCCTGGTGCACGGTCCGGACCCTGCGCTGGTCCGTGGGCGGCCCGGCGGTCCGCCCGCCCCTGCACGCCGGTCGACGTCCGCCGCCGCGACGAGGCGGCGACGCGGCCGGACCCGTACCGAGGAGGGCTGTCGCCCTCCGTCCGGTGAAGCGCCTTCGCCGTCGACGCCTGCGAGACGAACACGAGCCGGACCTTCGATGGCCTCGATGGCGTTGCGCATGGCGGGCGCGGAACCGGTCGTCGAGGAGTCCGGCATGGTCCCCGGCGAGGTAGGAGACGACGGTGTGGTCCTGGTCTGAGAGCCGGTACAGGGTCGGCAGCGCCGCTGCGGCGGCGGGACCCATGCCGAGAGCAGACCGAGGACCTGGAAGAGATGGCGGTGGTGTGGTTCATCGGCGAGCACCTCCAGCATCGGCGCGACGAGCGGCCCGGCGGGCGACGGCGCAGCTGCTCGCTCAGCCAACGGTCCCGAAGTGGCTGCCGGTCTTCTCCCCGTCCTCCGTGCCGGCTGCGGCGACACAGCGGAAGACACGGAGCCCGTCGTCCCACTGCGCAGCGCTCGGCGGAATCACCGTGATCTGCCAGTCGTCGGCGACATCCGCGCCCTGCGGGGACCTGGTCCCGGCCATGACCTGCTGGGCGCACAGCGCCCTGACATCGGGGTGCTTGATGAGATCCCGTGCGTTGTTCGTCATGCCGTCCGCGGGCAGCGGGGCGATGGCGAAGGTCTCCCACACGTGTCTCACCTGGCAGTCCGCACGGCTGACGGTGACGATCCCCGAGACATCGAGGATCCCGCTCCAGCACTCGGCAGTGGTCACACACCGGCCGCCCACACCCTCAACGGCCGCGGCGGGGCAGTTCTCGGTGGTGGTCGCCGCCCCGCCGAAGCCGGACGAGGAGGGCGAGCTGCTTGCTGCGGTCGTGCCCGCCGACGAGGGCGAGGCGTTGGGGGAGGAGTCCGCGCCGCTGCTCGACTGCCCGCTCCGGGAGATCACCACAGTGATCGGCACCGTGACGGAGACGGTCACGACGGCAACCGCCGCCACGACGGCGATCGGCCGGAGCCGCCACCTCCTGCGCTCTCGGCCGTCCGCTTCGACCGTCCTCACCCCGGTCCCCGGTGCCTCGCCCGGGTCTCCCGGAGCCGTCCCGGCCGGAAGGGGGTCCCGTGGCGACCGGGTCGACGGGGCGCTGTCCCGGGGCGGGGTGCGGGGCGGCGCGGAGTCGTCCCGATCCCCCTGGTGGGCGGGGCCGCCGGCGGTGGTCATGCGGGGTGCCGGTCCGAAGCGGCCGAGATCGACCGTGTCGAGGTCGACGGCGGCGAGACCGTCCCGCAGCGCCCCGGCGTGGGCCGGCCGGTGTGCCGGGTCCGCCGACAGGGCCTGTCCGAGCACCTCGTTGAGGGCTGCCGGTACGGCGGGCAGGGCGGGATAGGGCCAGGTGTGCCGCACGATGAGTTCGGCGAGGCCGAGCTGGCCGCCGTCCTCCGGGAAATGGGGTGGGCGCCCCAGCAACAGGGCGTACACGGTGGCGGCGAGCGAGTACACGTCCCCGGCCGGCGACGGCTCCGCCATGCGGAACGCCTCGGGCGGCGCGTACGCCGGAGTCAGCGCCTCCCTGGTCACGGACAGTTCCTGATCCGGCCGTGGCACGGCGGCGAGTCCGAAGTCGGTCAGGGCTGCTGTGCCGTACTGGTTGACCATGATGTTGCCCGGCTTGATGTCGCGGTGCAGCACCCCGGCGGCGTGGGCGGCTGCCACCGCGTCGGCGATGCCCACCCCGATGTCGCGGGCCTCCTTCACCGGCAGCGGTCCGTCCCGGAACAGCCGCTCGCCCAACGAACCGCCGGGACACAGCTCCAGCACGATGTAGGGGCGGTTGTCGTCGAGCACCCCGGCGTCGTACACGGCGACCACATGCGGATGCCCGGACAGCCGCCCGGCCGAGGTGACCTCGCGCATGAACCGCTGCCGGTCGCGGTGCGTGGACAGCCTCCTGCTGTCCACCTTGAGCGCGACCTCCCTGTCCACCACCAGCTGACGCGCCCGGTACACCGTGGCGAACCCGCCCTGCCCCAGGACCTCCTGGACGTCGTAGCCGGGTAGCTCGAAGTGTCCGGGGCGCATGTGCCTCTTCCTCCAGCGTGAATCCCCCGGAGCCGGCACGCCCGGCCCGGAACGGGTGCCGAGACTGTAGCTCAGCGACGCGACCGCCTCGACGGCAGCATCCGCACGGCGACGACCCGGGAGCATATGAGTCCTGGTCACCGGCACCGAGGACGGCCGGTGTGCCCGAGGCCCGGCGGCGCACGTCCCAGGGCGGAACCGCGGAGCCCGCCGCGCCCGCGCCGGGCCGACAGGGCGTCCGGCAGACCGGTTCAGCGGCACGGCAGCCCGGTAGCAGCCGCCGCACCCGTCGCTTCAGGGCCTACAACGACCTCCCATCCGCCCGGCGATCGCCGCACTGGACGTCGCCGGGTACGCCGCCGGCTCGCGGACCGCCGGCTCCACCGCGTCCGCCACGGAGCCGGCGCCCGCCGGTTCTCCGGCGGACCGGCGTCTGCGTGCGACGGAGGCGGGCGCATCCTGCAGGAACCGGGTGTCGACCTCCTTGCCGAGCCCACCCGGCCGTCGCGTCCGTCGCGGTGCCCGGCCGGACCGGGCACCGCGGAGGCCCGTCAGCGCCCGGTGAACGTGGGCGGGCGCTTCTCGAGGAAGGCCCGCATGCCCTCCTTCTGGTCCTCGGTCGCGAACAGGGCGTGGAAGGAGCGGCGCTCGAACCGCAGCCCGTGACTGAGCCCCACCTCGAGGGACTGGTCCACGGCCTCGCGCGCCGCACGCACCGCGGCCCGGCCGAGACCGGCGACGGTGGCGGCGATGCCGGCGGCCTCTCTCGTGAGGTCGGCCGCCGGTACCACCCGGGAGACGAGACCGGCGCGTTCGGCCTCCTCGGCACTCATCCGACGCCCCGTGAGGACGAGGTCCATGGCCTTGGCCCGGCCCACCAGACGTGTCAGCCGCTGGGTCCCGCCGATGCCGGGCATGACCCCGAGCCGGACCTCGGGCTGCCCGAACACGGCCCGGTCGGATGCGACGACGATGTCGCACATCATCGCCAGTTCGCAGCCGCCGCCCAAGGCGTACCCGTCCACCGCGGCGACCTTCGGCGTCCGCAGGGCGGCGAACTCCTCCCAGCGGGCGAAGTAGTCCTCCTCCGCCATCTCGGGGGCCGATCGACCGGCCATCTCCGCGATGTCCGCGCCCGCGGCGAACACCCCGTCGGATCCCGTGACGACGAAGCACCCCACCTCCGGATCCCCGTCCAGCGGGGCGAGCGTGCCGAGGAGTTCGTCCAGCAGAGCGCTGTTCAACGCGTTGCGGACGGCCGGGCGGTGCAGGCGGACGGTGACCACGCCCCGGTCCCGCCGGACGACGATGTGGCGCAGGTTCTGTTCGTTCACGGTGTGATTTCCCTCCATACCGGTCAGGAGTCCCAGATCGCGCCGTAGGCGGGGATGCCCAGGCGTTCCAGGCCGTGGACCACCTTCCAGGTCACGTGCCTGTTGGAGATGCAGATCACGGCCTCGGCACCGCACTCCTGCCGCGCCTGGCAGGCGAGCCGCACCATGTCCGGCTTGCCGCGGGCGGAGGTGTCCCAGACGGTGGCGTCCGGCTGCGCCGTGAGGATCTCCTCGACCAGGGCGTCGCCGTAGGTCTCCCGTGGGGATCGCGTGACCCATACCAGGCGGGCGGGAACCTCGCCGGCGAGCAGGTGCGGCAGGCAGGGGCCGATCCCGCTGCCGGTCGCCACGTACACCACCTTCGTGAACAGCGTCTCGATGTTCGCGACGCCGGCCGTGGTGATGCCCTTGACCCAGACGTGGTCCGGGGCGTCGTCGATGAACGAACCGGTCCAGTCGCCGGCTCGCGACACGGTCAGCCGGAAACCGCTGCGCCCGGGGGCGGGAACGTTCGCGAACGAATGCCACTCCCACAGCGGACTGCGGCTGATCGCCGTCGACGAGCCGGCGAACGGGGTATGCCCGTGGTCGAAATGTGCCAGCGCCACATGGGAGGACGGCCGTTCCACCGACACCGGCACTTTGCGCAGCCGCAGCCACGGCAGGGCGACGCTGAACGTCACCAGTGCGAGCAACCAGGTCTGCGGAGCGGCGAGTGCGGAGCGGCCGTCCCCGTGCACGAGCAGCAGCGTCTGCCACCAGAACAGCGCGAGAGCCGCCCACCCGCCGAAGCGGTGGATCCGCTCGAAGGCGTCGTGGAACCGGCCGCGCACCGGCGGCAGCGCGGTGACCACCAGGAGGCCCAGCAGGACCACCAGCGCGTAGGAGACGGCCAGCAGGGCCGTACCCGCGCCCGCCATGGCCAGCTGGACCAGCAGGATCGTGAACCACGCGGTGCCGCACAGCGCACCGCCCACGTGCAGGCCACCGAAGTGGTAGACCTTGCCGAGCGTCCAGCGCAGCCGCAGGGGCCAGGAGACGGGCGCTGCGGTGGCCACCCGGAACAGTGCGTTGATCACGTACTGCTGCCGGATCAGGATCGCCACGGCCAGGTTCACGAGCACCGCGTCGGCGGAGGTCCGCGGGTCGATGCCGCCGGGCACGGCGGCTCCCGCGACGATCAGGTTGACCAGTACGACCAGCGCGACCAGTCGGTTGTAGTGCATCAGGCGCGGATGCTTGAACATGCGGCGCAGCGGCGGCAGCGGATTCGGAAGACCGGCCGCGGACTCCGCGGGAGCCGGATCGTGCTTCCGGCCGTGGGCCCGCGCGGGCGAGGCTGAGGACCTCATGCGGTGCCGCCCTCCCGTGCGAGCCGGCGCAACGCCGCCTTGTCGACCTTGCCGCGGTCGGTCTGCGGCAGGTGCGGCAGAGGGTGCACGACGGCGGGCACGCAGTAGTAGGGCAGCGCGTCGGCGACGGCCGCGCGGGCCGCCTCGGCGTCCACCGTGGCGGGCGTGACGAAGGAGATCAGGGTGCGGTCGTCGGCCTTGAGGGTCACGGCCCGTTGGCAACCGGGCACGGTCTCCAGCACGCTGGACACCGCGTCCAGTTCCACCCGGAAGCCGCGGACCTTGACCTGGTCGTCCGTGCGTCCCAGGTGCTCCAGCTCGCCCTCGGCGGTCCAGCGTCCCAGGTCGCGGGTGCGGAACATCAGCCGTGAGCCGCCGAGAAACGGATCGGGAGCATAGCGCTCGGTGTTGAGGTCCGGGGCGGCGAGGTACCCGGCGGACACACCGTCACCGCCCGCCCACATCTCGCCGACCTCCCCCGGGGCACAGAGCCGCCCCTGCGGGTCGAGGACGTAGACGGTGTTGTTGGGGGTGGGCCGGCCGATCGTCAGCGACGGCGCGGTGGGGCAGTGCCGTTGGAGAGTGTTGACGATGGTCGTCTCGGTCGGACCGCAGCCGTTGTAGAAGGCGCAGCGACGCGACCACGTGTCCGCCAGCGTACGCGGACACGGCTCGCCCGCCACGGCCACCACGCGTACCCGTGAGCAGTCACCCGGGTCGATCGCCGCCAGCACGCTGGGCGTCGCGATGATCACGTCTGCGTCACGCACCGCCGCCGTCGTCTCGGTGCCGCGCACCACCAGGGTCGCGCCGTGGGCGAGCGCCCCGAGGATCTCCCACGCGGCCATGTCGAAGGCGATGTTGAGGATCTGACCGACCCGCCAGCCCGGCCGGATCCCGAGGTCCCCCGGTGCGGTGAGCAGCAGGTTGCAGACGTTGCGATGGGTGACGGCGACCCCGTTGGGGCGACCGGTCGTCCCGGACGTGAACAGGACGTAACAGACGTCCTCGGGCTGGACGGGACGCAGCGGCCGGAACTCGGGGGCGTACGGGGCAGCCGGCTCCTCCAGCATCCTGTCCACGGCCACCAGCCGGGTTCCGGGCGGCACCGGCAGTGTGTCCCGGTAGGCCGACGTGGTCAGCACCACGGTGATCCCGGCGGTGCGGATCACGTGCTCCAGCTGGGCCGCGGGGGCCTGCTCCGCGTCCTGGGGCACATACGCGGCGCCCGTCTTGAGTATGGCGACGACACCGACCAGCAGCGGCAGCGACCGCCGCAGGAACAGCCCGACCCGGTCGCCGGGGCGGACACCCTGCTCGGTGAGCAGCGCGGCGAGGCGGTTCGCCTGCGCGTCCAGCTCGCCGTAGGTCAGCGTCCGTCCCTCGTGCTCGGCGGCCGTCGCGCGGGGCCGGGCCGCGGCGAACTCCTCGATCGGATGGTGGATGCAGGGGTGCGACGGAGCCGCTGCCGGACCCTGGCCGAATTGGTGGAGAAGCCACCACTGATCCCTCGGCAGATGGGCGAGCGAGGCCGGATCCCACGAGGGGCGCCGTGTTCGCGGGCCGGGGGGACGTCGACCGCGGAGAGGAGTATCGGCGGTGCGGTGCGCCTGTGACGGTATCGCTGTGTTCAGGGACAGCTGCTCGGTCATCTCGGACTCCGGGAGCGGGGATCGGTAGGTGACGCGGCGGGCGTCGGCCGTAGGCGCCGCCACCGAGAAGACCACTCCGACGGCTCGACCGACGCGGAAAAGGGCGCCGCGTCAGACTTCCGTAAGGGTCGCCGGGGCCGCCGCGAACGCGCCGCCGTCGAGCACGGCCCCGCCGCCCCGAGGTCCTGGCCCTTCCTGACCGAGGTCCGCACGAGCGCCCCGGCGTGCCGCCTTCGTCCCGCGCCACCTGCTCGTCCGTGCGAACACCGAAGTTCACCGCGGCAGACGATCTCCCGAAGAAGTCGGCGGTGGCGCAGATCCGCGGCGAGCCGGACGGGTTCGGGCAACGGCCGCTGCACCACGCGGTCTTCCACCGAGCGTCCGCGCGACCGGCCGTCCACGACGGGCAGCGGACTCACTTCTCGCCGACGACCGGGAGGAACGGTGGCGTCGTCCGCTCTGTCGCCCGGTACTCGTCGAGCAGGTGCACTTCCGCGTCCTCGGTGTCGCCCGGGTAGAGCGGGAGGTTGTTCCGGTGGTCACGGAAGAGTGCCGGCTGGACCTCGTCGGTGCCCTCGCGCGAGACGAGGGAGATCGTGCTCCCAGGTGTCCTGGCTCACCAGGTATCGGCCTCCTCGGGCTCCCGGGACCGCCCGTGTCCCAACCGGAGCGGCGACCGGGCTCACGCCTCGTAGGCGTCAGCGTCCAGTACGTACCGGCGCCCGCGGAGGGAGCCGTGGGCGAGCTCGCCGCCACCGGCGTTCCGCTCCACGGGACCGCGGTCCTGGAAGCCCAGCTTCTCCAGGACGCGCAGCGACGGCTGGTTCTCCGTGGTGACGTCCGCGCGAACCGCTGTGACACCGGGAAGCGAGAAGAGGTACGCGAGCAGCAACCGCACGGCCCCGGTGGCCAGACCACGCCCTTGTGCGCCGGGGACGACCGTGTAGTAGATCTCCACCACCCCTTCCGTCTCCGTGGCACTGCCCCCGATCGAGCCCAGGTACGAGTCGTCCGCCGCGTCCGCGACGGTCAGGGACAGAACCTCGTGATCGGAGCCGTAGGCGGAGATCACGTAGTCGAGCATGTCCTGCGCACCCTGCGTCGTCCTCTGCTCGGCTGTGAAGGCCATGTAGCGAGTGGCCTCCGGGTCGGTGAGGAAGGCCGCGAACGCCTCCCGGTCCGCCCGGCAGTGCCGACGCAGGGTGAAGCCCTCCCCGGGCAGTACCTCCGGACAGGGCAACAGCATGGTGACTCCAGGACGGGAAAAGGCGGAAGCGGGCTCAGTGACTCCGCATGGTACGTGGCGCGCCTTGACGAGCAGCCCAGGGGCTGGGGGCTGTACGCCCGGACCGATGACGGGTTCTTGCAGCCCCCGCCGGAGCGTGCTCTGCGCCACCCGGGTGAGCTTGCCGCCCCCGGACCTCCGGCGCCGCCCCCGGGCCGCGGCCGGAGCCCTACGGTCGTGGCATGTCGGTTGAGGGCCGAGGTGCGGATCTGTGGAGGGCGGTTGTGAAGCGGCTGCGCCGTCTGATCGTCCTGCCGCTCGTGGCGTCGTTGCTGACGGCCTGCGGCTCGGGGGAATCCGCCGGTCCGCCGACCCTGAACTGGTACAACTTCCCCGACGACTCCGGCGCCCTGGCCGAGGCGGCGCGGAACTGCTCGCGCGACTCCGGCGGCCGCTACCGGATCGCGTACAACAAGCTGCCGCGCACGGCGGACGGGCAGCGCCAGCAGCTGGTGCGCCGGATGGCGGCCGAGGACCGGTCGATCGACATCATGGGCCTGGACGTCACCTGGACGCCGGAGTTCGCGGAGGCCGGCTGGATCCTTCCGTGGAGCGGCGACGACCGCGCGGAGGCCGAGGAGGGCACCCTGGAGGTGCCGCTCCGGACCGGCACCTGGAACGACCGCCTCTACGCGGTCCCGTACAACACCAACACGCAGCTGCTGTGGTATCGCACCGACCTCGTCGAGGAAGCGCCGGCGACCTGGTCCGAGATGCTCGACGAGGCACGCCGCCTCGCCGGCGAGGGCAAGCCCCACTACGTCGAGATCCAGGGTGCGCAGTACGAGGGGCTCACCGTCTGGTTCAACACACTGGTGGCGAGCGCCGGGGGTTCCATCCTCAACGCCGACGCCACGGCTCCCGCACTCGGGCCGCCGGCCGTCCGGGCCGCCGCCGTCATGCGCGATCTGGCACGCTCCCCGGCCGCCGACCCCTCCCTGCCGAACCAGATGGAGGACCAGAACCGGCTGGCGATGGAGGCCGGCACCGCTGCCTTCGAGCTGAACTACCCCTTCGTGTATCCGGCGATGCAGGCCAACAACCCGGAGCTGTCCGAGGTCTTCCGCTGGGCGCCCTACCCGCGCGTGGACGCCTCCCGGCCCGCCAGGCCCACCATCGGCGGCATCGACCTGGCCGTGGGCGCCTACTCCCGGCATCCGGACCTGGCGTTCGAGGCGGCACTCTGCCTGCGCAACAAGGAGAACCAGATCAACGCCGCGGTCAAGGGCGGGCTGCCGCCCACTCTGCGCGAGCTCTACTTCGACGAGGAGTTCGTGGAGAGCTACCCGTTCGCGGACGCCATCTTCCGGTCCCTGGAGAACGCCAGTGTCCGGCCGCAGACGCCCGCCTACCAGAACGTGTCCATCGTCATCTCGCACACGCTGTCCCCGCCCTCGGCGATCGACCCCGAGAGCTCCGTCGAGACCATGTCCACCCAGATCCAGGATGCCCTCGAGTCGAAGGGGCTGGTCCCGTGAGACGGACGGCGACGGCACCGGGCGCCGGGGGCGGGGGCGAGGGCGGGCCGGCGGACGCGGGGAGACCCGCCGAGGCGGGGCGCCTGTCCGAGGGGGCGCGGCAGGAGCGGCGCCTGGGCTGGCTGCTGTGCGCACCCGCGGTCCTGGTGATGGTCGCGGTCACCGCCTATCCGATCGGCTACGCGGTCTACCTCTCGCTGCAGCGCTACGACCTCCGCTTCCCCGGCCAGGCCGAGTTCGTGGGCCTGAGCAACTACGGCGCGGTGCTCTCCTCGCCGTTCTGGTGGGAGGCGTTCTGGGTCACCCTGTTCATCACCGTCGTCTCGGTCACCGTCGAGCTGGTGCTCGGCATGGCGCTGGCGCTGGTGATGCACCGCACCGTCGTCGGCCGCGGGACGGTACGCACCGCCATCCTGGTGCCGTACGGCATCGTCACGGTCGTCGCCGCCTTCTCCTGGCAGTACGCCTGGACGCCCGACACCGGCTACCTCGCCGCACTGCTGCCGGAGGGGGACGCTCCGCTGACCGAGCAGTGGCCCGCCCTCGGGCTGATCATCCTGGCCGAGGTGTGGAAGACCACCCCGTTCATGGCGCTGCTGCTGCTCGCCGGACTCGCCCTGGTGCCGGAGGAGACGCTGCGTGCCGCGATGGTCGACGGGGCCGGCGCCTGGCAGCGGTTCCTGCGGGTCACCCTGCCGCTGATGAAGCCGGCGATCCTGGTGGCACTGCTCTTCCGCACCCTCGACGCCTTCCGGGTCTTCGACTCCATCTTCATCCTGACCGCGGGCGCCCACGGCACCGGATCGGTGTCGATCCTCGGCTACGACAACCTGTTCACCGCGCTGAACCTGGGGATCGGATCGGCGATCTCGGTGCTCGTCTTCCTCTGCGTCGCGGTGATCGCCTTCGTCTTCGTCAGACTCTTCGGGGCGGCTGCCCCCGGATCAGAGCAGGGGGGCCGCTGATGGCCGGCGCGGGAAAGCGGCACCTCACCGGATGGACCGTTGTCAACGTCCTCGTCGTGGCGTACGCGCTGTTCCCCGTGTGGTGGATCGTGGCCCTGTCCTTCAAGGACCCCTCCACCCTGACCGACGGGAACTTCATCCCGGCCAAGTGGACCTGGGAGAACTACCGGGGGATCTTCCAGACCTCGGAGTTCACCCGGGCGCTGATCAACTCGATCGGCATCGCGCTGATCGCGACGTTCATCGCGGTCGTCCTCGGCACCATGGCGGCCTACGCGGTGGCCAGGCTGCGCTTCCCCGGCAAGCGGCTGCTCATCGGGCTGTCCCTGCTCATCGCGATGTTCCCGCCCATCTCGCTGGTCTCGCCGCTGTTCAACATCGAGCGGCTGCTGGGGATCTTCGACACCTGGCCGGGGCTGATCCTGCCCTACATGACGTTCTCGCTGCCGCTGGCGATCTACACGCTGTCGGCCTTCTTCCGGGAGATCCCCTGGGACCTGGAGAAGGCCGCCAAGGTCGACGGGGCGACGCCCGCGCAGGCGTTCCGCCTGGTGATCGCGCCGCTCGCCGCCCCCGGGGTGTTCACCACGGCCATCCTGGTCTTCATCTTCTGCTGGAACGACTTCCTGTTCGCGATCTCGCTGACCTCCACGGAGGCGGCGCGCACGGTGCCCGCGGCGATCGCGTTCTTCACCGGCAGCAGCCAGTTCCAGCAGCCGACCGGGTCGATCGCCGCAGCCGCCACCGTCATCACCGTGCCGATCATCCTCTTCGTCCTGCTGTTCCAGCGCCGCATCGTCGCCGGACTGACCTCCGGAGCCGTCAAGGGCTGACCGGCACGGCATCCGGTCCGGCCGCGGCCTCCGCCCCACCGCCGCCCACGGCACCCTCTCTCCAAGGAGCACCCACTGTGGCCGAGATCGTTCTCGAGGGCATCACGAAGAGGTACCCCGACGGTGCCCTGGCCGTGAAGGACGTCAACCTCACCGTGGCGGACGGGGAGTTCGTCATCCTCGTGGGGCCCTCCGGGTGCGGGAAGTCCACCACCCTGAACATGATCGCCGGTCTGGAGGACATCACCGAGGGGACCCTCCGCATCGGCGGCGAGGTCGTCAACGACCGGACGCCCAAGGACCGCGACATCGCCATGGTCTTCCAGAGCTACGCCCTGTACCCGCACATGAGCGTGCGCGAGAACATGGGATTCGCCCTGCGGCTGGCCAAGACCGACAAGGAGACCGTCACGCGCAAGGTCGAGGAGGCCGCGCGGATCCTCGACCTGACCGAGCACCTCGACCGCAAGCCCGCCAACCTCTCCGGCGGCCAGCGCCAGCGGGTCGCCATGGGCCGGGCGATCGTGCGCAGCCCCAAGGCGTTCCTGATGGACGAGCCGCTGTCCAACCTGGACGCCAAGCTGAGGGTGCAGATGCGCACCCAGATCTCCCGTCTCCAGCAGCGGCTGGGCACGACCACCGTGTACGTGACGCACGACCAGACGGAGGCCATGACGCTCGGGGACCGGGTGGTGGTGATGCGCGGCGGGGTGGTCCAGCAGGTCGGCACCCCGCAGCACCTGTACGACGAACCGCGCAACCTGTTCGTCGCGGGCTTCATCGGCTCCCCCGCGATGAACTTCCTGCACGCCACCCTGGAGGAGGGCACCCTGCGCACCGCAGTGGGCGACCTGCCCCTGGAGCCGGAGGTGCTGCGGCGCCTCCAGGAGCAGGACGCACCCCGCGACCTGATCGTGGGGCTGCGCCCGGAGGCGTTCGAGGACGCCGCGCTGGTGGACCCGGCCCGAGAGGGGGCCCGGTTCACGGCGACGGTGGACGTGGTCGAGTCGCTCGGCTCGGACGTCTTCGCCCACTTCACCGAGGAGGGCTGGGAGCCGGCGGTCTCGGCCGAGCTCAGCGAGCTCGCGGCGGACTCGGGTGTCGCCGAGGCAGGGGGCGACGGGCACCAGATCGTCACCCGGCTCAGTACGGCGGCGAGGGTGCGCGAGGGCCGCGAGGCCGAGTTGTACGTGGACACCTCCGGCATGCACGTCTTCGACCCGGCGAACGGCGCCAACCTCACCCACCGCGAGGAGTGAGCGGCGGGCCCCGAGCCGTGCGCGGTCGTCCGGGGCCGCCTGCCTGCCCTCCCCGGGTTCACCTGCCGTAGGCAATGATCCGCTGCCGGCGAACGGGCCGCCGGGCAGGCCCTAGCCGCCGGCCCGAGGCGGCACGACCGCACGGTGCCAGGTGGCCTCGCCCGTGACCTGGATGCCTGTGCGGCCTCCCGGGCGCACCGGGACCCGTCCGGGCACCCGCACCTCGACCGGGGCGTCGAGTCCCTCGACCGTGACGGTGGCCATGGCGTCATGGCCGTAGAAGCGGACATCCGTCACGGTGCCGCGCGCCTCGCCCGGCGCGGCGTCGGTCAGCCGGAGCTGCTCCGGGCGCAGCAGCACCAGACCCTCGCGCGGACCGGCGGGTACGGCAGCCAGCGGCACCCGGCCCAGCGCGGTGGCGGCCGTGGCCGCGCCCCCGGCGTCCGCCGTGCCGGAGACGAGGACCGCGTCGCCCACGAAGCCCGCCACCCAGGGGTCGGCCGGGCGGTGGTAGACGTCCTCGGGCGTGCCGCACTGGGCGATCCTGCCGTCGCGGACGACGGCGACGAGGTCCGCCGTGGACAGCGCCTCCTGCTGGTCGTGGGTGACCAGCACGGCCGTGGCCCCGGTCGCGCGCAGGGCGGCGCGCACGTCGTCGCGCACTCCGGCCCGCAGCGCGCTGTCCAGGGCGTTGAACGGCTCGTCGAGCAGCACCAGCTGCGGCTCGGGGGCGAGCGCCCGGGCGAGCGCGACGCGCTGCTGCTGCCCGCCGGACAGCTCGTGCGGCATGCGCTCGCCGTAGCCCGCGAGCCCGACCAGCTCCAGCATCTTCTCCACCCGGGCACGGCGGGCGGTCCGGTCGACGCCGCCGAGGCCGTACGCCACGTTGCGGGCCACACTCAGATGCGGGAACAGCGCGCCCTCCTGCGGCACGATGCCGACGCGGCGGTGCTCCGGGGCGACATGCGCACCGGGCCCGCTCAGCATGCGCCCGTGGACGGCGACGCTGCCCGCGTCGGGCCGCAGAAACCCGGCGACGATGCGCAGCATGGTCGTCTTGCCGCAGCCCGAGGGGCCGAGGACCGCTGCCAGCGCGCCGCCGGGCACCGTCAGGTCGAGCCCGTCGAGGACCGTGGCCCCGAGGCCGTACGCCTTGACCAGTCCTTTGATCTGAAGGTCGGTCATGTTCTGTGCCTTCCGAGGAGGTACGACGGGACGGCTGCCAGCAGGATCAGCGCGGCGGCGTAGGGGGCCGCGGCGGCGAACGAACCCGCTCCGGTCTCCGTCCACAGCCGGGTGGCGAGGGTGTCCATGCCGGTGGGCCGCAGCAGCAGCGTCGCGGGGAGCTCCTTCATGCACACCACGAACGTCAGGGCCGCCCCGGCGGCGACGCCGGGTGCCGCCAGGGGCACCGTGACCGTGCGCAGCACCGCGAGCGGCGAGCGCCCCAGCGAGCGGGCGACGTCCTCCAGCACGGGCGGTGCCTGGAGGACCGCGGCCCGGGTGGCGGCCGCCGCCACCGGCAGGAACAGCACCGCGTACGCGCACACCAGCAGCGGCAGTTCCTGGTAGACGGGCCGGGCGTAGCGGACCGCGAAGAACACCAGGGCGAGGGCGACGGTGATGCCCGGCAGGGCGTGTCCGGCGTAGGCCGCCTGCTCCAGCAGCCGTGCGCCCCGGCCGCGGTGGCGGGCGGCGATCACCCCCACCGGCAGGGCGAGCAGCGTGGTGAGCGCCGCGCCCGCAGCGGCTGTGCCCAGAGTGGTCAGGGAGGTGTCGGCGAGGGAGCCGGGGTCCCAGGTGGCGGAGTTGCCGACGGCCAGCCAGTAGCCGAGCGTCGCGAGGGGGAAGCCGACGGCGAGGGCGACGACCGCGCCGCACCAGCCCAGCGCCGGCAGCCGCAGCCGGCCCAGCGGCGCGGGCTCGGCGGGGCGGGCCGTGCCCGTGCCGGTCCTGGCGTGGCCTGCCCGGCCGCGGGTGCGGGTCTCCGCGGCCACCAGGGCCACCGTCATCAGCACCAGTACGGCGCTGAGCGCCGCGGCCGGAGTGCGGTCGAAGCTGGCCCGGTACGAGGTGTAGATGCCGCGGGTGAAGGTGTCGTACCGCATCAGCGACACGGCTCCGAAGTCGCTGAGCACGTACAGCGCGACCAGCAGCCCGCCCCCGGCGGCCGCCGGGCGCAGCTGCGGCAGCGTGACGCGGAGGAAGGTGCGCACCCTGCCGTGTCCCAGCGAGCGCGACACCTCCTCCTGCGCGGGGTCGGTGCGGCGCAGCGCGGCGGCGGCGGGCAGGTACACGTACGGGAAGCTGACCAGGGTCAGCGTCAGCGCCGAGCCGGCGAAGCCGGCGAGGCCCGGCGCCGCCGACAGCCAGGCGAAGGCGGCCACATAGCTGGGCACCGCCAGCGGCAGGGTGACCAGCACCGACCAGATCCGCGCACCGGGCAGCGCGGTGCGCACGGTCAGCCAGGCGAGCGAGACGCCCAGCACCAGGCAGCCGAGCACCACGGTGGCGGTCAGTCCGAGGCTGTGGCCGAGCAGCAGCGCCGTACGGTCGTCGGCGATGACGTCCCAGGCGTAGGCCGGGCCGCGCTCCAGGGCGCGGACGGCGAGATAGCCCAGCGGCAGCACCGCCAGCAGGGCGGCGGCGCACGCGGGGACGAGCAGCACGGGGGACGGGCGGCGGTCCGCTGTGACGCGCCGCCGCCCGGCGAGCGGCGTGGCTTCCGCTGCCGGGCGGTCGGCGGAGTGCCCGGTCGTCGGGTCGGTCACCTCAGACCATTCCGACGTCCTGGAGCATGGCCAGGGTGTCCTTGAGGGAGTCGAGTTCGCCCAGGTCGATCTCCGGCTTGGTCAGCGACTCGAAGGGCGGCAGGTTCTCGACCTCGCTGGTGACGCCGGCGGCCAGCGGGTACTCCTTGGTCTTGTCGGCGAAGTACCGCTGGGACTCGGCCGACAGCAGGAAGTCCACGGCCTGGCGGGCGTACCCGCTCTGCTCGGCGTCCGCGCCCTTGAGCATGCCGACGCCGGCCACATTGACCAGGCCGCCCGGGTCGCTCTCGGCGAGGTAGTGGATCCTGACGTCGAGTTCGTCCTCGCCCTTCTCCGCGACCCGCTCGTACCAGTAGTAGTGGTTGACCAGGCCGAGCGAGACCTCGCCGGAGTCGACGGCGTCCATCACGGCGAGGTTGTTGTCGTAGGGCTTGCCGTTGGCCTTGAGCCCCTTGAGCCAGGTACGGGTGGCGTCCTCGCCCTCCAGCACGCGCATACCGGTGACGAACGACTGGAACGACGCGTTGGTCGGGGCGTAGCCGACCCGGCCCTTCCACTCCGGCTCCACCACCTCGTGGACGGAGTCCGGCGGGGTGGGGACCTTATCCGGGTGGTAGGCGATGACGCGGACCCGTCCGCTGAGTCCGACCCAGTCCCCGGCGGCGCCGCGGTAGGCGGGCTCGACCTTCTCCAGGGCGGTCTGCGGCAGCGGCGCCAGCATGCCCTCCTTGGACAGCGCTCCCAGCGCGCCGGCGTCCTGGGAGAGGAACAGGCCCGCCTCGGTGGCGTCGCCCTCCTCCAGCAGTTGCGCGGACAGCTCCGCGCTGCCTCCGTAGCGGACCTCGACCCGGGTGTCGAGGGACTCTTCCAGTTTGTCGATGAGGGATCCCACGAGCTTCTCGTTGCGGCCCGAGTAGATCACGAGGCCGGCCGGTTCATCGCTGCCGCAACCCGCGAGCAAGGGGGATACGAGGGCTGCCGCGGCGAGGGCGGTGAGGGTGCGGGCCAACGGGCGTCGCATGAGCGGGGGTGCCTTCCTGCTGTGCCCGTCGTCGGCGCGCCGCCCCGGGGCAGGGGCCGGCGAAGGGCGGTGGATCGGCGCCGGGGAGGAACCGAGGAACAGCAGTATGGATAAGGTAAAGCTAACCTAAGCGTCAAGAGGGTGGGATGTAACGGCTCGGCCGCGAAACCGGCGAGGAGCCGACTGCGCCGGCTGGCTTGATCCTTTCGCTCGCACCCAATGAGCCTGTGGGCGGAAGCAGTTGCCCCGCGGACGGCGCGCACGACCACTCCGCGCACCCGCGCCGCAGCGCGCACCCCCTTCCGAATAAGGCCAGGCTTACCTACTATGCCCGCCGTGACGATCCACCCCGACCTGCTCACCAGCGGCAGCACCCTGCCCCTCGCCCGGGACCTCGAGGCCCACGGCGACCGTACGGCCCTGCTCACCCCCGACGGGGAGACGACCTACCGCGAGCTGGCCGCACGCGTGGCGGACACCGCCCGCCGCCTCGGCCCCGAGCGCCGTCTGGTGCTGCTGCCTGGCGCAAACTCGCCGGAGGCGCTCATCGTCCACCTCGCCGCCCTGTCGGCCGGCCACCCCGTCCTGCTCGTGCCCGGCGGCCACCCGGAGGCGCTGCGTTCGCTGACGGAGGCCTACGATCCCGATGTCGTCGTACGGCCCGCCGCTCCCGGCGAGCCCTGGGTCCTCGACGAACGGCGCACGGGGAGCACCCACGACCTCCACCCGGACCTCGCCCTGCTGCTGTCCACCTCCGGCTCCACCGGCTCGCCCAAGCTGGTCCGCCTCTCCTACGGCAACCTGCAGGCGAACGCGGAGTCGATCGCCGCATACCTGGGCATCCGCGAGACCGACCGCGCCGCCACCACGCTGCCCATGCACTACTGCTACGGGCTGTCCGTCCTCCACAGCCATCTGCTGCGCGGAGCAGGCCTGATCCTCACCGGCCTCTCGGTGGCCGACGCCTGCTTCTGGGAACTGTTCCGCACCGCACGCGGCACCGCCTTCGCCGGCGTCCCGTACACCTTCGACCTGCTCGACCGGGTCGGCTTCGACGCCATGGACCTGCCGCACCTGAGGTATGTCACCCAGGCCGGCGGCCGCCTCGCCCCCGAGACCGTGACCCGCTATGCCGAACTGGGGGAGCGCCGCGGCTGGGACCTCTTCGTGATGTACGGCCAGACCGAGGCCACCGCCCGCATGGCCTATCTGCCGCCCGGCCTCGCGGCCGCCCATCCCGCGTCCATCGGCGTCCCCGTGCCGGGCGGCGCCTTCCGCCTCGACCCCGTGGACGACGGCCCCGGCCCGGACGCGGGGGAACTCGTCTACACCGGGCCGAACGTGATGCTCGGCTACGCCCGCACCCCCGCTGACCTGGCACGGGGCCGGGACATCCGGGAACTGCGCACCGGCGACCTCGCCCGGTGCACCCCCGAGGGGCTGTACGAGATCGTCGGCCGGCGCAGCCGCTTCGTGAAGATCCTCGGCCTGCGCATCGACCCGCAGCGCATCGAGACGGCCCTCGCCCGCCAGGGCGTCACCGCGCTGTGCACCGGCGACGACACCTCCCTCCTCATCGCCGCGGCCGGCACCCCGGACGCCGACGCGGACCGAATACGCGGCCTGGCGGTACGGGAGAGCCACCTGCCGCCGGGCGCGGTCCACGTCCGGCTGCTCGCCGAGCTGCCACGGATGCCCAACGGCAAGCCGGACTACGAGGCGCTGCGTGCGCTCCCCCCGGAGAGCGACGACCCCCGGCCGCTGCCCGCCGACCTGTGCCTGCTCTACGCCCGCATCCTCGACCGCACCGACGTGACCCGCGACAGCAGCTTCGTCGGCCTCGGCGGGGACTCGCTGTCGTACGTGGAGATGTCCCTCCAGTTGGAGAAGCGACTCGGGAGCCTGCCGCCCGACTGGCACACCAGGCCCATCCGCGACCTCGCCCAGCCGGGGGAGCCCGCGGCGTCACCGATCCCTTCCGGGGTCCGCCCCCGCAGGCGGACCCTGGAGACCAGCGTCGCCCTGCGCGCCCTGGCGATCTTCTTCATCGTCGGTTCCCACATCCATGTCTTCGGTGTCAAGGGCGGCGCCCATCTGCTGCTCGCCGTCGCCGGATACAACTTCGCCCGCTTCCACCTCACCGACGATCCCCGGCGCGAACGCCTCCGGCGCGCCCGGACCAGCATCGCGAGGGTCGCGGTGCCGAGCATGGTGTGGATCGCGGGCATGCTGCTGCTCGCGGACGACTACACGCTCAGTAATCTCGCCCTGCTGCACAGCGTCCTCGGGCCGCACGACAACCCCACCGGAATGCACTTCTGGTTCATCGAGGCACTCGTCTACATCCTGGTCGCCGTCGTGGCACTGCTGGCCCTGCGCCGCGCGGACCGCGCCGAGCGCCGCTTCCCGTACGGACTGCCGCTGGCCATCGCAGCCGCCGGGCTGCTGACGCGCTACGACCTCCTCGGCCTGCCCGACCGCTCGCTGATGCCGGACGCCGTGACCGTCTTCTGGCTGTTCGCCCTGGGCTGGGCGGCGGCCAAGGCCACGACCGTGCGACAGCGTCTGCTGGTCACGGCCTTGACCCTGGCGACCGTGCCGGGCTTCTTCCCCGGAGAGCCCATGCGCGAGGCGCTCATCGTGGCGGGCTTCGCCCTGCTGGTGTGGGTCCCGGCACTCCCCAGCCACGAGCGGCTCAACCGGCTCGCCGGAGCCCTGGCGACCGCCTCGCTCTACGTCTATCTGACCCACTGGCAGATCTATCCGCTGATCGACGGCTTCTCCCGGCATCTGGCGTTCCTGGCGTCGCTGGTCTTCGGCGTGGCGTATGCGGCGGCCGCGAACCGCGCGATGCGGGCGCTGCCGCGTGTCCGCGTACGGGGGCTCCGCCCCGCGGGGCCTCCGGAACGGTCCCCCTTGTCATAGGCGAGTAGCCCTCTGACCTGCGAAGACCAGCCCGCAGAGGCTGGGCGCACCTCCGGTGGGCCGAGATACGAAACCCAGGTGCGCACTTTCCGTGACTGCCGGCCGCGACCAGCCCCCCGCGGGAAGACACACAGGGGCCACATGGATGCCAGGGCTGGTCCGTCACTCGGCAGGCGATGTCCGAAACCGCCTGGTGTATTTTCGTAACGTCACCTGATTGTCTACAGGTGGGTGGTCCGAATGGCTCGCGACGGTCGCAGCGACGACGTCATGGCGCGCAGCCGGGAGAGCTTCCTGGCCGGCGGGCCGGCCGTCGCCGGGGTGCGCAGCGAGATCCTGTCCTCATGGAGCCGCTGCCAGTCCCTGGGTCTGCTTCCGAGTCTGGGCACCGCCTATCTGGGAGAACCCGATCTGGACACGGAACTCGTCCGGGCGGCGGAGCCGGTGCTCGACGAACTGGCGGCCGCGATCTCCGGAACCTGGTCCACTGTGATCCTCACCGATGCCGAGGGCGTGATACTCCGCTGCCTGGCCGGCGAGCCGCAGATGACCCGCTATCTCGACACCGCGGGCGGCGGGGCGCCCGGCTTCAGCTTCCACGAGGCCCTCGGGGGTACCACGTCCATCGGCCTGGCACTCGCGGAGCGGCGCGCCAGCCGGGTCTACGGCCATGAGCACTTCGCCGACGCCTGGACCGTGCAGGCCTGTGTGGCCGTGCCCGTGCACGAGCCATTGAGCGGACGCCTCGTCGGCATTGTGGACCTTGCGACCCAGTTGTCCGAATTCACTCCGACACTGGAAACCATGGCGGGCAAGGCCGCTCGTGCTATCGAACGAAGGCTGCTGGAACAGAAGACCGACCGGGAGCGCTCCCTGCTGCGGGCCTACATGCAGACCGCTCGCCAGGTGCAGGAACCCCGGTTCACGGACGGAAGGCACATCGTCGTCGGAGTCCCGGCCGAGGACCTGCTGACGGGCGCCGACCGCCTGATCCTGGAGGAGAAGACGGCAGGACTGATCGCCTCGGGCCGCAGGGCCGCCATCGAGGTACCCGTCTCGGGCGGACGGGTGGCCACGCTCATGGCGCGCCCCGTGGCGGACGTGTGCGAGGGGGTAGCGGTCGAGGTCATCGTTCCCGGACATCGCGCGCCGGTCTCCGCAGAGAGGACACCCGCTTCCCCGCCCGCCGTGCCGCGGACCGACACGCTCGAAACGGCAGGGCTCCCCGCTGCCCGGCGCGATCCGCCGACCGAGGTTCCGGCTCCCACCGCAGCGTCGTCCACCGACGCGAGCGGGCGGCCCCTGCACCGATGGCTGCTGGCCGTCGGGGAACCGGGGATCGGCAGGCTCGCCCTCGCGGCGCGGCGACGCCTGGAACTCCTGCGCGAATCCAGCCGCCGCATCGGCACCACCCTGGACGTCGTCCGCACCGCCGAGGAACTGGCCGAGGTGGTGGTCGAGAACTTCGCCGACGTCGTCACCGTCGACCTGTACCCTGCTGTGCTTCGCGGGGACGAGCCCTCGGCAGCCGGTGCCCTGCTGATGCAGCGCACCGCAGTGGCCGGAGTGGAGGGACTCCCCTTCTGCGCGGTTGACGAGCAGATCAGCTTCGCCCCCACCAGCCTGCAGGCCCAGTCTCTGGCCAGTGGCTCTCCGGCCATGGAGGCGGATCTGAAGGCCTCGCGCTGCTGGGCCACCCAGGATCCGGCACGCGCCTCGAAGATCCTCGACAGTGGCGTCCACTCCCTCATCACCGTCCCGCTGAGCGCGCGCGGGGTGCCCCTGGGGGTGGCCGGCTTCTACCGCTCGCGACGATCCGCGCCCTTCGAGGACGACGACGTCTCCCTCGCCGCGGAGCTGGTCGCCTTCGCCTCGCTCTGCATCGACAACGCCCGCCGCTACACCCGCGAGCACGCCACGGCCCTCGCCCTTCAGCGCAGTCTGCTCCCCCAGGATCTGCCCGAACAGAACGTGCTGGAGGTCGCTTACCGCTACCTGCCCGCACACACCGGAGTCAGCGGCGACTGGTTCGATGTGATCCCCCTGTCGGGAGCCCGCATCGCACTTGTCGTGGGCGACGTCGTGGGCCACGGTCTCCATGCCGCCGCCACCATGGGCCGGCTGCGTACCGCGGTGGACAACTTCGCCTCCTTCGAGCTCACCCCCGACGAACTCCTCACGCGTCTGGACGACCTGGTCGCGCGGATGGCCCGGGAGGAGAGCAGCACGGATGCCTTCATCGGAGCCACCTGCCTGTACGCGGTGTACGACCCGACAACCCGCCGCTGCAGTCTCGCGCGCGCGGGACACCTCCCGCCGGCGCTCGTCTCCGGCGACGGTACGGTGACCTTCCCCGAGGTGCCCGCTGCGCCGCCGCTCGGCCTGGGCGGATTCCCCTTCGAGACGGTGGAGATCGAGCTGCCGGACGACAGCCGGCTGGTGCTCTACACCGATGGCCTCGTCGAGGACCGCGAACGGTGCATCGAGACCGTGCTGGAGGAGTTCCGGCAGACTCTGGGCCACCCCGGACGCTCGCCGGAGGAGACCTGCCGGGCCGTCGTAGCGGCCCTGCCGCCGTCCCGGCCGGCCGAGGACGATGTCACCCTGCTCGTCGTCCGTCCCCGTGGTCTGGATGCCTCGGACATGGCCTGCTGGGACGACCTCCCCCCGGACCCGGCCATCGTGTCCGAGATACGTGACGCCGTTCTCCGGCAGCTCGCGGACTGGAAGCTGGAGGAGGCCGCCTTCACCACGGAGCTGATCCTCAGCGAACTGCTCACCAACGCCATCCGCCACGCCACCGGACCCTTCCGGGTA
This sequence comes from Streptomyces poriticola, assembly GCF_036689765.1. Taxonomy (NCBI): domain Bacteria; kingdom Bacillati; phylum Actinomycetota; class Actinomycetes; order Kitasatosporales; family Streptomycetaceae; genus Streptomyces; species Streptomyces poriticola. The sequence goes on from NZ_JBAGKH010000024.1 coordinate 65,042, forward strand.
CGGCTGCTGCGCGACCGGATGCTCACCTGCGAGGTCGCCGACACCAGCAGTACCTCTCCGCATCTGCGTCAGGCCGACATGACCGACGAAGGCGGCCGTGGCCTCTTCCTCGTCGCCCAGCTCGCCCAGCGCTGGGGAACCCGCTACACCCCTCGCGGCAAGGTCATCTGGGCTGAGCAGCCGATGCCCGGGAGCTGACCGGGATCCGGCCGCCGACCCGCGCCCGCCCGCCGACCGGCAGGCGGCGCAGATCGGCGCGGGACCCGGCGGCCTCGGCCGGAACTCCCGCTGAGCCGACCGCATGCTCCCGGCGCGCGAAGGCGCGGACCCACCGCGTCCGGCACGTCGCCTTCCGTATCGCGTTCCGCCGGGCAACTTGCCATGGCCGCAAGATTTCGTGCCAGGCCGCCGGATGCCTCGCAAGACTGAGTGCACACCGACGCGAGGAGACTCGATGAGCACCACCGATGCGGTCGCGTTCTGGGACGGCGTCCACGCGGCGCGACCGGCAGCAGGCAGCCCGCAGCCCAACGCCCGTCTCACCGAGACGGTGACGGGCCTGCCGCCCGGTGCTGCGCTGGACCTCGGATGCGGCGACGGCGGCGACGCGCTGTGGCTGGCCCGCCTGGGGTGGCGCGTCACCGCCGTCGACATCTCGGCCGTGGCGATCGAGCGGCTCGCCGCGCTCGCCCGCTCACACGGCCTGGGCGAGCAGGTCACCACCCATCGTGCCGACGTGGCACACACGTCCTTCCCGCCCGGCGGATTCGACCTGGTCTGCGCCCACTACCTGCACACCCCCTTCGACCTTGACCGGGCGACGGTCCTGCGCTCGGCCGCGCACGCCCTGCGGCCGGGCGGGCGGCTGCTGGTCGTGGACCACGGCTCGGCCGCGCCGTGGTCGTGGGACCAGGACCCCGACACCCGCTACCCGAGCCCGCGCGAGGTCGCCGCGGGGATCGGCCTGGTCCTGCAGACATGGGCGGTCGAGCGGGCCGACGCGCCCCGCCGGGTCGCGACCGGCCCGGACGGGCGTACCGCCGAGGTCACCGACCACGTCCTCCTCATCCGCCGAACCGCCTGACCCGGCGGTCGGTGACCGTCCCCGGCAAGGGAAGGCAGACCATGGTGTCCGACGCCACGCGTCCCCACCGCCGCCGCGACAACCCGCCGCCCAGGACCGGAGACAGCGAAGCCGATGTCCTGCGCGGATTCCTCGACCACCTGCGCACCTCGATCGTCGCGAAGGTCGCCGGAATCCCCGAACCGCAGGCACGTACCGCGGCAGTGCCGTCGGGGACGAACCTGCTCGGCCTGCTCAACCACCTGACGTTCGTCGAGCGCTCGACGTTCCTCGGGCACGATGTCACCGACTGGCAGGCGATGTTCGAAGCCGGGCCGGCGGACAGCGCGGCCGATGTCGTCGCCCGCTACCGGGACGCGGTCGAGCGCGCGAACGACGTACTGGACGAGTACGCCGATCTCGGTGCCACGCTACCCCGGTCGCGGCCCGACCGCCCCGCTCCGAGCATCCGCTGGGCACTGACTCACATGATCGAGGAGACCGGCCGGCACGCCGGCCACGCGGACATCCTCCGCGAACTCATCGACGGCACGACCGGCCGCTGATCCGCCTTCTCGTCGGAGAACCGCTGGTGCGTCACCGCCGCGTTGTCGCGTTTCCCCGACAGGTGGGCACGGTACGGACCCACCCCCGGCACGGGCCTGACGCCGGTCGTCACCGTCCAGTCCGCCGTCCGCCCATAGCCGCACCGGATCAAGGTGTGCGGGCCGCGCGCCGTCACGCGCCGCCGTGGTCTCTCGGCCGGCACACCGCCCGCATCCACAACGCGAGGAACGTGACTACCGGCGCCTCACCGGAGGCCGTTGGCCGACGCCGCAAGCCGGCGGCTGTGGTACAAGCCGGGCGACGTTCATTCTGCAGCGGGGTCCGGGTCAGCGGATGCGCGGCGCGGGCCGTGGGCTGCCGGCCGCCGTGGAGACCCCATTCATCGAGACCGTCGTACCCGTGAGCTTCCAAGGGCATCGATGTGCATCAAGGCCGGTGGATCCGTGCCGGGACGCAGCCGTGTGCTCCTCGCCAAGAGAGTGTGCAGTCGCAGCCAACGACTTCTGGCAGGCGTGCGGAGAACATGGCGTGTATTCCGTTCCGGAGGCCGAGTGCTGACGCCTTCGGCTGGGTGCGGAAACCACGGACCAGGAAAGGAAATTCGGCAATGATACGCAGAATCGCGATCGTCGCGGCCACGACGCTGGTCGGCGTCCCGCTCCTTGCGGGTGTCTCCTCGGCAGCCAAGAACGACCAGCTCTGCACATCGGGCGAGTTCTGTCTCTTCGAGAACTACGAGTACAACGAGCCGGACCATCGCTACGACGGCCACACACGCCAGTGGACCACCGGTGACCGCGACTACGGCGACAACGACTGGTTCAACTCCAACGACAACCTCGACAACGAGGCGAGCTCGGTCAAGAACAAGAACCCGTGCACCGTGGTGCTCTACCAGCACCCGAACTTCTCGGGCGCCGCCAGTGCCTTCAAGCCGGGTGCCTGGGACCCGTACCTGAAGAACAACAACATCGGTGACAATCGCGCGAGCTCGCACCGGCGTTTCTGCTGAGCTGAGTGTGTGCCGGCCCCGGCGCCCCGTGTCGCGGCGGGGCCGACCTCGGACCCGGGTGGATGCATGAAAAAGCTGCAAAGAAACCTTTTGCTGGGCGCAGCCCTGCTGCTCACCGTCGGCGGCGCCGGACATTACGCCCTGTCGGCAACGTCCGAGCCCGCCGCGGAGGAACCGGCGGTCACCGCGGCCACGGAGCTCCCGCTCGATGCCTACCGGCTCAGCCCCGACGCGGAAGCCGACTACGACCATGCCGGAAACCTGCTGATCCGCACGTGTATGGAGGACGCGGGATTCACCTGGTACGTGCCTGCCGAGCCGGCCGCCGGGAGCGTCCGCAACGTGCGCAGGTACGGAGTGATCGAGCTGGCTGTCGCGCAGCGGTACGGCTACCACGCTCCGCCCGACGAGAGGTCCGAGAAGGTCGGCCGGATGCGCGATCGGACCATGGAGGATCCCGATGCCGCGGAAGCCTTCCTCGGCCCGGAGGGGAACGGAGGGAAGGGCTGCTCAGCGAAGGCCGGCCAGCGGCTGGGGCGCGGTGCCGGGCCCGCCGACTACGGGCTGCTCGCCGGCCTGGACTGGAGGTCGCTGGACCTGTCCGAGAAGCACCCGGAGGTTCGAGCCACATGGCGGGATTGGCAGACGTGCATGCGGTCGCAGGGCTACCGGTACACGTCTCCGCGGAGTGCCCTGGCGGACAGGAAGTGGAGCGGGGACGACTCGGCCGTGTCGGATACGGAACGGGCCGTGGCGGTCGCCGATGTCGTGTGCAAGTCCGAGGTCGGCCTGGTGGAGACGTGGACCCGGGTCGAACGGCGTATTCAGCACGAGCTCATCGCCCAGCATCCTGAACTCGAGCGGTTGCGGCAGGTGAACGAGGTCTTGGACAAGAACGCCCGGGCCGTGCTCAAGGAGTTGCAGTTCCCGTAGCCGCGCCCAGGTTCCGGGGCCTTTCCGCGGGGGTGCAGTGCACGGCCCTTCGGTACTCCGTGGGCGACATGCCGTACGTGGCGCGGAAGGCGCGGCTGAAGGCCGCCGGATGGGAGAAGCCCCATCGTGCGGCGATGGCTTGGACGGGCGTCCCGGGCTCGGCCAGGTCGCGTCGAGAGCGTTCCAGCCGCTGGCTGCGTATCCATGCCGCGACCGTCAGTCCTTCCTCGCGGAAGAGGACGTGCAGGTAGCTGGTGGAGATGTGGTGTGCGGCGGCGACGGTCTGCACGGTCAGCTGAGGATCGCGCAGATGTGCTCGGATGAACTCCCGGACGCGCATGGCCACAGCCCACCTTCCGGTCTCGGGCGGCAGGAAGTCGCCGGCGTCGAGTCGGTGGGCCAGGGTGGCGGAGAGCAGGTCTGCGAGTATCGTCTCCAGCCGCGGCCCGTCCGGGGGCAGGAAGGCGCCACCGTCCGTCGCCAACCGGATCAGGAACCCCGAGAGCAACGCGCCGACTCCTTCCCAACCCGGTATGCGCCGGGTCAGCAGCCGGTCGGCCCCACCCGTGGGAACAGCCAGCAGGGCACGGGGTATCTCCAGCACCAGCGCCTTGCCGCCGTGCACATGACAGTCGAAGGGCAGCGATGCGTCGATGAGGGACATCTCGTGGGGGCCGTGGACGGATTCCAGTCCGGCCTGGCTGACTCCTAGCGAGCCGTGGAGCGGGAGGGAGCAGAGGAGGACTCCCGGGTCCGACTGCCGAATGAGGCGCGAAGTCCGGTGCAGGCTCATCGGCTGCGTGGTCACGGAGACCACACGCAGTGAGCCGAGCTCCAGCAGCGTCATCTCCGCACGGAAGTCACCGCCGCGGTCGCTGCGTATCTCAACCGGCACCATGGCCCTGGCCAGGCTCGAACGCCAGGAGTCGAACCGGTCCGCGACGGGTACGTCGTCCGTCCGGAACACCTGCTTCGTGAGTTCCCCGGTCATGTGAGCCCCCGCTCATCCGTGTCCACGATCACCGCAGCATCGTCTGATGTCGTCCTGGCCGAACGCGGTGCCCCGGACGACTGCAGTGGTGATCACCGGGCTCCAGCTGTCTGTGCAAGGTGTCAGGGTGTGCCGACGTGAAGGACCCGCCTCCCCACCGTGCCCCGCGCTGTCCTGACGGATGCCCGGGCCCGCCGCGGTGCACTGCACGGAGAGCCGCGAAGAGGCGATCCGTGGCTCCGGGTAGCTGCCGGTGCGTAGTTGCCAGGAGCCGCCGTCGCGGTGGTGGAACAGGTCGTGAGCCGTCACCGTGTCCTCGTTCCGGTATTCCAGGAAGCAGGTGCGCCGACGGTCGTCATCGCCGCGTACGGGGATCAAGCGGTCCGTTCGCCGAAGTCCTGCGGTCCGGTCGCAGTAGGTGCACACGAAGTGACCACCCAGGGCGCGGGCACCACCGACGTGGCTGAGAAATGCCGTGGCATCAGACGTGACCGGCAGATGCGGGAGAGTGCCGCCCATGCAGGTGAACGGCGCCCACGGGCGTCGGCATCCTGGCTCGTCATGGTGGCCGAGAGGGCGGGTGGACACCGTCGCCCTCAGAGTGGTCCTCCCCTGAAGAGCACTGCAATTCTGGTCGTGGTCGACGCCTTCCCGAGCGGCTGTCGGGCCGGCGCCAACGCCGAGTATCCGCAGCACCCGTGTCGTCGTCGAACAGACCGTATGCCTCGATTCTCACCACTCTGCATCACCCTCGGGACCGGGGGCCGAGCTCCCGGGTCTGACTCGCGAAGGTGTCCTGCGCGGTGTTCACGAGGACGCTCGGGGAGGCTCACGGCTCACGGCTCCCGGTGGACACGGGCGGACCACAGGAGCAGCAGCGGCGGGACCAGCAGTTCTACGCCGATGCCCACCACAAACACGGCATGCGGGGCACCGGCCGCCAGGTACGACACGGTGCGGGTGAGTCCACCTAGGAACACCGCCCCGCACACCACCCGCACCCCGTGGACGTGCAGCCCTGTCTTCCAGGCAGCGGCCAGCATGGTGATACCGATGGCGCACCAGATTCCGGCGAAGAAGCGATAGTTGCTGTCCAGCGTGGGGGTCACCTCGGGGCTGCCGGGCAGGATGGACGGGCCCATGGCGATGTCGGCCAGGGCGGTGCCCACGATGACCAGGCCCAGCAGCACGAGCACCGACCGGAATCCACGGTGATACAACGGCATGACGGCTCCTTGCTCGGTGGTTCGGTCAGGTATGTGCGGTGGTTCCATCATCAGCGGCCGGCCGGGCGCGGGGAAAGCGCTCACTGATGCGCATACGTCCCCGATTGATAACGTCCCGTGTATGACTGGAGGCGGGGATCCGACCATGCGTCAGCTCCAGCTGCTGCTGGTGCTGGCGCAGGAGTTGCACTTCGGGCGGGCGGCCCAGCGGCTCTACATCAGCCAGCCGGCACTGAGCCGGCAGATACGGCGACTGGAAGAGCAGTGGGGAATTCCCTTGCTGGAACGCTCGACGCGGCAGGTGCGGCTCACAGCCGCCGGCAGAGCGCTGCTCCCGCGAGTACGGGACGCGGTGGCGGCGGGTGACGCCCTGCGGGAAGCAGTGCGGGAACAGGAGCGGGCCGCGGTCGGCAGGGTCGTGCTGGGCTGCTACGTCACCGCGCTGCCGGTCATCACGGCCTTGGTCGAGCGGGTGCAGAAGCAGCTTCCGGGGCGGGAGGTGGTGCTGCGCGAGGTGGACTTCGTGGAGCAGTTCCGGGCGCTGCTGGCCGGGGAGCTCGACGCGGCGCTGTGCTACGGGCCGGTGCCGCCGGGCGTGCAGTCGCTGCAGTTGGCCACGGAGCGTGTCGTCGTGTGTCTCGCGGACAGGCATCCGCTGGCCTGTCGGATGTCCGTGACGCTCGCGGAGCTGGCTGAGGTGCCGGTGGTGGGACTGTCGCCGGACGTGCCGGAGGGCTGGCGGGCCTTCTGGGCTGCCGATCCCCGGCCGGACGGTGCCCCCGTGGCGTACACCGGGCACACGGCGACGACGTTCGAGGGAAGTCTGGCCGCGGTAGTGCAGGGGAACGGGCTGCGGCTGGTGTCGGCCGGGTGCCGCGAGCTGTTCCCCCGGCCCGGGGTCAGGTACGTCGACGTGGCGGACGCCCCGCCGTGCGCGGCGCTCCTGGCGTGGGCGGCGCCCCGGCGGGACACACCCGGGGTGGTGGCGCTGCGGCGGGCAGCCGGGGAGCTCGCCGGGCGCGGGGCTGCGGCCGGCGGACCGGACGCCCTGTGGTGGCTGGGGATTCCTCCGGTCGAGCGAAGCCGGAACCAGGAGCCCGTCTTCAAGGATCACCAGGTGGTGGATCACCGTTAGGTGATACGTCGGCGGTACGAGCCAGACCCAGTTGGGCGAGCGCGTCGGCCGGGACCACAAGGCGATCCGCCGGTGGGAGACCGCGCAGGGAGTGCCGTACCCCCTGGACCACTGCCGAAGCCACTGCCACATCCTGTCTGCCTCAGCCTCGGACCGGACTTTCGGCCGCACAATGTCGTTGAAACGCTTGTATGCAAGCGTGCTGAAGTCCAGCTCCTTCCGGGCGTCGCGCAGCCTTACGGGGACGGGAACGGCCCCCTTGGCAGCAAGTCTTTCGGCGAGTCGGACCAGCACGGCCGTCTTGCCCGCCCCGACCTTGCCGACGACGACGTGAGGGCGCCGGGCCCTTCTGTCACGCAGGTTGTTCATGATCGCGTTGCAGAGCTGGTCGCGACCTACTACCTCGTCCATGAGGCTGCCCGCCGTCCGCACGAAGCGGCTGGGCTCCGTCCTTGCCTGACGCGTGGCGAACCGGCGAACCCGCCACAGCCGCCCGGCCAGGAACACCAACGTCGTGGTTGCCAGCAGGAGCAGCGGCATCACCACTCCGGTGACCGCTCCGCATGACGTACCGACACGGCTGCAAGCGTCGTCCGGGTCGAACCCCCAGGGCCCAAGCCACCCGGGACGGGGCTCACTATTGAAGAAGAAGGCGATCACCAGACCCCTCGCTGTCCACGCTACGAGCGCCAGAGCCAGACCCCACAGGACGAAGATCCCCACGGTGTGCCAGAAGGGGTTCCACCACCGCCTGGCATGGGTGGTGCCCCGGTGCCCCGGGCGCTGCGCGAACTCATCCAGCACTACCTGGGCGCCGAGCGCCGGGCCGGCACCGATGCCGCCTACCGTGAGCCTGGCCGCTCGTACGAGGAAGACCTCGCCGCATCGGCGTGGAATGACGTCACCGAGCACCCCTACTCCGTGGACCGTGCCTGGGCGCCGAAGGCCGTGATCGGCTACCTGCGCAGCACGTCCTTCGCGAGGCCGGAGCTCTTCGGTAAGCGGCACGCCGCGTTCGAGGCCGAGGCCCGGACTCTGCTCGACTCCCACGCCTGCGGTGGATCCCTCACGGAGCACGCCGTCTTCACGGTCCTCCTCGCCCGGCGCGGCGGAGGTGCGCGGTGAACCCGGGGCAGCGGCACACCGAACCGGCGGACGTTCATCTGATGCTGCTGCGCGAGGCAGCACAGGGGCTGGAGGTCTTGCTGTCGCGGAGGGCCGGGCAGGTGTATGCGGCCGGGCTGTGGCACCTGCCGTCCGGGCACCTGGACGGCCCGCACGAGAATGTCGTCGACGCTCTGGTGCGTGGGGCACGGGAGGAGACCGGCGTCGTCATCGCCCCGGCCGACGTACGGGGAGCCGTCGTCGTGCACCACCGCAGCCCAGGCGGCGCATCGCGTACCGGCTACTTCTTCGAAGTCCGCAACTGGCTCGGGGAGCCACACGTCGCCGAGCAGGACGTGTGCGACGCGATGATGTGGTCGTGGCTCGACGCACTGCCGGACGGGATGGTGGCGTACTGCCGTGCCGGCCTGGACGCCTACCGGGCCGGTGCCAGGATCGCCGTGCACTTCCAGAGGTCCGGTGACGCCATCGCCTACGACCCCGGCGCTGACCGTCTCCGCCTGGTCCCGGACGCGACCGGCCCGGGCCGCGGCACCCGTCCCGATGCTGCGCTCGAGGCCTTCGCGCAGCGCGCGGTGGGCCGGATCACCGAGTGGACCGACACCTCATGGACAAGGGAGAACAGCCGCGTCTGGCGTGTGCGGGGTGCCTCCGGCGGCACCTGGTACGTGAAAGCCCATCAGAACGACAAGTTCCATGGCGGGAGGTCCGGGCGCTGCGGACCTGGGCCGGGTCGCTGGGTTCGGCCGCGCCCCGGCTGGTGGCCGCCGACGCGGAACTGCGGGCCGTCGTGGTCACCGCGCTGCCCGGCCGGCCCCTGCACGGCAGGATCCTCGCCCCGGCTCGGGAGCGAGAGGTCTTCCGCCGGATTGGTGTGCTGGCGCGCCGTTTCCACGAGGCCTCGCCACCGCGGCCGGCTCCCGCAGGCAGCGGCCCGGCCGTCGCCAAGGCCGACCGGCACCTGGAAGCGGCACGCCCTCATCTCACCCCTGGCGATGAGGAGTTCGTTTGTGAGCTGATCCACCAGGCCGAGGACCTGGCGCCGCTGGAGTGAGTGGAGACCCACGGCGACTTCCAGCTCCTTCATTAGGCAAGTCGACTGTCGGGTCCAAAGTTGTCGGAACTTTGGCCCATGGATCTCAGCTGTTGTGATGCCCGGTGACGACCCGTCCCTCCACGTCCTTGAGGTCGATCACCCCAAAGTCTCCTGCCGAAGATCCGGCATGCGCCGGGCCGAACCTCGGGGAGGGGGTCCACGTCCTCCGCGAACAGCCCTCGGCGCGGGGCGGGCACATGCAGTCGGGCAGTGCGGTCATGGCTTCGCCGTAGCGGTGCGTCGGGTCCGGAAGGCGGCGCGCGGCGGGGCTGTCCTACTCGGCCGGCAGACGGAGCATCGGTTCGAAGGCCGCGTCCTCCTCGCCCTCGACCGGGAGGAAGCCGTCCGGGACGGTGCGGGCGGCCGTGGTGAGAAGGCGGGCCAGGACCTCGGGCTCGGTGGCCGGGGGGAGGCGGAGGGCGGCGAGGAGGCGGTCGCGGACCTCGGGGTGGTCCGGGTTGTCCTCAAGGTAGTCGGCGTTGAGCGCGGGGGGACGGAAGCCGGCCAGGGCGTCGTGCCAGGAGGGGAGGACGATGGCCAGGGTCAGGGCCTCGGCTAGGGACTCCGCGATGAGGGAAGCCTGGCCCTCGGAATCGGTGTAGAGGACGGGGCGGACGCGGTCGGAGCCGACCGGGCCGCAGAGGTAGTGGGTCCCTCCCGCGTTGCAGCCGGCCACAGGCTCCACCGGGAGACCGGCCGGCAGGGCGATCGACTCGATGGGGTCGGTCCGCGTGAGGTCGAACTCACCGTCGCAGGCGAGGTACGCCTCGACCTCGGGGTCGGCGGCGATCCGGCGGAGCAGGGCCTCGTCGGAGAGGGCGGCCGGGTTGAGGCCGCGGGCGGCTTCGGGGGTCAGAGGGTGGCCCGCGAGGACGTGGCGGACGGTGTCGAGGGGGACGGGCCGCCCGTAGTCCTCCTCGAAGTGCGCCTGGACGGTCTCAGGGGAGCGGTCGGTGAGGAGGCGGAAGAGGCGCCCGGAGCCGTCCGGGTCCGAGCTGCCCGAGGGGAACTCAATGCCCGAGCCGGTGCGCCAGGCGCTGCCGCCGGTCTCCCACCACAGGCAGGCGGTCACCCGCGGGGCGCCGAGGCCCTCGTCGACGAAGGCCGGGTCGTCCAGGAGCGGGCGCAGCGCGGCGGGCACCTCGGCGATGACACCGGGCCAGACCTGTTCGTCATCCATGCCGTACGGGCTCATCTCCGACTCGTGGTCGAAGCCGCGGACGAGCACACCGGCCGGGGTGAAGAGGACAGAGAAGTCGTCACCCGAGCCGTTGTCCATCAGGGCCGCCTCCGTCCCAGGCCCCCAGGTGGTGGAGAAGGAGTAGCGGGAGAACCGCGGGTCGCGGCAGATCGCCTGGTCCAGCACGGCCAGCGCGCGCAGGTGCGCGCGGAGCCCGGCGGGGTCCGGGAGGAGGGCGGCGGTCGTGTGCACGGTGTCCATGGGCTCATGTAAGCAGCCGACACTGACATCCAGGGCGGTGGATCGGTCACGCCCTCTCTCACTCAGGGAACGAAAAGCCCAGCTCACGCAGGCGGGGCAAGCACACTGCGAGGCATTGCTCCACAGACGCGGCATCGGTTCGCACAAGGATGTCCTCGCGCAACGGCGCTCCACTGGCGACGAAGGTCCAAGGCTTGCCCTTCTCTGCCATCCGCTCAGCGTCGGCCTTGAGCAGCACCGTTACGCCCTGTTCAGCCAGTGCTTCCATAATCGCGACGACGTCCACTGGCACTCTCCCTCTCCTGAAGCGCTTCGAACGCGCCATCGGACGAACATACTTACTCCGGGCCGGACCCTGGACACCGCCCGCATGGCCCAAAGTGACCGATCGGGGCGCTCTGAGCTGGAATACGTGACACCCCCAACATGCGAGCTCACCAGTCAAGCCCGAATACCCGCGAGGTCCCCGACACCGTGGCCCGACGCTGCCCAACCTGACCGCACCGTGGAGTGTGCCGAGCTTCAGCCGGGAATTCGTCCAGTTCCTCGCGGACCGGGAAGCCGGGTGACCTGTTGCACCGCTGCGAGTTCCTCGCGGGTCTGCTCCAGCTCCAGGGACAGCTCGGTGGCAGCGCGTACCAGGGCGTGAACCCGTTCTCGCTCCGCTGCGAGTTCCGCCTTGATCTTCGCCAGGGCTTCGCGCAGCACGATGTTCTCGTCGGCCATGCTCTGGACGACCTGGGGAGTGAAGTTCTGCGCTTTGGCCCGTGCCCGGAACTCGTCCACGGGCTCCTTGTGATCGCCGTAGACGACGTCGCGCCGGAGCCTGCACTCGGCGATCAGCTCTGTCCCCGTGAGCTTTCCGACGGGCGAGCGCAGGGGCGTCCCAGCCAGAAGGCGTTCTGCGGCGGCGCGTATTTCCTGACGTTCGGCTTCCCGGTCTCGGTTCTTCCGCGTCATGCGACCCGACCGCCTTCCATGTGCGTAACTTCCGGACGTGACGTCTCGTGCCGCTCGATCACCGCGCAGATCTGCGCCGCTTTTGCGGCAGCTCGGTCCCGGCGCGGACGTGGCGTCATCGGGTCATGCGCCTCGGCTTCCAGCACGGGCAGTCGCCTGCGGTGATCGGCGATGTCCCGGTCGGTGTAGGCAAGGTTGGGCGCAGGCGCTGTGACACAGCGATTCGTCGGGCCCGTCGTCGGCGGGCAGGCCCAGCAGCAGCTTCTCCTTGCGGCACTCGGCGGTTTCGGCACGATGAACGCAGGCCATGGCTTCGCCATGATGAATGTCGGTGTCGCTCTGCTCAAGGAGCCGCTTGACGCTCGCCTGCGCGCGTACGGTGCGGCCGAGGAAGGTCGCTGCGCCGGCGGTGCGGCGCCGGTTCTCGGCTGCGGCCGGACCGCTGACGTGCTCGTTGTCCTCATCCAGACGGGTCCAGTCGTCCTCGGACTGTTCGAGGACCATCTCCAGTCGCTCTACGGCGACGTCGTCCAGCCAGGGGTCGTCGCCGGTGGCAGCGTAGTTCAGAGTGACTTTCGTCTTGAGATGGCCGTACTACAGGGCGGCGGCGATGAGGCCGCGGGGTCGGCGGACGATGAAGTACGCGAGGGTGCGGCGGAAGCGTGCCCCGTGCAGGTGCTTGATGGGATCTGGAGGAATCGCGACGCCACCATCGGCGGGGGTGAAGGTGGAGTTCACCCAGTCCTGGAGCCTCTGCAGTTCACGGATGGTCTTGCTGGAGCCCCATGTCAGGGTGCCCATTCGACGACTCTTGGGGCCGCTGCTGCCGGGCAGGCGGGTCGGGAAGAGCAGGTCGGTTGCGTGGAGCGTCTCCAGCAGGTCGATGGCCTGGTACACGGGGCGGACGACGGCCCAGGGGCGGCTGGCCGGTCTGTGTGACTCGGCCGCGGTGCGGTTGTGGCCCTTGCCGCGGTGCCCTAGCACCAGCAGCTCCCCGGAATCGGGATCCTCCGCACGGCAGCCGCGGCGGAGATTGGACACTACTGGCGGAGGGGACTTATTCCGGCCGTGCACTATTCCCTCTCGTCCAGCGGCCGGTCCGCCTGTCTGCGACCCGGGATCGCGGCCTGCGCCGTGGTCAGCGGGCAATACCCGTCAAGTCGCCTGGGGCTCAAAATCCCAGTACGGCCGGTTGCGGGAGCGCGCGGAGATGGTGTCGACGTGCTGCTTGCCGAGGGTGGACTCCAGCTCGGACAGGGCCTCCTGTTCGACCTTCTCGGCCTGCTGGCGGTCCCTCAGGCCGCGCAGGTCGGCCGCGTGGGCAATCCGGGCGGAGAGGGTCAGGGGGTGGGTGCGGCTCAGGGCCTCGGCGGAGCGGGTGATGGTGTCCCGGCTGAGCGCGGCCGCAGACTCCGTATCGCCGACCAAGTTACGCAGGGCGGAGGCGTTGATGGCGCAGCCAAGAGTCCAGGGATGGTTCTCGCCCACCGCCATGGTCATGTCGGCAAGCGACTGCTCGATCAGTACGTGCGCGTGGTCACGTTCACCGACTCTGCACAGGATCAGGGCGTGGTTGGCGCGGACCCCCGCGATAAACGGGTGCCCTGCAGCGAGCAGTGCTTCGTAGCGGGCGATGATGAACTCGCTGGCCTCGCGGGCCTGGTCGATGTCGCCGTGCTCACGCGCGAAGCAGCTCTGGCTGACGGCCGCAGCCAGCGTCTGCGGAGCGGTCTCGCTGAGCTTGCGTTCGCAGTGCCCCAATACCCATGCCAAGAGCGGTCCCGCCTTGTCTACCTCTCCGCCGCGGTACTGGCACAGGGCGAGGTTGTGCTCGGCGCGAAGCGTCTGCGGGTTATCGGCGCCCATGACCACGCGGTGCTCTCTAAAGTTGGCCGTCTGGATGGACTCGGCCTCGGCGTAGCGGCCGAGCAGTCGCAGGTCGATCGCGTAGGAGACCTGGGAGAAGAGCGTCCAGGGGTGGCGGGCCCGCAGCAGCTGGCGGCGGTCCTCCGCCGTCTTGCGGTCGATGTCCAGGGCTTCTACGTACCGGCCGAGCAGCCGCAGCGATATGGCCAGGTGGTTCAGCGCATTGAGAGTCCGCGAGTCCTGTTCGCCGAGAACACGACGATCGATCGTCAGGATCCGTTCGGACAGTTCCAGGGCCTCGTCGTACCGGCCAAGGCCCCACAGGTCGGCGGTGAGGCCACTGGCCGCGCGCAGGTGGTCGAGGTTCTCCTCGCCATGCTCCTGCCGCAGGTGTTTGGCCGCTGCCCGCTCGATGATCTCCGTGCGTTTGTAGATGCCGGAGGAGCGGAGCAGGCTGGCGTAGTGGTAGGTCAGTTCCCAGATGCGCGGGTGGGATTCGCCGAGCAGGGTGCGCCAGGCATTCAGGGCGCGTTCGCCGAACTTGACACCTGACGAGTACTCGCCCGTGAGCCACATGTAGCGCAGGCAGTCGAGGACGAGGATCTGCACCTTGCGATCCTTGCTCTGCAACACGTCTGCGTATTTCAGGTGCGGCACGATCTCGGCGTACGCGTCCCACAGGCGGGTGTCGGTAGGACGGCCGGGGTTGGCGGCGGCGAGAGCGCGGCGGACCACGTCGATGAACACGTGCCGGTCCGTCTCCGGTATGTCCTTGCGTACGATCTGGTGGACCATGCGGTGCAGGTAGAGCGCTTCGCCGGAGGATGCGCTCTCGTCGGACGTGGACTCGTGGGACTCCAGGCGGACCACGGAGTACTGGCGGAGCTGATTGATCGCCTTGTTCCACAGCAGCGGGTCGTGGAGCAGCCCGGCGAGCTGTTGGGGCAGGTCGTCGTGGGCGATCTCGCGCAGCAGGCGTACGGGGATGAAGCCGGGCGCGAAGAAGGTGCACAGGCGCAGCAGGTCGACGGATTCCGGGACGGTCTCGCGCAGCTTGTTCAGCAGGATCGACCAGGCGGTCTGGAAGGCGAGCGGGAAGTCGGCGGAGACCTTGACGACGTCCTGGTCGACGCCGCCCTCCAGCAACTCGATGTAGTCCTTGACAGACAGGTCGGAGTCGTTGAGCCAGCCGGCCGTCTGGTCCAGCAGCAGCGGCAGGTCCTCCAGCACCTCGGCCAGCAGGTCCGCGTCCTCCTCGGTCAGGCGCGGCGCGCGGCGCCGGATGAAGGCCACCGACTCGTCCCGGTCGTAGACGCGGACCTCGAGCAGATTGCTGTTGTGCTCGCCCCACTCCGGGTTACGGGAGGTGATCAGCACATGTCCCGGGCCGGATGGCACGAGGTCCCAGACCTGGTCGGGTTCGTCGGCGCCGTCCAGGATCAGCAGCCAGCGCGAGTACGGCTCCCCGCGCCGCAGCGCATCGCGTACCGCCCGCAGCCGCTCGCCGTACTCGGCGCCCGTCGACAGGCCGAGTTTCGGGGTGAGTTCGGCGAGAAGTCGCCGGTAGGCGACCCGTTTCTCGGCGTTGATCCACCACACCACGTCGTACTCGGAGCCGAAGCGGTAGACGTACTCGGCGGCGAGCTGGGTCTTACCGACCCCGGGCATGCCGTGCAGTGTGAGCACGCCCGCGCCGGGCTCGCTGCCCTGAAGAAGGTGGTAGGCGTCGTTCAGCAGCCGTTCGCGGCCGGTGAAGCGGGTGTTACGACGCGGCACACCGCCCCACACCTCGGGCATGGCCGCAGGGAACCGCGGCCCGCGCTGCTCACTGTCACCGGAGTCCGGCAGCGGATCACCCGGCACGCCCAGTCGGTCCAGCAGGCGTCGCTCGGCCTCGTCGGCACCCATGTTGGTCAGATCCACCGGAGCAAGCATGGCGGTGGCGGTGGGCACGGGCGCGGTCGTGACCGAGACGGCCGCGAACCGGGACGGATCGGTGGCGACGACGTCGCGCAGGGCCGCATTCCACTCCTCGTGGGTGCGCGGACCCAGTTGAAAGTACCACTCGCTGACGAGGATCAGGATTCGGCCCTCAGCTAGTGTCAGGTCGTGCAGCAGGTCCACGGGCGAGATCTCCGGCGCGGCGTCCCAACGCATGTACACGACCCGTAGGCCACGCCGCTCCAGCCTGTCCCCGATCCAGGCCGCCCAGGCCCGGTTGAAACCGGCGAAGCTGATCGTGACGGCACTCGCGGCCGTACTGGGCTGTCTGGAGACGCCGGGAAGGGAAAAGGTGCTGGTCACGGAGTTGTCCGCAGTTGTTGCAAACAAAGGGGCTGGGCCTTGCGTACGGTCCGGCTGCGTGCTTCCCAGGTCATCCGCAGTTAGTGGTGTTCTCTCGGGAGCTGGGATCGTCTGGTCGCCTCGGGCCAGCTCGGTGACGCGCAGACCGAGGTCTTCAGCAGCTTCCTGGACGGCGTCGTACTCCCGGTCTAGGGCGAACCGCACCTTCTCGAGCGCATTGTCCACGGCGTCGAGGTCGGCATCGTCGGACCGCGGCTGCGGTAGAGGGGCGGGCAACAGGACGCCGGAAGTGTCCCCGGATGGAGCCGCGGCCTCGGCGTGCGCCCTGAGTGCCGCAAGATCGGCTTCCAGTTGGTCGATCCGCCGTGCTGCGTGATCGGCAACTTTCTGTGCTCTGTCCCTGTCGCTTTCGGCACGGGCTAGCTGCGTGCGCAGTTCCAGCTCCTGCTGTTCCGCGCGATGCAGCGTCTGCTCCAGGCCATGGCCATTGGTTTTCTCACGGAGGGCAGAACGGTTGAGGGCGTCGATGCGCCGGGTCAGTTCCAGGACCTTCGCTTGGGCTTGGCCGAGCATGCCGAACAGGTACGTGGCAATCAACAGCGCCTGGTGGCGGGCTTGTTCGCTTGCCTCGAAGGCGCGGCGGGCCCGGTTGAGCTCCTCGTATGCGGCAAGGGCCTGCCTCTGGGTCTCCAGGACTTCGCGTGCAGTTACCTGTGGGCCGCTGCCGTCCGTGGCTGTGGGTGCGTTCTGCGCTAGGTGCCATAACTCTTTAGGCCCGGTCAGCCGAAGGCGGGCGGCATCGCTGTCATCGTCGGGGAAGCAGACGTCTGCGACGGCCTCCACCAGATCCCATGACAGGCCGTCACCGGCCAGCTGCGCCCTCAGTTTGTGCAGAGTGGGGACCTGACCACTGGTGAAGTGGTCGACCGTCAGCCGCTGGTGCAGGATCCGTACTGTCACCCTGGCTTCATCCAGCCACGAGCGGAGAGTCCCGACGAGTTCGTTGATCTCCGCGCAGGTTCCGCGTGCCGGGCCCCACGGCCGCCCGGTCCGAGCCTGCTCTCCCACTGTCCAGCCCCTCCGCCCAATTGTTTCGGCATAACCCCCGGCTTATGTATGCCACAACATCCAACTGCTGGCACCTGGGAGCACGCCGGGAAATCGTAGACCCGCAACCTCCAACAGCTCGAACTCCAGGTGGTGTTAAGCGTGTACCCCGACCGAACTACGATGGTGCTGATCCTGTTTTCCATCGTGCTGTCCCTGTCCCTGGCCGCAGGCATCGCCGCCGCTGCCTTGGCCCGCTGGGACAGCTCGAGCATCCCCACGGCCCTCGCCCGCGCAGGTGTCGCCTTCGGCAGCACCCTCTCTCTGGGTATGGCTTTGGTCGCGCTCGTCGTCGCCGCCTGGCCGTAGACTGGAGGTCAAGCTCGATGGTGGCCCGGACCCTCAGCGCGGCAGCGAGGTACCCGGTCCAGTCGCGTCTGGCGCAGGGGATCTGTCGACAACGAACGGTGACTTGACTGTGGAGTCGGGCAGGCTAGTGACCTTCAGAGTGGCCACTGATCACAGCCTTTCAACCGTCGCTCTTCCGTCCCACCTTCCGGCAGCTTCATCTTCGGCTCGTGCGGCGAGGTACTCGGCCCAGTCGCGTCGGGCGTAGGCGACCCAGCGGAGTGCGGTGTGGCGGTGCATCCCGGTCACGTCGGCGAGGATCGGGCTGGGGAGATCAGCAGCGAGGGCGGCCAGCGCCCCGTTGCGCGCGGTGCGAACCGGGATGCCGTGCCGGTTGAGTTTCTGGGTCATGCCGTGTGTCGAGATCGGCTTTCCCGGGACCATGCCCGGGAAGAGCCACTGAGGACCTGGGTGGGCTCGCGAGAGCTGCGGCCGCAGTCGGGGCTGTTCGGCAAGTTGCCGATGGAGCTCGGCGAGCCGTGGGGGCAGCAGGACGGGGTGGCGGCCCAGGACCAGGTGAGCGTGCTTGTCACCGAACTTGAGGTGTTCAGGCGTCAGGTGGCAAAGACGTTCGGTGGACAGACCGAACAGCAGGGTGATCGCGCCGCCGGCCCGGACGTCCGTCGGCAAGGCATCGTCGGTCAGGCAGCGTTGGAGGAGCCGCCAGCGATCGTCGTCGTCGAGTAGGTCCTGGGGCTCCTGGCTCGGGATGGAGGGGACGGTCAGTTCGCGGGTGAGCTGGCGGCTCGTGGTCCATTTTAGGAAGTAGCGGATCAGGTATCGGCGCTGACTGGTGGCCCCGGCGATCCAGTCGTCGATGTGTTCCTGGGCGAGGTCGGCGAGGGCCAGGCCGCGTTGGTCCATCCAGGCCAGGAAGTCCAGGGCGACGCTGACGCGGCGCCGCAGGTCGCGGTCGGCGGAGGCAGGATGGCGGCGGGTGGCGGCCCGTTGGCGGGCGCGTCGGAGGAGGAACCAGTGCAGGAAGGGACGGGCGAGGCTGTCGTGTGCGGCCGGCTTGTCCGCGAGCTCGTGCTCCAGCCAGCCCGGGATGCGTTCGAGGTCCTCATTGCGTTCCTCCAACACCCCTGTATGCACGAGGAGTTGGCGAATATAGCGCTGATTCCGGCTGGGCGGGAGCTCATCCAGCAGCCCGTGGCTGAGCTCGTGCCCTTCGGACGCCAGCCGGGCGAGGAGCTTGGTGTTCGGGCTCTCCTTGAGCCACTGGATAGCAGGGAACGGTGAGGGAGCGTCCGCCAGCGCAGCCGCAAGCGGTTCCAGCTGGGAGGTGATCCGGCCATCGGGCCCGGCCAGCAGGACGTTGACCCGCTCGGCGAGGACACAGTGAGCGCATCGGCCGCGGCTGTGAGGATTGCCCGCCCGGCCGCACTGCTCACAGGTGTAGTCGGCGGCGAACCCGACACATGGACCGCAGACCTCCGGTGCCATCGTCACCCTGCGCGATCAACGGCTGGACCATGCCGCAGCGAGGGCATTCGGCTGGTGAGCGGAGCACGGCGGTGTAGCAGGTCATGCAGACCGGCCCGATCGGCCAACGGGTGTTGACCGGCTTCGTCCGGCCGCAGCGGGCGCATGGCTCGCCGGCGCGATGACGCTGGTAGCAGGTTGCGCAGACCGGCTGGCCCTGTTCGTCGCGGCTGGCGCAGGGGCGGACCCTGCTGCAGATCGAACAGGTCGCGTCGGGGCCCTGGTAGCAGCCGTCGCAGAGGTCCGGCTGCCCGTCGCGGGCGTTGCGGGCGATGCGTTTGAGCTGTCCGCACCGACCGCAATGCCTTCGTGGCCGACGATGGAGGTTGTAGCAGAGGTGACAGAGTGCCCCGTTGTCGTCAACGAGAGCGGCGGCTGCTGTCTTTCCGCAGCTCACGCAGGTGTGCATCGGGCGCTTCCAGCACTTGATGCACAGCCCTCGGCCGTCGTCCCGTCGCACCACCGGGTGACGGAGCTGACCGCAGTCGGCGCACTCCTCGAACGTGGCGGGGTCCGCGCGGTAGCAGCGATTGCAGATCGGGCCCTCCGGGCGCCGGGCAACGACGCGCTGGCCATCACGGTGGCACCGCGCGCAGGTTTCGCGTTTGCGGCTTCGGGCGTCGCACGAACCGCAGAGCCGCCCTTCGGGGCGGAGTTGGCGCAGGTCGCTTCGTACTGTTCCGCAGTGTGCGCAACCGGGACGGACCACAGGGCGCCCGGCATTGTGCAGGACTTCAGCGAGCCGAAGCAGGACCGGTGGACAGAGCGAGCTGCCTGATGTCAGCGCGTCGGGGTGGTCCGCGAGGTGTCCGGCTAGTTCTTCCAGGTAGCGAGCTGCCCCTCGGGTGGGGATCGGCACCGCGGTCACCAGGGCGGCCTCGGCGTCCTGGCGGCCGAGCGACGGCAGAGCCGAGGTGAGGTGGCCGACGGCGGCGGCCGTCGCGGCCTCCAAGCGGGCTGCCTGTGCGGCGAGCCGGGCCACGGTTGACGGAGCCGTCGGAGAGGATGCGCTCACAGGCCCTCCGGCCGCCGGATCGAGGTCCGGCGCACGGCCGGAAGCGGGCCGGGCGTCTCACCGCCAGCGGTCTTGCGTACCTCTTCGTTGACGACCTGGACCTCGATGAGGTCGTTGGGCTGGCATCCGAGGATGTCGCACAGAGCCGCGAGGGTGTCCATCGAGAGCCGCTGCGGCGGCTGCGTGACCAGGCGGAAGACCTGCTCGCGCGAGAGGTTGACGCCCCGTTCGGCCAGCAGCGGCACCAAGTCGGTGGTCTGGAACATCTCCTGGTCGGCCATGAGCTTGCGCAGGTTCCAGCGGTAACCCATCTTCTTGATCACTTAGGGTCCTCCCAGATACCGGGGAATCGCTGGCCCAGCTTCTTGTGCAGCAGCCGGTTGCGGTACTCGTCCGAGACGCCGGTATAGAGGGCCGTGGTGCTGCCATAGCCGTGGCCGGCCTGGTCCTGGACGAATCTTTCCGGGTAATCAAATTCGGTCAAATGTGTGATATAGGAATGCCTCAGGCAGTGCAATTCGAGTTCTTCGGGCAGGTCAGCGGCTTGCTTGGCTCCCTCGAAGGCTTCGTTCGCCGATCGGCGCGACAGGCGCCCGGAGCGTTCGGTGACCCAAATCGCGGGGTGCTTGCCCACGTTGAACCGGGGCCGGACCTCGGTCAGGTAATGGTCGAGGTCGTCGACGATCCAGTCCATCTCCGGGACGGTGAAGATGGTGCGGCGCTTGGGCGGGCTGCCCTTCGAGGACTTGCCCCAGCGTACGAACACCGCCCCGTGGTGCTTGTATTGCGGAGCCTTCGGGTTGCGCCGCAGGTCGGCGAGGTCGAGGCCGACGTTCTCCCGGCGCCGCATGCCATAGCCGTAGTAGGTCTTGATCAGGGCGGAGTCGCGCATCGCGGTCAACGCGCCCTTGCGGCCGCGTTTTGGGACCTCCTCGACCCGCCCGTCGGCAGCGTCGAACAGGTCCTGGATCTCGTCGTAGGTCAGCGGCCGGCGGCGCGGGTCGCCTTCGTACTCGCTGACGTGGGTGACGGTGTTCCACTCGTGCAGGATCTGGACCGGCATCTCGCCGAATCGCTCCTGGCAGACGGACATCCAGCCGTAGCGCGGGTCAGTGATGTACTCGCAGAACAGCCGCAGGTGGTTCTGGTAGTTCCGGCCGCTCGACACCGTGAACGTCGGTGTCTTCGTCCGCAGATGGTCGATGAACGCCTCGAACTCGGCCGACTGCCACTGCCACGGGTACTGGTTGGAGTACTCGGCGAACCGGCGGACCAGTGACAGCCGCGGCTTGATGGTCCCGTCCCACTTCCAGGAAGCGGGCCCGCTGCTGCTTGGTCCACCCCTCCAGCATGGCCTCGAACACGACAGGTTCGGGGTCCAGGTAGGAGATCCCGTCCACGAGCACCAGGTGTGCCGCACCCGCCAAATCAGCCGCTTTCGCCACTCCAACCTCCGTTGCGTTAGGTGCAACATTGTTGGGATAGCCTCGATGGAGCGCAAGAGCCGCTGGTAGATCGCCTGCACAGTGCGAGAAGATGACGGAGCTGACGCCCATCACCTGCCGATTCGCGCTTACTTGGACCCTGCGGAGTGCTGCATCAGATGCAACTCCGCCCCGTTTTCCCCTGGGCGCATACCCGACAGATAGGACACGATGACGAAGCATGCCGCCGTCACCACCCAGACAAATTTCGGGGAATTCGGACGCGGTGATCGGCTTGTCCCTCCATGGGCGCCCGTCGACCTGGCCAGTGACACTACCGATGAAGAAGTCCTCGGCCACCGGAATCCCGGAGGCTTCGGCGATCGAACGTGGCCCGAGGCCGAGGGAATTGGACAGCACGGGAAGCCCGAGGAGGCAGGCCAGGTACTTGTCGTCGATCGCGCCGGGGTTCTCGGGGTCTCCTGGCAGTGCGACACTCGTGCGGTGCGCGTCATGCAACGGAGGGTCGGTGACACCCAGAAGGCCCGCCGACCGCTCCCTCAGTCCGCTGCGTTTCAAGAGTGGCACAAGCGCCTGCGCCGGTGCTTCGCACCGCTCGTCACTCGCGTACGACACCATGTCGGTGAACATACGCGGAGTTTCCTCAGGTGCTGGGATCTGCTCGGGGGACCCAGCCGTTGGCGGCTCCGGTGTGGATCAGGTCCTGTGCGTATTGCCAGAGGTCTGCGGAGGCGTCCTTGATCACGGACTTGCGGGCGAGCACGTCCTTCTCGGTGACGCCAGGGCTGCGCCAAGTCCCGCCTCGATTTCCGTAATTGAGTAGCAGGGGCTGGAGCCGGTCCATGGCCTTGGCGAATCGCGCCTCGGGTGTGCTGCGTTCTTCGAACTCGTCCCACAGGGACCGGAAATGGCCCCGTTGGTCGGCGGGCAGGAGTGCGAACAGCTTGTCTGCGGCCTGTTGTTCCCGTGCTTCCTGGTCGGCGGCAGCTTCTGTGTCGTACAGGAAGGTGTCTCCGGCGTAGATCTCCACCAGGTCGTGGAGGACGACGAGGGCGAGGACCTTGCTTGTATCGATGGGTTCGTCCGCGTACTCGGCGAGTACCAAAGTCATCAGGGCGAGATGCCAGGAGTGCTCGGCGTCGTTCTCTTTGCGGTTCGCGGCCAGCAGCGGGCTCTGCCGGAAAATGTCCTTGAGCCGGTCCACCTCGATGATGAACTCGATCTGGCGGCGCAGTCTGTCGGGGGTGCCGTCGGGCTGCTGGACCGATTCGGCGAGCAGGGGGGCGTCGTCGTGGGGCATGGCAGGCTCCTTGAGAGGTTCATGCGTGCACTGTTCAGAGGTTGAGATATTGCAGTAGGACGCTGGCCGTGAGGACCAACGTCGTCACCCACAGAGCGGGATGCGGTCGTCGGCGGCTGAGTACGCTCGCGGCCGTGCACACGATGAAGGCCGCGGCCATGGCCTGGTCGATCGCGAGGGTGACGATCGTGACGCCCACGGCAGTCGCTGTGACGGCCAGGCCCAGGCGGTCCGCTCCACCTGAGCGGGGCGCGGCGAGCATCTTGACCGCCACGAAGACCAGAGCACCGGTGGTGGCTTCGACGGGGACGTGAGCCAGGAGCGGGCCTAGGAACAGGCAGGAGAACAGAAGCAGTCCGGTGACGATCGCCGTGATCCCGGTGCGGGCGCCGGCTCGGATGCCGACCGCGCTCTCTACGAAGGCCACGAAGCTGGAGGATCCGGCTGCGGATCCGGCCACGGTGGCGCCGGCGTCGACGAGGAGAGCCTGACGCATACCGGGCACCTGTCCGTTGCCGTCCTGCAGGGGGGTGTGCGCCGACAGGCCCACCACCTTCGCGATGCTGCCGAAGAAGTCGAGGGCGAAGAGCACGAGGACGATACTCCACGCCCTCGGGTCAGTGATGACGGTGAGGTCGAAGCGGAGTAGTGCGGCGCCGCTGCCGTGGACGCCGTCGTGGACGGCGTCGGTGCGGATGCCGGCGAACGCGCAGTACAGCGCGGCGGCTGCGATGCCGCCGAGGACCGCTGCGGCACGGGCGCCCACGGCGTCCAGGGCCAGGGCGACGGTGAGGCCGATGTAGAGGGCGATGGCGGGTGGGTCCGTCCAGTCGCCCAGGCCGGACAGCCGCCCATCGGACGTGGTGACGAGGTGGGCGATCTGCAGGCCGATGAGTCCGATGAACGTGCCGACCGCAGCGGCGAGTGCCGAACGCATCTGCGGGGGGATCGCGTTGATCACGGTCTCGCGCAGCCGCAGCAGGGACACCGCGAGCATCGCGATGCCGGACCAGAACACCATTCCCAGTGCCTGGGGCCAGGTGTAGGCGAGGGTGCCGACCACGGAGAAGGCGATCATCGCGTTCATCTCCATGCCGGGTGCCACGGCGAAGGGGAGCCGTGCCCACAGTCCCATGGCGATGGTGGCGAGGCCGCCGACTGCTGCTGTCGCGAAGAAGGCGGCGGCGTGGGGGATGCCTCCCTGGCTGAGGATGGCCGGGTTGACGACCACGATGTACGAGAGGGCCAGGAACGTCGAGATCCCGGCGACGATCTCGCGGCGCCAGGTTGAGCCCCTCGCGCTCAGGGAGAAGTACCGGTCGACGGGTCCATGGCCGGAGACGGGATGGTGTGAGACCGGCTTCGGCCTGAGTCCTGGGCGGTCAGGCGCGTTCACGTCGTTGTCCGCGTAGCGGGAAGGCGGGGGCGACGGGACTGATGGTGTCTCCGACATCGCCCAGCAGCACCTGGTCGGGTGCGTCCGGTTCCACGGCGTAGAACTTTCCATTCAGTGCCCCGGACACGTGGCCGACGTGGAGGGTCAGCGACACCTCCAGTTGTTCGGCGTACCTGGCCAGGGCGAGTGCGCCTTGCCGGGTGGAGTGGCAGGTGAAGATCTCGACGTCGGCTCCCGGCCGGAGTGTCAGCTGCAGCATCGCCATAAGGGTCACCCCGCTGGCCACGACGCCGTCGACGATGACCAGCCGGTCTGCCTGCGAGGGCAGCCACTCGTCCACACCGACGAGCAGTCCGCCAGCCACCGGCATCCGCTTGGCATGTGGTGTCCAGCCCCGTTTCTGGGGCAGAACGTCGAGGCGCTCGGCCAGGATGCGGCCCTCGCGCTCCGGCGCGATGACCGTTGTTCCTGCCGCAGAGGCGCTGCGCTGTGCCTGGACGGGAAGCATGCCGTAGATGTCGAGCAGCGCCTGTAGGTAGCGGCTGCGGTCGGCCTCATGCTGTTCGGGAAGGTTGGCGACTGCAGTGACGGCGGACATCCGCTCGATGACTGAAGGATCGTCGGCGGACGCGATCCGTATGTTGTCCGGCAGGGCGCCGGGGGCATGCAGTGACTCCAGCAGTTGGGGGCCGAAGTGGACGAGGTGGCTGAAGTACGTGTCGTGTTGCTTCTCGAAGTCGTCCACCGTCTGCCGGGCCTGCGGGGGAAGCCCGGTCCTGTCGAGTAAGCGGGCAGCGTTCATCGATGACCTCCGGTCCTGTGCTGTGAGGGCTGGTCTTGTCGGGACACCGGGGCGGGCTGTCGGCCCGTCCGGGTGAGGAGGAACAGCGCCGACGGCGAGGCCGCCGCGGCGATGACCGCGGTGACGCAGAACGTCCGGACGAAGTCGGGGGTTGCCGGCTGCTCTCCGTGGAGCAGGACCAGCAGCGCCAGGCCGATGGAGCCGCCGATGTACTGAGCCGTTGTCACCAGGGCGCTCCCGGTCGCGTTGCTCGCCTGCGGGAGGTCGCGGGTTCCGGTGATGAACATGCTAGTGAACGCCATCCCCTGTCCCAGGCCGCTGAGCAGCAGTCCCGGCAGGATGCCCGGCAGGTAGCCGCCCTCAGCGCCGACGGCCAGGGCGAGCACCACAAGGCCGGCCGCACCGGTGAGGAACGCCGTGGACAGCAGTCGCCGCAACGGCAGTCGGCTGGCCAGCCGGCCCGCCACCGTGTTCCCCACGGTGATGGCGCCGGCCAGCGGGAGGAAGGCCATGCCCGCGGCGAGCGCGCTGTAGTCCCGTACGTCCTGGAGGTAGAGGGTGACGAGGTAGAACTCGGCTCCGAAGCTCGCCATGTACAACCCCGCCACCAGGCAGGCCACTTGAAGAGTCCGCACACGCAGCAGGGCTCGGGGCACCAGCGGCCTGCGCCGCTTCTGGCTGAGTGCGAGGAATGCTCCGGCCAGGATCGTCACCGCCAGCGCGGCGGCGACGACGGGGAGGGAGGGCTGGGCGCGGGAGAGTTCGGTGAAAGCAAGGACAAGGGCCACGACTGCGGCGCACGCCGAGAGCGTCGCCGCCGTGGCGACGGGAGCCCGGGTCCCGGCGGAGGTGGAACGGACCGCGTTCCCGGCGGCGAGCAGACAGACCGCCACGATGGGGAGGTTGATCCAGAAGATCCACTGCCAGGAGGCCACTGCCAGGATGCCTCCGCCGGCCGTGACACCGAGGGCGAGTCCGACCGCCCCCGTGGTACCCCACACGCTCACGGCCCGGTCGCGCTCCGGACCTGCGGGGTAGGCGGAGCTGAGCAGGCCCAGCGTCGCGGGCACCAGTAGGGCAGCCGCCACCCCTTGACCGACCCGCGCGGCGATCAGCACCGAGGCGGAGGACGAGAGGGCGGCTCCGATCGAGGAGGCGGCGAAGAGCAGCTGGGCGGTGAGGTACACCCGGCCGGCGCCGAAGACGTCCGCCAGCTGCCCACCCAGCAGCAGGAACCCGGCGAAGAAGATCGCGTACGCGCTCACGATCCACTGCAGCGCGACCGCGGAGAAATGGAGGCTTGTCCCGATGTCGGGCAGCGCGACGTAGATGATCGAGAAGTCGAGCGCCACCAGCAGCTGCGCCCCGGCCAATGCCGTCAGTAAGCGGGCACCCGGCGTCGGAAGGGGGGAAACGGGCACGGTCGGTCAGCCTCCGTAGGTCAACTGGTCAGCCCAGGGCGGTGAGCGCCGCGATGAACACGTCCCAGAACCGTTCGGTGTCCAGTCGCGTCGCCACCTGGGCGTTGGGGGTCCTGCCTGTGACACCGTAGAGGTCGATCACGGTCGCGCCGCGGGTGAACTCCCCGTGCAGTTCGATCGAGACGGGCGCTTCGACGCATTCCACGAGGCTCGCATCGAGCACACGGGCGATGGCGACGGGGTCGTGGAGCGGCGCGTCGGGCAGATCCCAGATCTGGTCGTAGGTGCTGGAGCGGAATTCGAGGAGGGCTGCCGACGCCTTGCTGATGTGCGTGCCCACGTCGGTGATCCGCTGCAGCACGTCCCGGGTGACCGGTGCCTGGTGCGTGACGTTGAGGCCGCAGTACGTCAGGGGGATGCCGCTGGAGAGTACTTCGTGGGCGGCCTCGGGATCGACCAGGATGTTGTACTCCGAGTAGGGCAGGGTGTTTCCGCGGTGCGTGGCCCCGCCCATGCACACGATTTCCTTGATCTTCTCCTTGTCCTGCGGGTGGAGGGCGAGGAGTCCCGCGATGTTCGTCTGGGGGCCGGTGACCACCAGGGTGAGGGGTTCAGGACTGTCGGCCAGCAGGTTGTGGATGAGGTCCACACCATGCGCGGAATGGAGCGGCACCTCCGGTGCCGGGAAGTCCCAGCCGTCCAGGCCGGTTTCACCGTGCACGTCGTCGCCGATCAGCAGCCTGCCGGTGAGCGGCTTGAGGTATCCGGCGGCGACGGGCACGTCGAAGGCTTTGGCCAGGGAGCACATGCGTCGTGCGTTCAGGGCGGTCTTCTCCACGGTCTGGTTGCCCGCGCTGGTGGTGACCGCCTTCAGCTCCACGCGGGGGTCACCGACGGCCAGCAGGATGGCCATCGCGTCGTCGTGGCCGGGATCGCAGTCGAGGATGATGGGGGTGGGCATGTGGGACTCCAGGTGTTCGGTCGGGGACCTGCGGCGGATCAGCGTCCGTGCCTTGGCGGTGGTGGTGCCCGTCTGGTCATGCCGTGTTGGTGAGGCTCTGGTAGAAGGCCAGGTGGTGCTGGCCGGCGGTCGCGAAGCCGTCGCGGAGGTGTTGCGCCAGGGCGAGGTCACCAGCCGTCGGCGCGACCGGCTGCTGCTGCGCGGCTTCCCGGAGCGCGCCGGTCAGCGCGTAGACGTCGTCGGCGGGGACGATGGCGGCGGCTGAGTAGTCGCCGAGCAGCAGCGGCAGGTTCCCGGAGTCGCTGGCGATGATGCGGCGTCCGCAGATGACGGCCTGCGCGACGGAGAGCGAGAAAGGCTCCCCGTGCGCGCCTCGGTCGATGGTCGGATGGACGATGATGTCGCTTGCGCGGATCGCCGCCCAACTCTGCTGGGGACGGTAGTGGGTGAAATGCACACGTCCCTTCTCCTGCCAGGCGCCAGCCCGTTCCAGGAGGGACTCGGGGATACCGGGCGGCCAGATGAGGTGCTCGGTACCCGCGTGGACGAAGTGCAGGTCGGCGCCTTCGTCCAGCAGGGTCAAGGACGCCTCCAGGCTCAGGTGGGAGCCCTTCCAGCGGGTCATCCTGCTGGGTTGCAGCACGATGGTGCCGCCCGCGGCCGGAAGCCGGAAGGGGGCCTCTTCCAAGGGCAGCGCAAGCCCGAGGACGGTGACTTCGGCATCGGGCAGCCTGCCTCTGACCTCGGCGGCGACGAAGGCGGAGTGGGCGACCAGGGGGCCGGGAAGTGCAGCGAGGAACTCCCACTGGTCGGCCCGCTCGTCGATGTTGTGC
Organism: Streptomyces poriticola; assembly: GCF_036689765.1. Taxonomy (NCBI): domain Bacteria; kingdom Bacillati; phylum Actinomycetota; class Actinomycetes; order Kitasatosporales; family Streptomycetaceae; genus Streptomyces; species Streptomyces poriticola. The sequence continues at coordinate 92,874 of NZ_JBAGKH010000024.1, forward strand.
AGGTCGAAGACGAGGCGGCCGTGCCACCGGCGCTCCCGCAGCCGCTCCACGACGGCGGTCACGACTTCGGGCTTGTGCCACTGCGGGTTGTGCCAGTGCACGATGTCGGCGTCCAGACACCGTTCGGTGAGTGCGCCTGCACGGTCGGGGACGAAGGGTTCGCCGATGTCGAGGGCCGGGTCGTAGTCGCAGCCGGGCGAGTGCTGTGTGCCCACGACGGCATGGATCTCGTTTGTCAGGGCGCCGAGTTGGCTGACGACCGCGCTCAGATGGGTCTCTACTCCACCGGTGACCGGCAGTCCGGTCCAGTGGACGTGGACGATACGCACTGCTCGTCAGCCCTCTCCGGACGCCGGGACGTCCTCCGCCAGCCGGAAGCCCATTGCATACAGCGAGCGCGGGTAGGGGCCGTGCCGGCGCTGGCACCTGGCCAGATCACGGAACCGGTTGAAGGCTCCGCCCCGGGCGATGCGGTAGGCGCCGAGCCTCACGTACAGGTCGTCGTGCACCACTTCCCCGCCCGGGTACGGTCCGTAGGTGCTGCTGGTGTACTCCTCGACGTTGCCCGCCATGTCCAAGGCTCCGCACCATGACCGGCCCTCGGGGAAGGCCCCGACCGGGCTGGTCATGAGAAGGCCGGTCTCCAGTGTGTTGGCCGCCTGGGCGCTCCAGCTGTCGCCCCAGGGATGACGCAGCCCCGCCGGCCCTGCCGCGGCGTACTCCCATTCCTGCTCGGTGGGCAGACGAAAGCGGCGGCCGGTGCGACGGCTGAGCCAGTTCGCGTAGGCGTCGGCGCTCTGTGCCGTGACCGTGTACACGGGGTGGTTGGAGGCAGCGGGATCGAACCGGCCGTAGTTCCAGTTGCTCGGGATCTCCACATGGCCGGTGTCCTTGAGGAAGACTGCGAACTCGTCATTGGTCACCGGGTATTTGGCGATGTTGAAGGCTGGGATCTGGAGCGTGTGGCGGGGGCATTCCTTCTCCACCCAGGACCGCTGCACGCCGAACTGTGCGGCGTCGGCGTGCAGTGCGTCGACCTCGCTGTCCGGCGTTCCGAGGAGTGCCCGGCCTGCGGGGACGTGCAGCATGTCCGGAGTCTCCCAGCGAATCCGGGGGTCGCCCGCGAGCGCCAGCGCGGTGCCGGCCGCCACACGATGTTCGAGGGGGAGTGACTCGTCCTGGACCAGGTCGGCCAGCTGGGCCGGCGGGCGGCCGACCACCTGCGCGAAGTGATCAAGGCGTTCCGCTCTGGGTTCTACGTAGCCTTCGGGCAGCCCCATCGCTGCCCTGTCGGTCAGGGCGTTGATGTCGGCGTCGACCAGGTTCGCGTGCACGATGTGAGACGTCACGTCACTCCTGCTTCCCGCGGGCGGATTCCGGTTCCAGTACCGTGCGCACGTCCTCGCCGAGCCGACGCGTGCCGAGGACGCGGAAGCTCGGTGCCGCGCCGCAGGACGGTACGTCGAGACCGCGGATGGCGGGCGCACCGTCCTGTCCGAGTAGCCTGGCGGCGCTGTACCAGATGATCCGGTCCACCAGTGCCTCGGTCAGGAGGGCGCCGGCCAGTGTGGCGCCTCCCTCGACGAGGAGCGACCGGATGCCCCTGTTGTAGAGCTCGGACAGGGAGGTCGTGAGGAAGCCCGAGCCGGGATCTATGGTGATCAGCTCGGCCTTCCCCAGGGGCTTGTCCCCCGCTGACCGCGTGGTGAGGATCCAGGTGGGGGCCGCGCCGTCGGAGGCGAGGCGCGAATCGACAGGGGTGCGCAGTCGGCGGTCGAAGACCACCCGGACCGGCTGTCGCGTCCTGGGGCGGCCAGTGGCACTGCGGGCGGTGAGTTCGGGATCGTCGATCAGAGCGGTGGTGCTGCCGACGGCAATCGCGTCGGTCCTGGCCCGCAGCAAATGGGTGTCCCGGCGTGCCGGCGGGCCGGTGATCCAGCGGCTGCTTCCGTCGCGCGCCGCGATCCGCCCGTCGAGCGTGGACGCGAGTTTGAGGGTGACGTGCGGGCGCCGGGTGACTGCAGAGGTCAGCCAGGCGTGGTTGACCTCTGCGGCGCGTTCTTCGAAGAGCCCGGACCGAACATCGATTCCGGCGGCGTGCAGTGCTGCCGTGCCCTCGCCTGACAGGGTGGGATCAGGGACCGCGAAGATCACTCGGCGAATCCCGGCGTCGAGCAGGGCCTGGGTGCAGGGGCCGCTACGCCCCTGCCGGCTGCAGGGTTCCAGGGTGACCACGGCGGTGCCGCCCGCGGTGAGGGGTCCCGCCGCGCGAAGTGCGTGGACCTCGGCGTGTGGCCCCCCGGCCTTTTGGTGCCAGCCCTCGCCGACCTGCCGGCCCGCGCGGTCGAGGACCACTGCCCCGACGACCGGGTTCGGCGCGACGGAGCCGAGTCCGCGCCGGGCCAGCGACACGGCCCGCGCCATCGCGGCCCGCTCCTCTTCGGAGAAGGTCTGTCCGTCCTCGGAAGCATCGATTGTCACCGCGCCCCCTGTGGCGAGACACCGACGGGCAGTGCGGTGAGCGGACGCGTGGTGCCCAGTGCATCGAGGTGGCCCATCAGCCGGTCCTTGACTTCGAGGTATGCCTCGTTGAAGGGAGTACGGAAGCCTCCGAGCGGGACCCGGTCCTCGACCACGATCCCCTGGGCGGCGAGTTGTCCGACCTTCTCCGGGTTGTTGGTCATGAGTCGGACCCGGGCGATGCCCAGATGCCGCAGGCAGTCGGCGGCCATCCGGAAGTCACGGCCCTCTGCCGGGAAGCCGAGGGCAAGGTTCGCGCTGATGGTGTCGTGGCCGGCTGCTTGCAGGGCGTAGGCTCGGATCTTGTTCGCCAGGCCGATGCCCCGCCCTTCCTGCCGGAGCATGTAGACGAGAACTCCGTTGTACGACTGGACGATGGCGGCAAGGGCCGCGGACAGCTGGGGACCGCAGTCGCACTTCTCGGAGCCGAGGACGTCCCCGGTGAAGCAGGCGCTGTGGATGCGCGTGATCGGCGGCGCGGCGGATTCGCTCCGCGGCGCGACCGTCCGCAAGGTGACCACTTCCTCCGTCTCCTGGCCGTCCGCGCCGACCTGCCCGAAGACGGTCAGCTGCATGATGGTGGAGCCGACCGGGACGGGGGCACTCGCAAGGCGTGCCACCACCGTCTCATCGGATGTTGTCATCAGGCGGCTCCTACTTGCTCCGGTCGGCGGATATGACGGCGACAGGCGCCTCGATCTCGTACACGCGGCCGTCGTAGGAGGAGGCCAGGAACCGCCCCGGCGAGCCTGCGGCAGCCAGCGCCGAGATGCCGGCCGTCGTCGGCCGCGCGTCGCGCACCCACTCACCGGCCACGGGGTCATAGACGGCGACCCGGCCGTGGTAGCCGCCCGTCGCGATCAGGCTGGTGTGCGGGTCGACGGTGACGCACTTGATGCTGTTGCGGTGCGGAGTCGGCACGACTGCCTGCTGCTTCCCGCCGGCGGTCCAGATCCTCAGCGTCAGGTCGCGGCTCACGCTGACGAACCGTCCGTCCGGAAGAGCCGCCGCGCCGTTGGCTATGCGCGCGTGCGCCTCGTCGTTGTCGGCGACAAGCTTGAGATCCGGCAGGGAATGCCACCTCGCGGCACCCGTGGCGCACACGCTGAAGAGCACGTCGCCCTGGACGGCCACACCCTTGATGGCGTTCTCCTGGATGCGGTGCTCGCCGACCAGCTTCAGTCCGGTTCCTGCCTCGTCGCGCAGGACGAGCGCCTCACCGGTGTAGGTGCCGACGACGAGCATGTCGCCGTCCGGTGTCGCGTGCACGGCCGCGCAGTTGAGGGGAGAGCGGTGCTGGTACAGCATCGCACCGGTGGTCGCGTCGTACAGGGCACCGAGCTGGCCGCCGCTGACGACCGTGCCCGCGACCGGGGTGACGAAGTTGCAGCAGCTGCCGAGTTCGGCCGACACCTCGTCATCGCGCCGGACAGTGCCGCTGTCACCGACCGTGAACCGCCCGAGGGGGGTACTCGCGACCGCGTTCAGGCCCGGCGTGGGCTCGACGCCGGTCAGGTCCCAACTGCCGGCATCCCGGTTGAAGACGGCGTAACTCGATCCGAAAGTCCCGAAGACCCAGCGGGTGGCATCCAGTTTGGCGCAGGAACGCAGCCAGACGTCGGCCGGTACCTCGCTCGTCAGAAGGTGGACGGGGTCCGTCTCCCGGTCCAGGCGCCACAGCCGCACCGTGCGGTCGTAGCTGGAACTGAGCAGGATGCCGCCCTCGGCATCGTAGGCGAGCCGCTTGATCCCGGCGTCGTGCACACGGTGACGCCTCGTGCCCGACGGGCTGATAAGGATCAGCTCCCCCTCGTCGTTGCCGAGCGCGAAGCTGTCCACGCCCAGGACCGCGACCGTGTCCGTCTCGACGTCCCCGAGGTCGATGGTGCTCAACAGGGATCCGCTGGCTGCGTCCCAGCGGCGGACGGTGCCGTCGTCGCTGGTAGTCACCAACTCGGTGCCGTCCCGCACCCACTCGACGGACAGGACGTCGGCCTCGTGCCCCTCCAGGCGGTGGATCAGCCGCCCGTCCAGGTCGTAGATCCGCGCGATGTGGTCGCGCGATGCCGTGGCCACCCGTGTCTCGTCGGACGAGACCACGGTCATCTCCACGTCGTCCTTCTGGTCCGTGAGGACCGTGATGAGACGCAGATCGGGCACGGACCATAAGCGGGCCGAATAGTCACTGCTCGATGTCACGACGATGCGACCGGAAGTGGAGAACCGGCACTGATTAGCGAGGTGGTCGTGGCGTGCCTCGGTGATAGCGGTGCGGGTCGACTCATTCCAGAGAATGACTCTGTTGTCGTAGCCGGCGGTCACCACGAGTTCGCCGTGGGCGTCGATTCCACTGATCGGCGACGTGTGCTTAATCATGAATTCCCCTTGTCGTCACGTGTCAGCCCCGGAGAACGGGCACAGGTGTGCCCCACGCGGAGCGATGACGCCACATTGATGGCGCGGATGAAGACCGCTGACTGAATGAGCAGTGAGAGGCGTTTAGACGAAACGCGGATCGGGTTCTAGCCGGGCGTGGGCGAGGGGCCGCTTTACGGCCGAGGAAGGACTCTAGTTTTGGCAAATGCCCGAGTCAACGCCGCCCAGGCGACTGTCTTGTTTTCACATGCTTCCGCCAGCCTGAAAATCCCTCTGAAATGAGCCAAGATCGTATGGGCGTGTCCCTCGCGGCTATTGCCACCGCCTGCACAGGCTCGCATATATGCATGATCGCGGTTCCTCGTGCCCATTGCCGAAACCCACCCGTCGGTGCCGGACGGCCGCCGGCCGCGAGCCTTCCGGCAGCCCCGGAATGAGCCAATGTGTATCGACCATGTTGCCCAAGGGGCCGCCGCATCCTTCCATGGAGAGGAAGCGATCTTAGGGGGAACAGTGGACGATCTGGACGGCGCACTGCAGTATCTCAGCGACTCCGGGCCCGAGTTCGGCCCGGGCGTGAGCAACCACGGCCCCATGGCTGCCGAAGCCCTGGGACAACTCGGGCACACCGACGCGATCGGAGCCTGGGTGTCCTCGTACCGGAAGATCCTCTACGAGGACACCTACGGGCGCTCCCACGAGATCACCCACGACAACTGGCGCCCCGCCCTCGGCAACATGCGTCTCCTCGGCGACTGGACCGAATTCTTCCGGCGGGAACTCGACGGCGCCGCCTGGACCGATGTCCTCGCCCGCTGGTGGCCGCGCCTGCTGCCGGGCTTCGCTGCAGGAGGAGGCCACGGCGTCATCCGTACCGGGCACGCTGTGCGCATGCTGACGGAGGCCCACACGCCATGGCGCCTTGAGGAACTCGCCCGCGGACTGGGCTACTGGGCCGCCCGGTACCAGGAACTCCCCGAGGCACCGTCGACACCGCGCGAGCGGGACCTGACGCAAGCGTGGGAGGCCGTCCCCAGGCTGCGCAGCGACCAGGGCATGGGCATGATCTTTAGGATCCGGCTCGAAACTGTATGGCTCGAACCGGACTTCGCGCCGGCCGTGGACTCGCTGCTCCCTGAGAAGGACGCCGACGGGGCGCTGAGCCGGCTCACCCTAGCCGCCGCCGGGAGCTATCTCACAGACGATCACAAGACACCCATGGCCTTCGTCCACGCGCTCACCACGCCCGCGGCGGTACGCCTGGTGCTGCCGAGCCTGCCCACCGAACTCCACTGGCCCAGCGTCGCTGCCGCAGTCCGCTTCTCGGCGGCCATCCGCAGCGCCTACGGCACCGGACAACGTGAGCATCACCCCGAGGAGCCGGCCCAGGACTACGCCACACTCGCCGAACGAGCCCTTTCGACCGAGGACCCGCACGCCATCAAGTACGTGGAAGCCTGCCGGCGCGAAGACAAACTGAACCCGGATCCCGCGTACGCAATTGCAGCGACTGACTGGGTCCGCCGTTGCGAGACCGGCTCCTTCTGAGCGCGGCCGGGTTGTCAGCCGATGACCAAGCGGTCCTGGTGGAACGGCGCTGTGATCTACCACGTCTATCCGCGGAGTTTCCTCGACGCCAACGGGGACGGCGTCGGTGATCTGCGAGGCATCAGCCAGCGGATCCCCTACCTTGCCTCCCTCGGTGTCGACGCGCTGTGGCTGTCGCCCTTCTTCTCCTCGCCCATGGAGGATTTCGGGTACGACATCCGGGATCACACCGCGGTCGATCCCCTCTTCGGGGATCTGGAAGACTTCGACACACTCATCCGCACGGCGCACAGCCATGGTCTGCGCGTACTGATCGACTACGTGCCCAATCACACATCCGCCGAGCACCCTTGGTTCCGCGAGTCGAGAGCGGGACCGGACAGTCACCAGCGCGACTGGTACATATGGCGAGATCCGGCCCCCGGCGGCGGGCCACCCAACAACTGGATCACATTGTTCGGGGAACCCGCATGGACCCAGGACCCCGAAAGCGGCCAGTACTATCTGCACTCATTCCTGTCGTCCATGCCCGACCTGAACTGGCGTAATCCGGCGGCCAAAAAGGCCATGTTCGACGTAGCGCGCTTCTGGCTCGACCGCGGCATCGACGGATTCCGCGTGGACTGCGCCCCGCTCCTTGCCAAAGACCCCGAACTACCTGACAACCCCCCGGCACCAAAAGGTGCCACGGCCCATCACCGCCCCATGGGCGACTACGACAGCCAGCAGCACATTTACGACCAGGGACATCCCGACATCCACGAGATCTACCGCGACTTCCGCAGGCTACTCGACTCGTACGGGGAAGGTCTGGACGCGCGTATCTCCATGGGAGAGATCCACGAATACGACTGGTCGGCCTGGAGCCGCTATTTCGGCCGCGACCTCGACGAAATCCATCTCCCCATCAACTTCGGCCTGCTCCAGACCCCTTGGCGGGCCCAGGCCATCAGAGAACTCGTTCGCGCCGTCACCCGTGTGCTTCCCAGCACGGCGGTGCCGACCTGGGTCATGGGCAGCCACGACGACCCGAGGGTTGCCTCACGAGTCGGAACAGCACAAGCCCCCAACGCCATGATGCTGCTCCTCACCCTGCCTGGCACAGCCATCCTGTACAACGGCGACGAACTCGGCTTACCAAACGCGGACATCACTCCCGAAGACATCCGGGACCCCTGGGGACTGAGAGCCCCCGGACTGAGCCGCGATCCCGCACGCTCTCCCATGCCTTGGAACGACGGCCCGACCGCGGGGTTCACCAAGCCAGGCGTATGTCCCTGGCTTCCCCTGACGCTTCCCCCCGGAGGCACCGCAGTAGCGCAGGAAGATGATCCCCGATCCTTGCTCCGGCTCACACGGGCACTGCTGGATCTGCGCCGCAACCAACCGGCACTCGGACTCGGCGTGATCGAATTCCTCGACAGCCCCACCGAAGTGTTGGCCTATACGCGCTCCAGACAGCCAGGGGCCGAAAGCCTCCTGATCACGCTCAACTTGATTGATCGCACGGTTCCTATCGACCAGATCCTCGGTGGCCGTGACTGGGGGCGGTCCCTTTCCACTTGCCCTGCGGCCTCCGCGAGCGGCGACTCGCTTGTGCTGGCCCCCAACGAGGGGGTGATCTGGAGGCCGAAGTAGCTACTTGACGAGGCCCAGAAGGCCCAGCAGTCCACTGTCTCTGGGACGTGGCCGGTCAATCACGCTGTGGATCTTCAGCGCGTGGTTGCGTCAACCTCAACTGCACGACCCGTACGACGCCGTTCCCGCCCTGCCCGGTG
>NZ_JBAGKH010000025.1:0-99642 GCF_036689765.1 Streptomyces poriticola
GTCCCCCCCCCCCCCCCCGGGGGGCCCCGCCCCCCCCGCCGCGTCGCCGCACCCCGGGGCGGCGCACCGACCACGAGGAGGGGCGGCTGGTGGGAACCACCCCGGCCGGGCGGCGGCAGCCGCCTCCGGTGCCGGCCGCGGGCGCTCGGCACAGGTCGCCGGGCCGCGTGCCCGGACTGCTGGTGCTGCTGTTCTCGGTGGCGGGGGCAGCGGTCGCCGTCGCCCTGCCCCTGGTCCTGGGGCGCACCCTGGACCTGCTCCTGCACGGCGGCGCCGCCGGCCACTGGCTCGCGGCGAGCGTCGCGCTGCTCGTCGGCGAGGTGCTCCTGGACGGGCTGGCCGCGCTGTGCACCGGCCGCTGCACCGCCGGCTGGACCGCATGGATCCGCTCGCGCGCCCTTCACGGCATGCTGTACGCCGTACCGGATCTGGCCCGCCCGCTCTCCCGCGGTGACGTCGCCGCACGGCTGACGCTCAACGCGGCCGACGCGGGGAGCGCCCCATCGGCCAGGGCCTCGCTGGCGGCCTCGCTCATCACTCCGGCCGGTGCGCTGCTCGCGCTGGCCTTCGTCGACGTGTGGGCCGCGCTGTGCGTGCTGGCGGGGCTGCCGGCGCTGGCGCTGGTGCTGCGGACGTTCGCACGCGACACGGGCACGTCGGTGCGGGCCTACCAGGGGGTGCAGTCGGAGATCGCCGCCCGGCTGCTGGAGGCCCTGGAGGGTGCGGAGACCATCGCCGCGGCGGGGACCGCGGCTGCCGAACGTGAGCGCGTACTGCGTCCGCTGGCCGACCTGTCCCGGCTGGGCGAGCGCATGTGGCTGCTGCACGGGCGGGCGCTGGCCCTCGGCGGGGTCCTCGTCCCGCTGCTCACGGTGGCCGCGACGGCCGTCGGCGGGCTGCGGCTGGCCGCGGGCGCGCTGAGCGTCGGCGGACTGCTGGCGGTGTCCCGGTACGCGCAGCTCGCCGCGGGTTTCGGCGGCGCGGCGACCCTGCTCGGCGCGGTCGTGCGCGGCAGGTCGGCGCGGGAGCGCACGGCGGTCCTGGAGCAGCTGCCCGCCCTGGTGCACGGGCCCCGGACCCTGCCGCCGGGCGGTCCGGGCACCCTCGAGCTGCGGGACGTCCGGGTCGTGCGCGGGGGGACCGAGGTGCTGCGGGTGGACGAGGTGGTGGTGCCGGGCGGTCTGACCACCGCCGTCGTGGGCCGGAGCGGCGCCGGGAAGTCCGTCCTGGCCGCCGTGGCCGGCCGGCTCACGGACCCCGACCGGGGGGAGGTCCTGCTGGACGGAACCCCCCTGGACCTGCTGACCCCCCACAGCCTGCGCACGGAGGTCGGCTTCGCCTTCGCACGCCCCGAACTGGGCGAGGGCACGGTGGCGGAGGCGGTCGCCGCCGGCAGACGCACGGCGCCGTCGCACCGGGTGCGGGCGGCCCTGCGGACGGCGGGCGCGGACGCCTTCGTACGGCGGCTGCCGCACGCGTACGACACCCCGCTCCGCGAGGCTCCGCTGTCCGGGGGCGAGTACCAGCGGCTGGGCCTGGCCCGGGCGTTCGCGCACGCGGGCCGGCTGCTCGTCATGGACGACGCGACCTCCAGCCTCGACACCGCCACGGAGCACGCCGTGAACCGGGCCCTCAACCACTCGCTGGGGGATGTCACGCGACTGGTCGTGGCGCACCGCCCCTCCGTCGCGGCGCGGGCGGACCGGGTGATCTGGCTGGAGAGCGGGCGGGTCCGGGCGGTCGGCACCCACCGGCGCCTGTGGGAGGAGGCCGCCTACCGGGAGGTGTTCCGGAGCGGTTCCTCCACCGGCGAGGGCGGTGCCGGCCCGTTCGGCCCGGAGGCGCAGGCCCGCGGGCCGCTGGGCGGTGAAGCCGCCGAGGGCGGGCCGGGGCCGGACCGGTCCGCCGCGCCGCACAGGGAGGTGCCGCGGTGACTGCACCGGACGGTGGTCGTGCGGCGGAGCATGTCGCCGGGTCCGGGCCGCTGCGTCGTCTCGTGCCGCCCGCCCGTCGCTTCCTCGCCGGGCGCAAGGGCGTCCTCGCCCGGCTCGCGGCGTGGTCGGTGGCCGAGTCGGCGCAGACCTTTCTGGTCGGCTACGGCGTCGCCCAGGCCGTCGACCGGGGGTTCCTCGCCGGGGACACGGGGACGGGACTGGGCTGGCTCGCGGTCGCCGCCGTCGCCGTGGTGCTCGGCGCGCCCGTGGTCAGGGGCGTCTTCGCCCAGCTCGCCGGGCTCACGGAACCGCTGCGCGACCGTCTCGTGCGGCGGGCGGTCGCGCAGTCGCTGGCCGCGGCCCTGGCCCGTCCCGGCGGCGGGGACCGCGCGGCGGTCTCGCGTCTGACCAACCAGGTCGAGATCGTGCGGGACAGTTTCGCCGGTCTGGTGCTGACGCTGCGCTCGTTCGTCTTCACCGCCGCCGGGGCGCTGGTGGGGCTGTTCTCGCTCGATCCGGTGCTGCTGGTGGTCGTCGTGCCGCCGCTCGCCGGGGGTCTGACGCTGTTCCTGGTCACGCTGCGACCGATGGCGGCGGCGCAGCGGAGGGCCCTCACCGCCGACGAGGCACTGGGCGACCATGCGGCGCGGCTCCGCGGGGCGCTGCGCGACGTCACCGCCTGCGGGACACAGGCGGAGGCGGAACGGCGCGGGGCGCTGCTCGTCGCGGACGCCGCCGCCGCCTCACGGGTCCTGGCCCGCTGGGCCGCGGTGCGCACGCTGGCCCTCGGTACGGCCGGCCAGCTCCCGGTCCTGGTCCTGCTGGTCTCCGTACCCCGGCTGCACGGCAGCGGGGTGACCACCGGTGCCCTGCTGGGTGCGTTCACCTACCTGGCGCAGGCCCTGCTGCCCGCCCTGCACACCCTGATGACCGCCGTCGGCGCCGCGGGAACCCGACTGCTCGTGGTCCTGGAGCGCTTCACCACGACGGAACCCCCCGCACCCCGCACCGTCCCGGCACCGGTACCGGAACCGGCAGGGCCTGCCACCGCGGCCACCGGCCCGGCACCACCCGCTCCGGTCGGCGCCACCGACGCGCCCCAGCGGCTCGGTCCCGAGCCGCCCGCGGTGCCCCGGGCCACCCCCGCCCTCGAACTGCGTGCGGTGACGCTGGCCTACGGGGCCCGGGCGGAGCCGGTTCTCGACGCCCTCGACCTGCGAGTCGAGGACGGCGAGCACCTGGCCGTCGTCGGCCCCAGCGGCATCGGCAAGTCGACCCTCACCCGCCTCGTCGCCGGGACGCTCGCGCCGAGCAGCGGGGTGGTGCGGGTGGCCGGGCATCCGGTGACGGGCGGGGACGGCCCCGATCCGGCCGCGCTGCGCGTCCTGACCCCCCATCAGGCCTACGTCTTCACCGGAACGGTGCGGGACAACCTCGCCTACCTGCGTCCGCGGGCCGGGCGGGCCGCGATCGAGACCGCCGTGCGCCGGCTCGGCGCCGAGCGTCTCGTGGAGCGTCTGGGCGGCCTCGACGCTCCGGTCCGGCCCGGAGACCTGTCCCTGGGCGAGCGTCAGCTGATGGCCCTGGTGCGCGCGCATCTGTCCGCGGCTCGCCTGCTCCTGCTCGACGAGGCGACCTGCCATCTCGACGCGGCCGCCGAGGCGCGGGCCGAGGAGGCGCTCGCACGGCGTCCGGGCACGCTGGTCGTCGTGGCCCACCGCATCTCGTCCGCGGTGCGGGCCGACCGGGTCCTGGTACTGGACGGTGCCGGGGCGGCCTGCGGCACACACCGCGAGCTGCTGGCCCGGTCGGCTCTCTACCGGGACCTGGTGGGCCACTGGAGCAGATCCCCGGGGTGACCCGTCCCTCCCCCGGTGCCCGGCCCGCCCGTCACACCCAGCCGGCGCTCTGCACGATGCGGATGGCGTCGACGCGGTTGCGCCCGCCGACCTTCCGCACCGCGCTGGCCATGTAGTTGCGGACGGTCCCCCGGGACAGGTGCAGGGAGACGGCTATCTCGGCGTTGGAGGCACCCTGCGCGGCCCGGGCCACGACCGTGAGCTCACGTGCCGTCAGCGGCATCTCCGATGCCCTGAGCAGGGCGACCGCCAGCCTCTGGTCGAGGAACCGCTCGCCCTTGGCCACCGAGTGCACCGCGGCGACCAGCACCCCCGACGGGGCGTCCAGGTCGACGAACCCCAGGGCCCCGGAGTCGTACGCCCTGCGCAGCACCCCGGGCCGCTCCGGGGCACCGAGAACGACCAGCCGGACACCGCACCGGCTCCGGAACGGCGCGCCGCCGATGTCCTCCACCCCGTCCAGGCAGTCCCCGTCGACGACGCACACGTCCACGGGTAAGTCGTTCTCGTCCAGGTCGTCACCCCGGGAGGGCATCGCCGTCACCTCGAGCCCGTCGACGGAACGCAGCAGCTGCACGAGTGCCGACCGCAGCAGCGCAGCGTCGTGCACCACGAGAACACGCACCATGTCCGACCCCCTGGCTCCCCGGTGTCCGCTGCGGACCACCGGCCTCGTCCCCCACACACCCCTGCCGTCTGCCCCCCGGGTCGCCCGGGGAAGCCCGGGCCGGGCCGCGCCCGGGCGGGAGCGACGTCAACGCGCCGTCCGCGGGAGCGTCTGCGGACGCCCGGGCGGCGGCCCGTCGGGCCGGAAGTCCTCCCCCGGCGCCCCCGCCGGCCTCGAGGACGCTCCGCGGCGCCCGCCTCCCGTGCGCTGCTCGCGGCACCCGGTCGACGGACCGCGGGCGCGAGGGGCACCGCGACACGGGTCCCGCCCGGCCGGGTCTCCGCGGGCCGAAAACCGACGAAGGGAATGTGACGCGATCGTCCCGGCCGCTCCTGGCCCCCGGTGCACGAGTTCACCGCACGGCACAACCACGGCGGGTACCGCGTGTCACACCGGACGGGAGCAACCACCACCAGGACTCACCAGGGGTGACATCTGCGTTCCACCCGAACCGTGCTGGCCTCGACCGCGTCAGCGGTCCTGTCGGTGGGGGCCACGACCGCCCTGGCGGCCCCCGCGGCCGTCGCACCCGGCACCACCCCGCAGGCGGTCTGCGGCAGCGGCCACCGGACCGTGAACTCGGCGCCCGTGGGCTCGCTGGGCACGGTGTACCCGACGTACAACTCCGCGAACGGCGAGAACTGCGTCGCGACCATCCGCGACAACCCCGGCCCCGCGGTGGACATGTCCGCACGGGTCTACGTCCCCGGCACCGAGGAAGGGGCCGACGACTACGGGCGCTACACCTCGTACGCGGGACCGGTGTACGTCAGCGGCAGGGCCCGCTGCGTCGACCGGGGCGGCCACATCGGGAATGTGCACGTGCAGGTCCACGGCTCCGACTGCGGAGCCCTCGAGGAGCACCGGGTGACCTTCACCCGCTGACCCCTCGGCGGGAACGACCGCCGGCTGGTCACCATCGCCGGGCCGGCCCCCGCGCCGGCACCGGACAGCGATCGGAGCCCTGCGTATCGGGCCGGACCTGGGGGTACGGCGGGTCGGTTCCGGGGCGCCCGGCTGACCGGGCCCGGAACCCGCGGCCATGCGGCAGGGGACGGTACGGGAGCGCGCGGCACACCGAACGGCTCTGATCCACGGCCCGGTCCGCCGAGGCGTCACGTCGCGGCTCATCGGGAACGCCATGGCCCCGCCCTGGTCTCACATCCTGCGGAACGCGGCAGCGCTGCCCGTGTGTCGGCCACCATTCGCAGCTTATTTGTCATATTTTCTGATTGTTTGTCGCCTCCTCCCCCAGGAATGCCGAGGCCTGCCCCGCGATGCCCGACAAACAGCCCGACCGGACACAGCCGACGCAACATCAGCGCAAGCGCACACTGAGGGTCTGCGCGGCCACCGCCGTCGCGGCCTCGCTGGCCGCCTGCTCCGCCACCGGCGCGGCCCACCAGACGTCGGCACCCACGGAGCGGACCAGCGCACCGGCCCCCGGGCAGGCGGCGCCGCGCGAGAACCCCGGCGCGGCGCTCGCCCGGGCGCTCAGGCCGGTTCTGCCGGGCGGCGACACGCGGCTGGCGGTCGCGGTGCTCGGTCTGGACGGCGCCGACCAGGAGATCGCCGCATTCGGGCACGGGACGACGTTCGACTCGGCGAGCATCATCAAGGTGAACATCCTCGCGGCACTGCTGCTCATGGCGCAGGACCAGAACCGGGGCCTGACAGCCGCGGAGCACGACATGGCCGAGGCCATGATCAGGACCAGCGACAACGACGCGGCGAACGTCCTGTGGCGGGCCATCGGCCGCGCCGAGGGCCTCGACGCGGCCAACGCCCGGCTGGGCCTCGCCGCCACACACGGCGGCCCCGGCGTCCGCTGGGGCCTCACCCGGACAACGGCTGCAGATCAGGTCAGACTGCTGCGCGCCGTCTTCGCCCCGGAACCGGCAGCCTCCGCCCGTCCGCCCGAAGGCCTCGACCGGGCCTCCCGCGCCTACATCCGCCGCCTGATGGGCTCCGTCACCCCCGACCAGGACTGGGGCGTGTCCGCGGCCGGCACCCCGAAGTCCCGGTACGCCCTCAAGAACGGCTGGCTGCAACGCGACACCACCGGCCTGTGGATCATCAACAGCATCGGCCACATCACCGTGCACGGACGCCGCTACCTCATCTCCGTCCTCAGCAGCGGCAACACCACCATGTCCCACGGCATCTCACTGGTCGAACAGGCAGCACGAGCAGCGATCGACGCAGTCGGCACGGACACCCGCGCACGACCGACCTGACGGTGGCCTCACACGGCGTCAGACGGTGCTCGTACGGGCGATCAGTTCGTACGAGCGCAGGCGGTCCTTCAGGGCGTGGACGGGCGTGACGAGCATCAGTTCCTGTGCGCCCGTGGTGTCGACGAGTTCCGTGAGGCGGCGCACGACCGTCTCGGGGGTGCCGTACGCCTGGTGGGCCCGGAAGCCGGCCAGGCCGCGCAGCTCCTCCTCCGTGAAGGGGTGCTCGGCCGCCTGCGCGGGCGGAGGGAACGGTATGTCCCCCCGTCCCTTGAGCAGCCCGGCCTTGACGACGTTCATCGGGCCGGCGAGCCAGGCCGCCTCCTGCTCGGTCGGGGCACAGACGGTCTCCACACAGAGCAGGACACGCGGGCCCGGGCACCACGGGGACGGCGTGAAACGGGCTCGGTAGTGGTCGATCGCGGCAGCGGTGTTGTCGGGCCGGATGTGATGGGCGACGGCGACCGGCAGGCCGAGCCGCGCGGCCAGGCCGGCGCCGGACGTACTGGAGGCCAGCAGCCACGGTTCCGGCGGCGGGCCGTGCGCGGCCACGTCGTCGTCGAGGAGGAAGCCCAGGGTGGCCGCGACGTCGTCGCGGTACTGGTCGTCAGTGGCCGGCCCCGCACCACGCCGCAGGGCCCGGGCCGTCGGCTCGTCCAGCGTGCCGGGGCCGCGGCCGATGCCGAGGTCGATCCGGTCGGGATGCAGCGCGGCGAGCGTACCGAACTGCTCGGCCAGGACGATCGGCGCGTGGTTGGGTGCCAGGACGCCACCGGAGCCCAGCCGGATCGACGAGGTCGACGCGGCGGCGTGGGCGATCAGCACGACGGGAGGGAACGCACCGATGGCGGGCGAGTGATGGTGCTCGGCGTACCAGAGTCTGCGGTAACCCAGTTCCTCGGCTCTCCGGGCGAACTCGGTCGTGTCGCGCAGGGTGTCGGCGGCGGAAGTACCGGCCTGAACCATCGCGACTTCCAGTACGGAAAGCGGCACAGCCATCATGTGATCAGTATGACCTCAGCCGGTCGAGGCCGTCGGCACACGGCCGTCAGTACGGCGGCCGCGGGAGTTCGCCCTCGGCGTAGTAGGCCCGGACCAGGGAGACCTCAGCGACGCCCCGGCCGTCGGCCAGGGCCTGCTCCGCCGCTTCCCAGGAGCCGAACTCCCGGTGTTCCCGGCGGTGTTTCTGGGGCTGCTCGAGGTACAGCTCGTTGTCGAGGAGCGGAAGAGAACCGCTGTCGCGGACCATGGTGACGATGAGGTAGTACCGGGCCGCGTCGTCGATGTACCGGTAACGCTCGGCGCTGTACGCGGAGCCGGGCGGCAGGGGTGCACGGGAACCGGCCCACTGCCCGCCCTCGAGGGCGGAGTGCCAGCTCTGCGCCGCCTCGCCGGGATCACCCTCGAACGAGACATACCGGGCCTTCTGCCACTGGCAGTGCATCGGCCCGGGGGGAGCGCCCTCGAACTCCCCGATGCGGAGGCAGCGGTCCAGTGCCGCGTCGCCGAGGAGCTGCGGGCGGCCGGGCAGGGCACCGAGCACCTCGTCCAGACGGCGGTCCACGTCGACCGCCGCCAGGGCGCTCGCGGCGGACACCTCGTCCGAGTGCGCCTTCGCCGGCCACGACGACACGTGGTAGTACCACGCCCCGACCGCGACGGCCCCCGCGATTCCCGCGGCCACGAGCAGCCGTCGCCGCCTGGACGATCTCACCTTTGCCATGCGGAGATGCTGTCAGCCGTAGATCACGGCACTGTCACGGCACCGTCCCGCCGTGCCACGGGAGTGCGCAGCGCGGGGTCGGCCGACGGGCCGACGGGCCGGAGCGGCCGGGGACGGATGAGGTAAGGTCCGGGGCCGCTCATTCTCGTACATTCGTTCGCTGCGCCGCTCCGGGGAGGGCGCGCCGCGGTTCCGTTCTCTCCGGGGGTTTCCCTCATGACGCATGCGCCGATGTCCGCGCCCGTCCCGCCCGGGCCGGCGCCCGTCCGGGTGCTGCGCTCACCGGTCGGGCTCTCGCACGCCGTCACCGTGCTGCTCGGCCTCGTCATCGTCGCCGATCTGCTGATCATCGCCGCGTCCTTCAACATGCGGGCGCTGACGGGCCGGGTCGCCTCCGGCGGCGCGGGCGTTCTCGGCGAGGCGGAGGTGAACCGGGCCGACTACGCGATGTTCGGGTCCGGCGTCCTGTACAGCATCGCCCTGGTGGCCACCGGCACGCTCTTCATCATCTGGTTCCACCGGGTGCGCGGGAACGCGGGAGTCTTCGCACCCGACACCCAGCGCAGGACCCCGGGCTGGGCGATCGGCTCCTGGTTCGTCCCGATCGCCAACCTCTGGATCCCGCGGGGTGTCGCCGCCGATGTACTGCGCGCCTCCCAGGCCGACCCGTACGCGGGCGAGCTGCAGCACCGCGGCCTGCTCAACGCCTGGTGGGGTGCCTGGGTCTGGGCCGTCGTCTTCGACCGGTACGCCTCCAGGACGTACGCGAGGGCGGAGGACGTCGAGGCCGTCCACGAGGCCGCGGCGCTGGTGATGACCTCCGCCGGCTTCGACATCGTCGCGGCGGTGCTCGCCCTCCTCCTCGTGCGCAGGCTGACGGCCGCGCAGCACACCAAGGCCCTCGCACCCCGGTGAACCCGTCCGGGCGGGCCGGTGCGGGCGTCGCGGTCAGACCAGCGTCTGCGTCAGCTCGCTCCGGCCGGGCGCGTGGACGACCCTTCCGTACGCTCCGTTGACGACGGGCAGATACGGCGGGACGTGACCGCACTCCACGTCCGCGAGGATCGGCACGTCCAGGGAGCCCAGCGCGTCGAGGACGGCCTCGTGCTGGGTGAGCGTCCCGCTGTCCGGCGCGCCGGTCCGGCCGACGACAACCGCGTTGGCGTGGTCGAAGAACCCGGCGAGCCGCATGCCGTGCAGGTTGCGGCAGATGGTGAAGGCGTCGTCGCCGCCCGCCTCCACGTACACGAGGAGCCCGTCCGGGGACTCGTCCCGGGCGAACCCGGAGAGGTCCAGGTACGGCGTCCCCGCGAGGTTGCACAGGGTCTCGATGCACCCGCCGACCAGCCGCCCCTCGGCCTCGAAGCCGGCTGTGCCGTCGAGCCGGGTCCAGGTGCCCGGGGAGTCCAGCGTGTACGCGCGTACGCCGGGGAAGGCGGCGAAGTCGTCGAATCCTGCGCTCCGGTGGCGGCCGGGCGGCGTCTGGGTGAACCGGTGCCCCGCAGGCGCGGTGACGACGTCGAGCCACGACAGCAGCCCCTCGGGCACCTGGTAGGGCGTGTCCATGAGGTTGTTGCCGTGGACGGTCGCCGTCCCGGTGAGCAGGGTCAGCGGCGTCATCAGGGTGGAGAGGTCGGAGAAGCCGACGAGCCAGGTCGGCTCCGCCTCCCGCAGCCGGTCCCAGTCGAGCAGGGGGATCAGGTCGATCGCCGTCTCCCCGCCCCACGGCGGCACCACGGCGGCGATGGCAGGATCGGTCAGCATGGACATCAGTTCGTGCGCGCGGTCCGCGGCCGGGGCACTGACATGCCCGGAACCGTCCATGCAGGCGCCGACGACGACCTCGTACCCGTGGGCCTCCACCTCGCGGACGGCGACCTGGAGCCGCTCGTGCATCTCGTTCGCCACTCCGCTGGACGGGGAGGTGACGCCGACACGGTCACCTCGGCGCAGGGGGCGCGGGTATCGAACTGGCATGCGCGGCATTCTGGCACGACGCCGGTCCGGCACGACACCGAGTTCTGCAGCGCTTCCCGCCGACGGGCCGCTCCGCGTCGACGGGCCGCACCGGCTTCGGCAACGCACGCCCACGTCGACCGAGTTCACCACGGAGACCTGCCCATGACGGCAGCGAGTACGTCCCCGGACCTGGCCGCGCTCTACCGCGACCTGCACGCGCACCCCGAACTCGCCTTCCAGGAGACCCGCACCGCCTCGATCGTCGCCGGCCGGCTGCGAGCGCTGGGATACGAGACCACCACCGGTGTCGGCGGCACCGGGGTGGTCGGTCTGCTGCGCAACGGCGACGGTCCCACCGCCCTGCTCCGCGCCGACATGGACGCCCTTCCGGTGCGCGAGGACACCGGCCTGCCGTACGCCGGCACCGCGCACGGCGCCGGCGCGGACGGCTCGCCCGTTCCGGTGATGCACGCCTGCGGACACGACGTCCATGTCACCTGTCTGCTGGGCGCCGCCGCGGAGCTGGCCGGGGACAGGTCCGGCTGGCGGGGTACCGTGATGCTGGTCTTCCAGCCCGCCGAGGAGACCGGGCGCGGTGCCCGGGCGATGGTCGACGACGGTCTGTACGAGCGGTTCGGCCGACCGGACGTCGTCCTGGGCCAGCACGTGGCCCCGGTCCCGGCCGGGATGCCGGGGCTGCACCCCGGCCCGGCCTTCGCCGCCTCGGACACCCTGCACATCGTCCTGCACGGGCGCGGGGGTCACGGCTCGCGCCCCGAGACCACCGTGGACCCCGTGGTGATGGCCGCCGCGGCCGTGCTGCGGCTGCAGGGCGTGGTCGCCCGAGAGGTACCCGGCACCTCCACGGCGGTCCTCACGGTCGGAGCGCTGCATGCGGGCAGCGCGGCCAACGTCATCGCCGACCGTGCCGAGCTGGACGTGAACGTCCGCACCTACGAGGCGGCCGTCCGCGAGACGGTCCTTGCCGCCGTGGAGCGCATCGTCCTCGATCCCGGGCCCGTCACGGGCAGCGAGGACGTGGGCGTCCTCGCCGACGCCGCCGGCGCGCCCTGCGTCTACTGGCTCCTCGGGGGAGCCGATCCCCAGGTGTTCGACGGTGCCGGGGACTTCGCGGCCGTCGAGCACATCGCCCGGGGCCTGCCCTCCAACCACTCCCCGCGCTTCGCCCCCGTCGTCGAACCGACTCTCACCACCGGGGTCACCGCGCTGGTCCGTGCCGCCCACACCTGGCTGCCCGCCGCGCCGTGACCGCCGACGGCGGCGCCCGGCGCGCGCGGTACCGGCCGGGGACGACCGCCCCCTCTGACGAGCCGTCAGGCCTACGGCCCGCCGCGGCCCTCGGCATGGCGCAGGCAGGAGATGACGACCATGAGGGGCCACAGGGACTGCAGGGCCGTCACGACACGCTCGGCGGCGCCGGCGGCACCCTGCCGGTGCATCTCGAAGACGAACCATGCGGCGCTCACGACCATCACGGCGGTCGCCACCAGGGACGGTGCGGGCCGCAGAGCCCAGGGCACGGTGGTACCCGCCCTGGCGGCAAGGACCGGCCACACCGCCATGAGGGTGAACCCGACCGCGGCAACGGCGCCGTGGCGCAGGGAACCTCCGTCGCTGGGCGTGGGCACCATGGCCACCACCACCGCCGAGGCGCCGCCCCCGGCCAGCGCCATCCGCCCGGCGACGGCGGCTGCCCGCAGGGCCCAGGCGGTGAGCAGGTGGCAGGTGCCCAGCGCCACGAACGCCCCGGTCATCACCCAGTATCCCGAGGCCCCGTATGCCGCGAGCACGCTGATCGTCTCCGTGGCGGGGTCGTAGGCGGGGCCTTCCAGCAGCGCCGCGACCACCCAGCCCGCGATCAGCAGGACAGGCGCGCACCCCGACGAGAGCAAGGCCCATCTCGGAACAAGCAGCATCGAGCAATGATAAGAGTCGAAAACTGACATAAGGGATTTATCGGCGAGCTGATCGCGGCACAGTGATCTGTATGGGCACAGACGACAGGGATCCTCTGACCGGGGCACGGATCGCCGCCAGGCTTCCGGCTCTGGACCTCGACCGGGCGCGGCGCTTCTACTCCGGGAAACTCGGTCTCGAGCCCGTGGACGAACGGCCCGGTGGGCTGCTGTACCGGTGCGGAGCAGCGGAGTTCGCCGTGTTCCGGTCGACGGGCGGCTCGCCCGGCACCTTCACCCAGATGGCGTTCGAGGTCGACGACATCGAGGCGGTCGTGTCGGAGCTCCGGCGGCGCGGTGTGGTCCTCGAGGACGTGGACGTGCCGGGGCTCCGTACGCGGGACGGGATCGCCGAGATCGAGGGGAACTACCCCGGCAAGGGCGCTGAGGGCGAGCGCGGCGCCTGGTTCCGGGACAGCGAGGGGAACCTGCTGGGCATCGGTCAGCCACGGATGACGGAGCACCGGAAGGATCCGGACCCGACGGGCGCCTACGTGGAACTCCCCGGCGTCAGGACGTGGTACGAGACCGACGGTGCCGGTGACCCGCTCGTCCTTCTGCACGGCGGTCTCTGCACCAACGAGACCTGGGGTGCGCAGCGGGCGGACCTCGCGGACCGGTTCCGCCTGTTCCTGCCGGAGCGCCGCGGGCACGGGCACACGGCCGACGTCGACGGGCCGCTCACGTACGAGGACATGGCCCGGGACACGATCGACCTCCTCGAGACGCTCGTCGACGGGCCCGCACACCTCGTCGGATGGAGCGACGGCGGGATCGTGGCACTGCTCGTCGCCATCGCCCGGCCCGACCTGGTCCACAAGGTCGTGGCCATGAGTGCGAACTTCCTCCCGGCCCCGCAGAGCAGCGCGGCACCCCAGATGCTCGACGCGGTCGCCCCCGACGCCCCTGACCTGGCGGTGTTCCGTGAACCCTACGAGTCCGTGTCGCCCGACGGGCCCGCTCACTGGCCGGTCGTCGTGGGCAAGCTGGTCGACATGTTCCGCACCGAGCCGACCCTCTCCCCCGAGGACCTGGCTCGCATCAGCGCGCCCACGCTGGTTCTCGCCGGGGACGACGACCTGGTCACCCTCGAGCACACGATCGCCCTGTATCGCGCGATCCCCCGGTCCGAGCTGGCCGTCGTCCCCGGAACCTCGCACACGCTGCCGTTCGAGAAACCGGGTGAGGTCAACCGGCTCATCCTCGACTTCCTCACCCGTGACCCCGTCCCGACGATGCTCCCCGTGCGGCGCGCGCCGGGAGGTGCCGTCGCGGGGGGCGGACCGGCCTGACGTCCGGGCGGATCCGGAACCCGGGCCGGGGCCGGCGTGCGGGCGGTGCGGGCGGGCAGCTGCGCGCTGCGGTCGGCTTCCCGCGCCGCGTCCTCCAGCCGGCGGCGGTGAGCCTCCCACCCCGCCCGGTCGACCGGCGGCACGCCGGTTTCACCCTCGCCCATCCCCACAGCACCGTCGATGAGCTCCCGGAGGGTGCCGGCGTGGCCTGCGTGCCGCCGGGTGCCGGCGATCACGCGCACCACCGCGTGATGCAGCGTCACCTCGTCCTTCCCGGCGGCCACCACGGCGCTCCGCCGGTCGTCTCCGGCGCCGGCGCGTCGATCGTGGCGTCCGCGTGCTTCCAGGCCGGGCGGTGGAGCCCCACGACGGAGGCGCATGACGCGTCGGCGGTGGCCCACATGTCCGCTTCGGCCTCGGCGCCGTCCGCGCCCCAGGGCAGCGGCTCGCCGGACGGCCGGCCGAAGTGTCGCGGAGGTGGCCGGACTCCACCGTGGCCGCGTGTTTCACCAGGCCGAGGAGGTTCGTCCCGGTCGGTGTCACCGGGCGGCGGACGGAGTACCCCGGGAGGCCCTCGAGCCTCCACAGCAGGGCGTCGCGGGCCGACTGCAGGTAGCAGCGCAGGTCGGTCCTGGGATCTCCGGAAGCGGTGATCACGGCGCCGGGTCTGCCTCACGGACGGCCCCTCGCCATCGCCCTTCCCGGTCACCGCGGCGGCCGACGAAAAGTCGCCCGGCCGGGTGATCCGCCGACAATGGAGACGAGTGGCGGCGAGGACCGTGCCACGGGCCTGGGGCGGGCGCCGGGGAGAGGAGCGCGTGTGCCCGAGCGGCCGTCGTTGCCGGCGTTCCTGGAGGCTGCACGGCGCGCCGTGCGCGTGACCCTGGCCGCTGCCGCCGGGTTCTACCCGGCGGTCTACGTGCTGGACCTGCCCTCGGCCGCGCTGTACGCGTTGTTCACCCCGATCGCCCTGGGCGTGCTGTCGCCGCTGTCCGGATCGGCGGCCGAACGTGCGCAAGCCGTCCTGTGCGCCCTGCCGGCCGCGGCGGCGCTGACCGCGCTCGGCACCGCGCTCGCGGTCGGCACGGCACCGGCCGTCGCCGGGATGCTCCTGATCGGCTTCGTCCTCACCTTCGGCTCGGCGTGCGGACCGAGGATCGCGGGAGTCACCCCGGGCCTGCAGCTGTTCTACATCCTGGCCTGCTTCCCGCCCTATGCGCCCGGCACCCTCCCGCAGCGCCTGGCCGGAGTGGCCATCGGGTGCGTGCTGCTGGCCCTGTGCGAACGGCTGGTCCTGCCGGAGCCTCGCGCGCCGACGTACCGCGACCGGATCGCCGACGCCCTGGGGCTCGCCGCCCGGACGGCCTCCGCCCTGGCGCGCCCGGGAGACCGCACGCTCCCACCGCTCCGGGACCTCCGCGCCGCCGGGCGGAGCCTTCGCCTCTCCAGGATGCCGGCGGGCGGCAGACCCACCGGGGCGGGACGGAGCGACCGGGCCCTCGCACAGGCCGGCGCGGCGACCCGGCGTCTGCTGCTCCAGCTGGGCACCCTCGCCGGGCAGCCGGTGCCGCCGGGTTGCGACGGGCCGTCGCGGACGCTCCTGCAAGGGATCGGCTCGTGCTGCACGGCCACCGCGGACGCCCTGCGCGGCCCGCGCGGCGCGTCCGGCACCGGCCTCCTGCTGGAGATGACCGACGAGTTCCTCCGGACTCCCGGGCCGGCCGGGCGGCAGGACGCCACGGCGCTGCACCAGGTGCTGCGGGGCCGCACAGCCGTCCTGATCGCCGCCATCGCCGCCCTGACCGCGTCCGCGGCGGCCGCCCTCGCCCGGGGCGACGCCCGTCGGATGCCGGGCCTGCCCCGCGGCCAGTTCTGGTACGCCGAGCCGTCGCAGGCTCGGCTGTGGGCCGTCCGGCTGACCGGGAACCTGACGCCGCGCTCCGTCGTGCTGCAGAACGCCGTGCGGACCGCGCTCGGGCTCGCCGTGGCCCGGCTGGTGGCCGGATCGTTCGAGCTGACGCACGGCTTCTGGGTCCTGCTGGCCGTGCTGACGCTGGCCCGCACCACGGCGGTGGCCACCTGGTCGGTGGTCCGGTCCGCGGCCGTGGGCACGATGGCCGGCGCCACACTGGCCGGACTGCTCCTGATCGAGGCCGGTGGCGCCACGGAGATCTACGCCGCCCTGCTGGTGCCGGTGATGGTGGTGGCGTTCACGCTCGGCCCGCTGGGCGGACCGGCCTGGGCACAGGCCACGTTCACACTGGTCGTGTCCACGGCGTTCGCCCAGCTCGCCCCGGTGACCTGGCAGCTCGCCGAGGTCCGGGTGATCGACGTGCTGGCCGGCAGCGCCGTCGGGCTGCTGTGCGGCCTGCTGGCATGGCCGGCGGGCGCGCGGGCGGAGATCCGCGCCGGGATGGCCGAACTGCTGCGCTCGGCCGCACCGCTGGTTCCGCTCACCGCCGCGGCCGGCTGCGCACCGCGGGATCCCGGGGTGCGGCAACGGACCGTGGAGGAGACCGCGCGGGCGGTTCGGCACCGGCTGCACACCGCCGAGGCCGTGTACGCCCAGTACCGCACCGAGCCCGCACCGAGGCGGGCCGAGGACGGCCCGGACTGGCCGGCGATCCTCAACTACGGCAGCCGGGTGCTGCTCGGCGCCCAATGGCTGCCCGTCGAGCACGCACCACCCGGTGAGATGCCGGCGGAGGCCCGGGAGTGGGCGCGGCACGCGGCCCGCCGGATCGCCGCGGCGACGGCTCGCGCGGCGGACTTTCCGCCCGGCGGGGTACGGGCCCGCCCCGAGCCCCTTCCCGCCGGCCTCGCGGAGGCGGTGCCCGTCGCGATGCTGCCCTGCCTGGTCCGGGTGGAGGTCTGGCTGGAGCACCTGGCCGCGGACCTGACGGCCGTCGGCGGCGCAGACGCGGGCCGCCCGGCCCTCCCGGACCGGCGGCCCGGTGCCTCTGATGCTTCTGGTGCCTCTGATGCCTCGGACGGCGCGGATCACCAAGGCCGCCCGGACGACCTGGACCACCAGGACCACCCGCACCACCGGAGCCGCCGGGGACGCCCGAGCCGCCCGCCGTGACCGTGTCGGCGGGCGCCGGCAGGCAAGGAGTGCCGACCGCTTCTCCTCGGCGTACCGTCCTAAGGGGGACCGATGATGCGTCTGCGGTGTGCTCATGCCGCGTCCCTCGCCAGGGACGGTCGCCCGATGCCCCGGGACGCTCCGCAGCGATGCGGGGAGGTGCCGTGTGACCGGGATGGGTGGTCCAGCCGCCGGCGCCGGCGAGCTGGACGCCACGTTCACCGAGACCGTGCGCCGGACCGGTGCCTCCATCGGCGGTCTGTACCTGCTCGCTCCGGACGAGCAGCTGCTGTACCTGGACGCGCTGTGCGGGGCACCGGCCGGACTCGCCGCACCGTGGTCGCGGGTTCCGGTCGCGTCTCCGGCTCCGGTGGCCGATGCCGTCCGCGAGGACCGCATGGTGTGGGTGGGCGACCAGGAGGAGCTGGCCCGTTCCTATCCGCACACCGCACTGGCGCTCCCCTATCCGCTGGCGCTGGTCGCCGCTCCGGTCACCGGCGTGCGACGGTGGGGCGCCCTGCTGCTGATGTGGCCGGCCGGCCGGCCCCCGTACATGACCGGGCGGGAGCGGCGCAACATCGCCTCCAGCTGCCGGCGGCTGGCCCGGGCCCTGGAGGAGT
The DNA here is from genome assembly GCF_036689765.1 of Streptomyces poriticola. Classification (NCBI taxonomy): domain Bacteria; kingdom Bacillati; phylum Actinomycetota; class Actinomycetes; order Kitasatosporales; family Streptomycetaceae; genus Streptomyces; species Streptomyces poriticola. The sequence continues at coordinate 17,350 of NZ_JBAGKH010000025.1, forward strand.
CCGCCGGGCAGGGCGGACCACCGGCCGGGCCGGGACCGCCCCGGGTCCTGTCCACCGGTGCGGGCCACCCGTCGGCAGACCCGCGGCTGGCCGCCGCCGACTTCGTCGAGCGGCTGCCCGGCGGCAGCTGCGCACTGGATCTGGAGGGACGCTTCACCTATCTGAGCTCGGGCGCCTGCGACCTGCTGGGCAGCGACGCTGACCGGCTGCTCGGCACCCTGCCCTGGCACTCGCTGCGCTGGCTCGACGACCCCGCCTACGAGGACCGCTACCGGGCCGCGGTGCTCAGCCGCGAACCGGTGTCCTTCACCGCGTGCCGCCCGCCCGGACAGTGGCTGATCTTCCACCTCTACCCTGACGCCAGCGGGATCAGCGTCCGCATCGTGCCCTCCGGCACGCCGCACCCCGCCCAGCCGGCCCGGCCGTGGTCCCCGCACACCGCCGTGCCGGCCCGCGCGGGTCAGCTGTACCAGCTCACGCATCTGGCCGTCGGGCTGAGCGAGGTCGTGGGCGTCCAGGACGTCATCGACCTGGTCGCCGACCAGATCATGCCCGCGTTCGGCGCGCAGGGCCTGGTGCTGTCCACCGCAGACGCCGGGCGGCTCCGGATCACCGGGCACCGCGGCTATGCGCCGCAGACCATCGAGCGGCTCGACGGACTTCCCCTGGACACCGGTCTCACTCCGGCCGGGCGGGCCCTCACCAGCGGCACCCCTGCGTTCTACGCCGACCCCGAGGAGATGCGGCGGTCCTATCCCGAGGCGCCCGCCCTCAGCGGCAAGCAGGCCTGGGCTTTCCTGCCGCTGATCACCTCCGGCCGGCCGGTCGGCATCTGGGTGCTGTCCTACGACCGCCCCCACCGGTTCCCGGCCGAGGAGCGCGCCGTCATGACGTCCCTGGCCGGGCTGATCGCGCAGGCCCTCGACCGGGCCCGGCTGTACGACGCCAAGCACGAGCTGGCCCATGGTCTCCAGCAGGCGCTCCTGCCGGGCGCCCTGCCGCAGGTCGCCGGTCTGCAGGTGGCCGCCCGCTACCGTCCCGCCACCTGGGGCATGGACATCGGCGGGGACTTCTACGATCTGATCCGGCTCGGCGACACCGCCGTCGCCGCCGTCATCGGCGACGTGCAGGGACACAACGTGGCCGCCGCCGCCCTGATGGGCCAGGTGCGCACCGGGGTCCACGCCCATGCGACGGTGGGCACCACTCCCGACCAGGTCCTCTCCCGGACCAACCGGCTCCTCGCGGACATCGGCGCCGACCGGTTCACCAGCTGCCTCTACGTCCAGGTCGACCTCGCCCGCCGGCGCGCCACGCTGGCCAGCGCCGGACACCCGCCGCCGCTGCTGCGCACCCCGGACCGTGGGGCGCGGCCCGTGGACCTGCCGCCGGGGCCGCTCCTCGGCATCGATCCCGGCGCCGATTTCCCGGTGACCGAGGTGTCGCTGGCCCCGGGGTTCCTGCTCGCCCTCTACACCGACGGTCTGATCGAACGGCCCGGGGTCGATCTCGACGACGCCGTAGCGGGCCTGGCCCGCCATCTCGGCGAGGCGGATGCCTCGGATCTGGACCGGCTCATCGACACCCTGCTGAAGCGCACCGGTACGACCGGGCAGCGCACCGACGACATCGCCCTGCTGGTCCTGCACCACGCGGACGGCGGCGAGACCCGGTGAGTGGGCGATGCTCCCGGTGGCCGCGGGCCGTGGTGGCCCGGTCCGCGGTGGCGGTCAGCCGTCGTCGACGGGGCGGCTGGGCGGGAGCGAGCCGCCGCCCGGGGTCCGGTCGGCCTCGGCGGCGTCGGCCAGCGCCTCCGCGGCGGCCTCCGCGGCCTGCGCGGAATCGCTGGCGGCCTGCGCGGCCATGTCGTCCGACACCGGCTTCTCCCGCGTGGCCGGGGACTGGGGCAGCATCTCGGTGAAGGCCCGGGAGACGCCCTGCATCGCGGAGGTGATCTCGCTGGGGATCACCCAGAAGTTGTTGCCCGAGCCCTGGGCGAGCTGCGGCAGCGCCTGAAGGTACTGGTAGGCGAGGAGCTTGGGGTCGGGGTCGTTGCGGTGCACGGCCTGGAACACCTCGTCGATGGCCCGCGACTGGCCCTCGGCCTCCAGGATCGCGGCGGTGCGGTTGCCCTCCGCGCGCAGGACGGCGGCCTGCTTGTCGCCCTCGGCGGTGAGGATCTGGGACTGGCGCTGTCCCTCCGCCCCGAGGATCGCCGCCCGCTTGTCCCGCTCGGCGCGCATCTGCTTCTGCATCGCGTCCTTGATGGTCTGCGGCGGATCGATGGCCTTGATCTCCACCCGGTTGACGCGCAGCCCCCACTTCCCGGTCGCCTCGTCGAGCACCCCCCGCAGCTGGCTGTTGATGGTGTCCCGGGAGGTCAGCGTCTTCTCCAGGTCCATCGAGCCCACGACGTTGCGCAGCGTGGTGACCGTCAGCTGCTCGACGGCCTGGAGGAAGCTGGCGATCTCGTAGAAGGCCGCTCGGGCGTCGGTGACCTGGAAGTACAGGACGGTGTCGATCTCGACGACCAGGTTGTCTTCGGTGATGACCGGCTGCGGCCTGAAGGACACGACCTGTTCCCGCAGGTCGATCAGCGGATGCACTCGGTCGATGTAGGGGATGACGAGGTTGAGGCCGGGGGTCAGGGTCCGGTGGTAACGGCCCAGGCGCTCGACGTTGCGGGCGCGGGCCTGGGGCACGATACGGACCGCCCGCACGACGGTGAAGATCGCGATGAGCGCGACGATCAGGCCGGCAAGGAAGAACGCCGAGAATTCCATGGCTTCAGTCCCGTGGGTAGACGAACGCGGTGGCGCCGCTGATCTCTATGACATCGACTGTTGCTCCGGCTGGGATCACCAGCGTCTCGTCATAGGCGCGGGCCGTCCACTCCTCGCCGTCGATCCGCACCCTGCCGTCCCGGCCCGACACCTCCGACACGACGTAGGCGGCCTTGCCGACCAGGGCGTCGATGCCGAACCGCGCCCTCTGGGGCTGGAGCACATGCCGCAGCGCGAGGGGGCGTACGAACATCACGGTGACGGTGGCGACGACGGCGTACACCACGAACTGCAGGGGCAGCGGCAGCCCGAGCGCCGCGACACCGGCCGTGACCAGCGCGGATGCGCTCAGCATGCCGAGCGCGGCCGTGAGCGTGAAGATCTCCGCCACGGCCAGGACGGCCGCGACGATCAACCAGATCAGCCACAGATCCATGACGTGCCTCTTCTCACCGGTGGGGATGAGTCGATCTGGCCCGTCCTCCCATGATGCGGCCCCGGGAGCGGAGGGTCCAGAGTCGCGTACGCGGCGTCCCCGGAGTGGGGCTATATGTGTCGTTTCAAGGGAATTCTCCCCTCTCGGCCTAAGGTCGACGTGAGCCCGCCGGCGGCGGGCCCCACCCGCGGGCCGGGGGCGAGGGAGAGTGGGACGCAGTGGAGCTGGCAGTCGCCCAGGAGACCGTCGCCCGATGGCAGTTCGGTGTGACCACCGTCTACCACTTCCTGTTCGTGCCGCTCAGCATCAGCCTTGCGGGCATCGTCGCGGCACTGGAGACGGCCTGGGTGCGGACGGGGAAGGTGAAGTACTTCCACGCCACCAAGTTCTGGGGAAAGCTCTTTCTGATCAATCTGGCGATGGGGGTCGTCACCGGCATCCTGCAGGAGTTCCAGTTCGGCATGAACTGGTCGGCCTACTCCCGCTTCGTCGGTGATGTCTTCGGTGCCCCGCTGGCGATGGAGGCGCTGATCGCCTTCTTCTTCGAGTCCACGTTCATCGGACTGTGGATCTTCGGCTGGGACCGGCTGCCGAAGAGGCTGCACTGCGCCTGTATCTGGATCGTCGCCCTCGGCACGGTGCTGTCCGCGTGGTTCATCCTGGCGGCCAACTCCTTCATGCAGCACCCGGTCGGATACCGGATCGACCCCGTCTCCGGGCGGGCCCAGCTCACCGACATCTGGCAGGTGCTGTTCCAGGACACCACTCTCGTGGTGGTCTTCCACACCCTGACCGCGGCCTTCCTCACCGGTGCCGCGCTCGTGGTGGGCATCAGCGCCTATCACCTGGCGCGGGCCGGGCGGGGTGCGGAGACCGACGGGCGGAAGACCGCCGCGATGCGGGTCTCGCTGCGGCTGTCCCTGGTCGTCGCCGTGGTCGCCGGGCTCGGCACCGCACTCAGCGGTGACCGGCTGGCCAAGGTGATGTTCGAGCAGCAGCCGATGAAGATGGCCGCCGCGGAGGCGCTCTGGGACACCGAGGCCCCCGCCCCCTTCTCGATCCTGTCCGTCGGCGACGTCGGCGAGGGCCGCAATCTGGTGGCGCTGGAGATCCCGGCGGCGCTGTCCTTCCTCGCCGAGGGCGACTTCTCCTCCCCCGTCGCCGGCATCAACGACACGGCCGAGGAGCAGGCGCGCGAGTTCGGCGGGTCCCGTGAGGACTACATCCCGGACATCTTCATGACGTACTGGGGCTTCCGCTTGATGATCTTCTTCGGTATGGCCGGTCTCGCCGTGGCCGCGGCCGGCCTGTGGCTCACCCGGAAGAGGTTCTGGCTGCACCCCGCCCACCGCACCGGCGAGGACGAGCCCCCGCATCTGATGCTGACCAGGAACGTCAGGATGAACGCCTTCCTCAGCCGGTGGAGCTGGCGCGTCGCCGTGCTCACCCTGGCCTTCCCGCTCGCCGGCAACAGCTTCGGCTGGATCTTCACCGAGATGGGCCGTCAGCCCTGGGTGGTCCTCGATCTGCAGCGGACCGCGGACGCCGTGTCGCCCGATGTCGGGGTGGGCAGGCAGATCGTCTCGCTCGCCGCGCTCAGCGCCCTCTATGCGGTGCTCGCCGTGGTCGAGGCCGGGCTCATGGTCAAGTACGCCAGGCCGGGCCCGGACGTCGGTGAGCGGCCGCCGGCCAAGGACCCGACCCTGCGCCCCTCGGACGAGGACGGCGACCAGCCCCTCGCCTTCGCCTACTGAGGACGGACCGGCATGCATCTCGCGGACCTCTGGTTCATCCTGATCGCCCTGCTGTGGACCGGCTACTTCTTCCTGGAGGGGTTCGACTTCGGCATCGGCGTCCTCACCACCCGGCTGCTGGCCCGGAGCGGCACCGAGCGCCGGGTGCTGATCAACACGATCGGGCCGGTGTGGGACGGCAACGAGGTCTGGGTGATCACTGCCGCGGGTGCCACGTTCGCCGCCTTCCCGGACTGGTACGCCACCATGTTCAGCGCCTTCTACCTGCCGCTGCTCGCCGTCGTGATGTGCCTGATCGTCCGCGGGGTGGCCTTCGAGTACCGGGCCAAGCGGCCGGGCGCGCGCTGGCAGCGCTCCTGGGAGCGGGCCGTGGTGTGGACGTCCGCGATCACCCCGTTCCTGTGGGGGGTGATCTTCGCGAACATGGTCCGCGGCATCGCGATCGACGCCGGAAAGTCGTACGCGGGCGGCCAGGGCGAGCTGTTCAACGGCTATGCGGTCCTCGGCGGGTTCACCACGCTGGCGCTGTGCGTCTGCCACGGCACCGCCTTCGCGGCGCTGAAGACGGACGGTGAGATCCGGGAACGGGCCCGGCGGCTGGCACCGGTGCTGGGCGCGGGGACGCTGCTGATGCTCCTGGCGTTCCTGCTGTGGACGCAGGCCGGTTCGGGCAACGGCCGGAGCCTGGGCACCCTGGTCGTCGCGTGCGCGGCGCTGCCTGCGGCCCTGTTCCTCAGCCGGCTGGGCCGGGAGGGGTGGGCGTTCGTCCTCTCCGGTCTGACCGTGGTGGCGACGTTCGCGACCCTGTTCCTGGCGCTGTACCCGGAGGTCATGCCGTCCACACTGGACAGCGACTGGTCGCTGACGGTGGCCGACGCCGCGTCCGGGTCCTACACGCTGACGGTGATGACCGTCATCGCCGCGGTGTTCACGCCGTTCGTGCTGCTGTACCAGAGCTGGACGTACTGGGTGTTCCGCAGGCGGATCTCCGTGGACCGCATTCCCGCGGCGCACTGACCCCGCGCTCCGTCCCTGCTGCTCAGACCGCGGCGGTGATCCGGACCCTGACGTGCTTCATGATCGGCTGGTCGCTCTGGGTGCTGTGGTCGCAGAGCGCGATCAGCACGTTCATCTCCGGCATGTATCCGGCGGCGCAGCCGCGCGGCATCTCGTACGGGACGGCGAGGAAGCCGTCGAGGCTGCGCTGCGAGCCGTCCGCGGCCGTGGCGACGACACGGACCGGGTCGAACGCGTCGACCTCCCGTTCGCGCATGTCGTCCTCGTTCATGAAGACCAGTTCGCGCAGGTTCTTGATGCCGCGGTAGCGGTCGTTGTCCGAGTAGATCGTGGTGTTCCACTGGTCGTGCGAGCGCATGGTGCCCAGTGCCAGCGTGCCCGGCTCGGGCACGACGTCGGGCAGCGGGGCGGAGGAGAACTCGGCGCGTCCGGAGGGGGTGAGGAAGACCAGTTCGCGGGCGGGCTGCTTGATGCGGAAGCCCAGCGGCAGCCGGACCCGGCGGTTGAAGTCCTCGAACCCGTCGAGCACCTGCGACATGGTGTCGCGGATGCGGTCGTAGTCCTCGACGTACCACTCCCAGGGGGTGGGGCTGTCGGGCAGGGCCGCCCGGGCCATTCCGGCGACGATCGCGGGCTCGGACAGCAGTCGCCGGGAGGCCGGCCGTTTCATGCCGACGGAGAGATGGACCATGCTCATGGAGTCCTCGACCGAGGTGGACTGCAGGCCGCCGCGCTGGTGGTCCTTCTCGGTACGGCCCAGGCAGGGCAGGATGAGTGCCTGCCGGCCGTGCACGAGGTGGCTGCGGTTGAGTTTGGTGCTCACCTGCACGGTGAGGTCGCAGTTGCGCAGCGCGTCGTAGGTGAACGCGGAGTCCGGTGCCGCGAGGGCGAAGTTGCCGCCCATGCCGACGAACACCTTCACCTCGCCGCGGTGCATCGCCCGGATGGTGCCGACGGTGTCCAGGCCGTGCTCGCGGGGCGGCTCGATGCCGCAGGCCCCGGCCAGCCGGTCCAGGAACTCCGCGGTGGGGCGGTGGTCGATGCCGCAGGTGCGGTTGCCCTGGACGTTGCTGTGGCCGCGCACCGGTGACGGACCGGCGCCCTCGCGGCCGAGGTTGCCGCGCAGCAGCAGCAGATTGACGATCTCGCGGACGGTGTCCACGCCGTGCTCGTGCTGGGTGACGCCCAGGCACCAGGTGACGATGGAGCGGTCTGCGTCGGTGTAGATGCGCGCCGCCTTGAGGATGTCGGCGCGGCCGAGGCCCGACTGGCGCTCGAGCTCCTCCCACGAGGTGGCCTCGCACAGCTCCCGGTACTCCTCGAAGGCCGCGGTGTGCCGGTCGACGAACTCCCGGTCCAGGGCGTGGGGATCGGTTCTCGCCTGTTCGAGGACGGCCTTCGCCATACCGCGGAGCAGGGCCATGTCGCCGCCGATGCGCACCTGGAGGTTGAGACTGCTGGTGCGGGTCGCGTCGAGGAGGGCCATGTCCTTGAAGTCGTGCGGAATGATCGCCTTTCCGGCCGCCGCCTCGACGAACGGGTTGATGTGCACGATCCGGGCACCGCGCTGGCGGGCCTCGACCAGGGAGGTGAGCATCCGGGGTGCGTTGGAGGCGACGTTCACGCCCAGGATGAACAGCGCGTCGGTGGCCTCCCAGTCCCTGAGGTCGACCGTGCCCTTCCCGGTGCCCAGGGAGGCCTGCAGCGCGCGTCCGCTGGCCTCGTGGCACATGTTGGAGCAGTCGGGCAGGTTGTTGGTGCCCAGCTCACGTGCCATCAGCTGGTACAGGAAGGCGGCCTCGTTGCCGAGCCGCCCGGAGGTGTAGAACGACGCCCGGTCCGGATGGTCCAGCCCGCGCAGGGTGCGGCCGACCAGCTCGAACGCATCGTGCCAGGAGATCGGTACGTAGTGATCGGTGTCCGGGTCGTAGACCATCGGCTCGGTCAGCCGGCCCTGGTCCTCCAGCTCGAAGTCGCTCCACTCGAACAACTCGCTCACCGAGTGGCGGGCGAACAGTTCGCGGCCGGCGCGCTTGGCGGTCATCTCCCAGGTGACGTGCTTGATGCCGTTCTCGCAGATGTCGAGCTTCAGGCCCTTGGTGTCGTCCGGCCACGCGCATCCGGGGCAGTCGAAGCCACCGTTCTCGTGGTTCATCCTCATGACGGCCCGGGGGCCGTCAACCAAGGTGCGCTCGCGCACCAGGAAGTGGGTCACGCTCTTCGCGGCACCCCAGCCCGCGGCGGGGTGCCGGTACGGGCGGTACCCGGGCTCCCCCGTGTGGGCTGGGCCCACACGGGGCTCGAGCCCACTCGGGCCCTGCTCGTCCTCGGTGGTGGTCAATTCACTCACCCTTCCGGCGACCGACGGGTGCACGGAGCCGATCTGCGGCACTGCGCCTCAGGCTAAGCGGGTCGGGGCACCCTCGCGATCCGGCCGGTGTCCCCTGGCCGGCGTCCGGCGCTATAGCGTGGGGCCATGCGTCATGAGGTAACCGAAGCCGACACCGCGGCCACGGTGGGCAGTGGTGAGGTGCCCGTCCTGTCCACCCCGCGGCTGATCGCATGGCTGGAGGCCGCGACCCTGCGGGCCGCCCGGCCGCTCATCGGGTCCGGGCAGACGACCGTGGGGACCGCGGTCCGTATCCAGCACCTGCGGGCCACGGCCGTGGGGGAACTGGTGGACGTGCATGCCGAGGCGCCACCCGACGCGACCGTCCGACGGCTCACCTTCCAGGTGCGTGCGGTCGACGAGTCGGGGGCGCTGGTCGCGACCGGTGAGATCGACCGGGCCGTCGTCGACCGGGACCGGTTCATCGCCGCGGTGACCGGGGCGCCGCCGGAGATCTGACGGTGCGGCGCCCGCACTGATCGTTGCGGGTCCGCCCGTTCGGCGCGGGTCCGCCCGTGCCGTGCGGGGTCACCGACATGTCCCGCGGCCGGTGTCGGCAGCACCGTCGCCGGGCCGCTCCGCCACCGGTGCCGAGCACGGGGCAGGTGGCGCGCAGCCGCGTGTCAGGGCGTCCTGTCGGCGGCGGTGGCCGTGCCGGCGCCTGCCGGTTCCTCCCCCGGTTCCGGCTTGCGCACCGTGCAGTGGAGGGAGTCCTTCACGACGTCGGCGACGACGGTGTCGCCGGGCCCGGTCTCGCCACCGAGCAGCAGGTCGGCGATGCGGTTGTCCAGCTCCGCCTGGATGGTGCGGCGCAGCGGGCGGGCGCCGAACTCCGGCCGGCGGCCGTGGGCGATGAGCAGCTTCTTCGCGGCCTCGGTGACCTCCAGCCGCATGCCCTGCGCGTGCACCCGGTGCTCGCTGCGGGCCAGCAGGTGGTCGACGATCTGCGTCAGGTCGTCCTCGGTGAGGGCGTGGAAGACGATGATGTCGTCGATACGGTTGAGGAACTCGGGCAGGAACCGCGCCCGCAGCTGCTCCATCAGGTCGTCCTTGATCTCGGACGTGTCGCCCTTGTGGTCCAGGATGAGACGGGCGCCGATGTTGGACGTCATGATGACGACGCAGTGCCGGAAGTCGACGGTCCGGCCCTGCGCGTCGGTGAGCCGGCCGTCGTCGAGGATCTGCAGCAGCGTGTTGAAGACGTCCGGGTGGGCCTTCTCCACCTCGTCGAACAGGACCACGCCGTAGGGCTGGCGGCGGACCTTCTCGGTGAGCTGGCCCGCCTCCTCGTAGCCGACGTAGCCGGGCGGGGCGCCGACCAGCCGGGCGACGGTGTGCTTCTCCTGGAACTCGCTCATGTCGAAGCGGATCATGCGGTCCTCCTCCCCGAACAGCAGCTCGGCGAGGGTCTTGGCGAGTTCGGTCTTGCCGACACCGGTCGGGCCGAGGAAGAGGAAGGAGCCCACGGGCCGACCGGGGTCACCCATCCCGGCGCGGTTGCGGCGCACCGCCTGCGAGACCGCCACCACCGCCTCGTCCTGGCCGACGATCCGGGAGTGCATCTCCTCCTCCAGTTTCAGCAGCCGGTCCTTCTCGCTCTCCGTGAGCTGGGACACCGGGATGCCGGTGCGCCGGGAGACCACGTCGGCGATGTCGGTGGCGGTCACCGCCACGACGCCCTCGCGCCGCTCCTCGATGCCCGCGAGCTCGCCCTCGACCTCGGCGATCTCCCGCTTGAGCCGGGCGGCCCTCTCGAAGTCCTCGGCGCTGACGGCGTGTTCCTGCTCGCGCCGCAGCCTGGCGATGCGGTCCTGGCGGCCGGCGACCTCGGTGGACCGGCCGGCGCTGCGCAGCCGCACCCGGGCGCCCGCCTGGTCCATCACGTCGATGGCCTTGTCCGGCAGGAAGCGGTCGCTGACGTAGCGGTCGGAGAGCTCCGCGGCGGCGGCGAGGGCCTCGTCGGTGAACCGGACCTGGTGGTGGGCCTCGTAGGAGTCCCGCAGTCCCTCCAGGATCAGCACGGTCTCCTCGACCGTCGGCTCGGGCACCAGCACGGGCTGGAAGCGGCGCTCCAGCGCGGCGTCCTTCTCCACGTGCTTGCGGTACTCGTCGATGGTGGTCGCGCCGACCACATGGAGCTCGCCGCGTGCGAGCGCCGGTTTGAGCATGTTGCCCGCGTCCATCGAGCTCTCGCCCGTGGCGCCGGCCCCGACGACGGTGTGCAGTTCGTCGATGAACAGGATGATCTCGCCCTGGGCCTTCTGGACGTCCTCGATGACCTTCTTCAGGCGTTCCTCGAACTGTCCGCGGTACTGGGCGCCCGCCACCATGCCGGACAGGTCGAGGGAGATCACCCGCTTGTCCTTGAGGGTGCCGGGGACCTCGTCGGCGACGATGCGCTGGGCCAGGCCCTCCACGATGGCGGTCTTGCCGACGCCGGGCTCGCCGATCAGGACGGGGTTGTTCTTGGAGCGCCGGGAGAGGATCTCCACGGTCTGCTCGATCTCCTCGGCCCGTCCCACGACCGGGTCGAGCCGGCCGGCCCTGGCCTCCTCGGTCAGGTCGCGCCCGAACTCCTCCAGGGTGGTGGCGGGTTCCTTGCGGCCTGCGGGTGTGCCCTCGCCGCCGCGGCCGGACTGGTTCGCCGTGGCGGCGAGCTTCCGCAGGTCCTGGCCCTCGGCACGCAGCAACCGGGCCGCGCCGGAGTCACCGCCGTCCAGCAGCGCGGCGAGGATGTGTTCCGGGCCGATGTAGGACGCCCCGGACGCCTGGGACCGGGCGTACGCGGCGCCGAGGGTGCGCTTGGCGGCCGGGGTCAGGCCCGGCTCGGCGGAGGGTTCGCCGGCCTCCCGGGGCAGCACCTCGGCGATCCGGGCCGCGAGGGCATCGGGGTACACGCCGGCCTCGGCGAGGAGGGTCCGTGCCGGGTCGACCTTGGTGGCCGCCCACAGCAGGTGCTCGGTGTCGAGGTCGGAGGTGCCGTCCTCCACCGCCTTCCGCGCGGCGAGGCTCAACAGCTCCTGTGACGAGTCGGTCAGCAGCCGGCCGATGGGAACGCGCTGGACGGCCGGCGGGGACGATGCGGGCGACATTCCGAAGAAACGGTTCAGCATCTCGCTGAAGGGATCCGACGAGCCGAATCCGAAGGGCGTCATCGACATGGGTGCTCCTGGTCCACGGGGGTCGTATCCACGAAAGCCCGACGCCGATCGCCCCGCAAACGGAGCGGACGGTCACCTCGCGGGGCGTCTGCCTTCTCTGCCGTCGTCCGCTGCCGTCGCCGGTCAGTGCTCCGCATGGTGGAACGGGGTCTCGGCCTCCCGGTCCACGACCAGGGGGTGCGGCTGCTCGCGCAGTTCCGGCAGCAGCCGGGTGAGATCGGCCAGCAGCAGCTCCGCGAGATCGGAGGAGAATCCGTTGCGGCACACGATCCGGCACACCGCGAGGTCCTCCCGCTTCGGCGGAAAGGTGTACGCCGGGACCAGCCAGCCGTTCTCGCGCAGCCGCCGGGACACATCGAACACGTCGTAGGCGCGGACGTCCGGCCCGGTCGTGAACGTGAGCACCGGCAACTGGTCGCCGCGGGTCAGCACCCGGAAGTCGCCGAGGGCCGCGATGCCGTCGGAGAGCCCCCCGGCCACGTCCCGCGAGGCCTGCTGGACGTCCCGGTAGCCCTGGCGGCCGAGCCGCAGGAACGTGTAGTACTGCGCGGCGACCTGGGCGCCGGGCCGGGAGAAGTTGAGCGCGAAGGTCGGCATGTCGCCGCCGAGGTAGTTGACGCGGAAGACCAGCTCCTCGGGAAGGGCGTGGTGGTCGCGCCAGAGGGCCCAGCCGACCCCGGGGTAGACGAGGCCGAACTTGTGGCCCGAGGTGTTGACGGAGGCGACCCGCGGCAGACGGAAGTCCCACACCAGGTCCGGGTCGAGGAACGGCGCCACCATGGCACCGGAGGCACCGTCGACGTGCACGGGGATGTCGAGGCCGGTGCGCTCCTGGAGGGCGTCGAGCGCCGCGCAGAGGTCGGCGATCGGTTCGTAGGAACCGTCGTACGTCGAGCCGAGGATGCCGACGACCCCGATGGTGTTCTCGTCGCACAGCTCGGCCGCCGCCTGCGGGTCGAGGTGGAAGCGGTCCCCCTCCATGGGGACCTTGCGGGGCTCCACCTCCCAGTACGTGCAGAACTTCTCCCAGCAGACCTGCACGTTCACCCCCATCACCAGGTTGGGCCGGGCCTCACGGGAGGGGTAGCGGTCGGCGCTGCGCCGGCTCCAGCGCCGCTTGAGCGCCATGCCGGCCAGCATGCACGCCTCGCTGGAACCGGTCGTCGAGCAGCCGACGGCCTCGCTCGGCACCGGTGCGTTCCACAGGTCGGCGAGCATCGCGACGCACCGCCGTTCCAGCTCGGCGGTGCGCGGGTACTCGTCCTTGTCGATCATGTTCTTGTCGCGGCACTCGGCCATGAGCACATCGGCCTGCGGCTCCATCCACGTCGTGACGAACGTCGCCAGGTTCAGGCGCGCGTTGCCGTCCAGCATCAGTTCGTCGTGGACCAGCCGGTACGCCGTCTCCGGTGCCAGCGGCCCGTCCGGCAGACGGTGCGCGGGCGGCGCCTCCGTCATGTCCGCGGCGGGGTTGGCCACCGCGTGGAAGGGGTTGACGGCGAGTCCGGGTGTGCCGCGTTCCTTCGAACTTCCGTGAAACAGAGGTGGCATGGTGCGACGTCCCCGCTCATCTCTCGACACCGGTCATGACCGGCCGTCCTTCCGGCCGGCCCCTCCCATCCTGGGGCATGTCCGGGCAGTCCGCTCGGGCACCCTGCACACCGTCGCTCCCGCGCGGGCGTGGTCAGCGCAGGGGCCCGGCCCGGAGGCGCTCGGCCCCGGTGTAGACGTTCATCGAGCTGCCGCGCAGGAAGCCGACGAGAGTCAGCCCGCTCTCGGCGGCCAGGTCCACGGCGAGGGAGGACGGCGCGGAGACCGCGGCGAGCAGCGGGATCCCGGCCATCACCGCCTTCTGCACCAGCTCGAAGGAGGCCCGCCCGCTGACCATCAGCACCGTGCCGCGCAGCGGGAGCAGGCCCTCGCGCACGGCGTGCCCGACGGCCTTGTCGACGGCGTTGTGCCGGCCCACGTCCTCCCGCAGGCACAGCAGGTCGCCGCCGGCCGAGAAGAGTCCGGCGGCGTGCAGCCCGCCGGTGGTGTCGAAGACCCGCTGCGCCGCCCGCAGCCGCCGGGGCAGCTCGGCCAGCAGGTCGGGCCCGACGCGCAGCCCGTCCTCGGCGACGGACCAGGGCGCGGTGGTGCGCACGGCGTCCAGGCTCGCCTTGCCGCACAGGCCGCAGGCGGACGTGGTGTAGAAGTTGCGTTCGAGGGAGGCGTCCGGGGGTGTGACGCCCGGGGCGAGGGCGACGTCCACCACGTTGTAGGTGTTGCCCCCCTCCGCGGTGGCGCCCGCGCAGTAGCGGATGCCCGCGATCTGGCCGGCACGGTGCAGCACACCCTCGCCGGCCAGGAACCCGGCGGCGAGGTCGAAGTCGTCGCCGGGGGTGCGCATGGTCACGGTGAGGGGGCGTCCACCGGCCCTGATCTCCATCGGTTCCTCGGCGGCCAGGGTGTCGGGGCGGTACGAGGACGCCCCGTCCCTGATGCGCAGAACCCGTCGCCGGGCGGTCACTCGCCCCATGGTCCTGGTCCCTTCTTCGCGTGTGTCCCGCTCCGCCGGTGCCGTGGGTCGGCCGGTGTCCCGGGCGGTGATCACCAGGAACAGTAGGCCGACCGGCGCCGGGGCCGCCAGCAGCGCAGGGCGCGGGCTGCCGGAAGGACCTCGCCCGGAGGGACGCCGGACACCGGCCCTCCTGCTCCGGCTGCTCGCCGGGAGCCGTTGCCGCCGCCTTCGTTCAGACGGGGCGGCCGTCGACGTAGGTGGCGACGATCTCGATCTCGCCGATGCGGGAGGTGTCGACGTGCCGTGGGTCGTCGGCGAGGACGACCAGGTCGGCTCGCTTGCCGGGGGTGAGGGAGCCCACGGTGTGCTCCCAGTGGCAGGCGTGGGCGGCGGCGACGGTGTAGGCGTGCAGGGCCTCGTCGACGGTGATGCCCTCGTCGGGGCCGATGAGCCGGCCGGACGCGGAGGCGCGTTCGACCATGAACTGGACGGCCCGCAGCGGGGATCCGTCCGCGACGGGACGGTCGGAACTGCCGACGAGCGGGATGCCGTGGTCGAGGAAGCTCCTGCCGCGGTAGAGCCAGGGCGCGCGGTCCTCGCCCATCAGCGCGGCGTAGTCGTCGCCGAAGCTGTGCAGGAAGGTGGGCTGGACGACGGCGGTGACGCCGAGCCGTGCGAAGCGCGGGAGCTGGTCCGGGCGGATGAGTCCGGCGTGCTCGACGCGGTGCCGGGCGCCGGGGCGGGGGCGCAGGCGCTGGGCGCGCTCCAGGGCGTCCAGGGCGACGTCGGCGGCGCGGTCACCGATGGCGTGGATGGCGAGCTGCCATCCGGCGAGGTGGCCGTCGACGATGGTGTCGGAGAGCGCCAGGGGGTCGTCCTGGAGCCGGCCCGCGTGCGCCAGGCCTTCGTACGGGCTGCTCAGGGCGGCGGTGCGGGCCATCATGCCGCCGTCGGTGAAGATCTTCAGCGCGCCCACGGAGAGCCGGTCGTCGCCGAAGCCGGTGCGCAGCCCGAGGTCGAGGGCCCGGGGGATGCCGTCGGCGTCGTGCGCGGCGACCGGGTGCAGCCGGTCCGCGGCGACCATGAGCTGGACGCGCAGCGGCAGCAGGCCCTGCTCGCGGGCGAGCTGGTAGGCGCCGAGCTCGACAGGGCTGTGGCCGAGGAGGGCGCCGCCGATGCCCGCTTCGGCACAGGCGGTGACGCCCTCGGCGAGGCAGGTGCGGGCGGCGCGGCCGATCGCCTCGGCCAGCTCCTGCTGGGAGTGGGGCAGGCGCAGCGCCCGGGCGGCACCCATGGCGCCCTCGGCGAGAAAACCGCTGTCGTGCGGGACTCCGGGGAGCAGGTCGAGGACGGCGGTGTTGACGACGCAGCCGTGGCCGGAGTCGTGCATCAGGAACACTCTGCGGCCGTGGCTGACCTTGTCCAGTTCGGCCGCGGTGAGATGGCGGCCCAGCGCCCGCTGGTCGTAGCCGGCGACGCTCACCCAGTCACCGGGACCGCCGGTGCGGACGGCGGCCTCCTCCACGGCGGCGAGCACGTCGTCGACGCGGGTGCGGCCGGCGATGCTGGGGGTGTGCTGTTTCAGGCCGGTCCAGGACAGGTGCACGTGGGCGTCGATGAAGCCGGGCAGCACGGTGGCGCCCTGCAGGTCGACGACCTCGTCCGCGGGCAGCGCGGTCGCGGCCTCGTCCAGGCCGGTGATCCGGCCGTGCCGGATGCCCACGTCGCGCGCGACCGGATGGCCCGGGTCCATGGTGAGGAAACGGGCGTTGGTCAGACGGGTGACGGGCATCGGCGGATGGTCCGTCAGGCGTCCGTGGCGGCGGCCAGGGACCGGGGGCGCAGATCGGTCCAGTGGGTCTCGATGTGGTCCAGGCAGGCCTGCCGGGAGTTCTCGGCGAGCACGACCGTCCATCCCCCGGGAACCTCGGCGAAGGACGGCCACAGCGAGTACTGGTCCTCGTCGTTCTTCAGGACCAGGAAGCGGCCTTCGGGGTCGTCGAAGGGGTTGGTGCTCATGTGCCGTGCCTCCTCGGGGCGGGTCGGTCCGCGGGCCGGTGACAGTGCGTCATGATTAGGTTAGCCTGACCTAATTGATGGTGAGCCTAACCCTTCCTCTTCCTGCCCACAAGGAGACGTTCATGGCGGGCGAGCTGCCCGGTGACGGCGAGAAGGCCTTCGGCCGGTTCGGGCTGCCGGATGCTCCCGGGAGCGACGCGTTCTGGTCCGCGGCGGGCGCGGGAGCACCCCGGTCGGTCCCCGACCGCGGTGGCTGGGCGACCCTGTTCCTGTGGCGCGGGCAGGCGGCCGACGTCGTCTTCGAGAGCTGGTCGGAGCCGGTTCCGCTGCGCCGGTGGGGCGACACCGACTGCTGGTACGCCGAGGTGCGCATGCCGGCGCGGCTGCGGGTGACCTACCGGTTCGTGGTGGGTGGCACCGCGTACGCCGATCCGTTCAACCCGGTGGGCGCGGGCGGTGACCTGTCCGTGGCGGCCACACCGGACGCGCCGGCCCAGCCGCACTGGCCGGCCCTCGGTCCCGCGGACGTGCTGCCCGTGCCGCGCACCCGGATCCGCTGGAGCAGCGGGCGGCTCGACGGGCGGCGCACCGTGCGGATCCACCCCGCCGGCGGAGGCGGACCGGTGGTGCTGTTGCTCGACGGGGACGACTGGCTGTATCTGCACCCGGCCGCCGCCGCGTTCGACTCCGCGGTCGCGAGCGGCGAGATGCCCGCCGTCACCCTGGTGTTCCTGCCGGCCGCGGACCGGGAATCCGAGTTCGCGTGCCGGCCCACGCTGTGGGAGGCGGTCCGGGACGAGCTGCTGCCGCTGGTCGCGGAATGCGGGGTACCCGCCGATCCGGGGCGGCTGGTGGTCGCCGGGCAGAGTCTCGGCGGGCTGAGCGCCCTGTACGCGGCGGTGGAGTTCCCTGACCTGGTGTCGCGGGTCGCCTGCCAGTCGGGGGCGTTCTGGTGGGCGCCCGGGGCCCCGGACCTGGCGGACCCGCTGGGCGGCCCGGTCGGCGGTGCCCTGGCCGGTCGGCTGCGTGAGCGCCCCGACCTGTCCGGGCTGCGGGCGGCGTTCGACGTGGGCGAGCACGAGGCGCGGATGCTGCCCCACTGTGAGCTGGTCGAGTCGCTGACCGGCCGGGCCGGTGCGGCCGTCCGGGTCTCGCGGTCGGCGGCCGGCCACGACCGGGCGGGCTGGCGGCAGGCCCTGCTCAGGGACGTCGCCTGGGCGCTCGCCTGAGCGGCGCGCCGGCCGCGGTGGCCCGCTGTGCCGCACGGTCGGGGGGCCACCGCCGGCCGGCCACCGTCAACGGGCCACCGCCAGCCGGTACGCCTCGTCGGTGGCGAGGAGGTTGCGGTGGGTGTCCTCGGCGGTGATGACGCCGTCGTCCAGCACCAGGACCCGGTCGGCGGCGTCCAGCAGGGCCGGGCTGCTGGTGAGCACCAGGGTGGTGCGGCCCCGGCGCAGCTCGGCGACGCGGCGCGCGATGAGCTGTTCGGTGACCGCGTCCACAGCGGTCGTCGGGTCGTGCAGGACCAGCACGTCGGCGTCGGCGGCGAGGGCGCGGGCCAGGGAGAGGCGCTGGCGCTGGCCGCCGGAGAGGTTGGCGCCGCGGTCGCGGACGGCGTGGTCGAGGCCCTCGCGGTGCAGGGCGACGACATCGGTCAGCGCGGACGCCTCGACCGCCTCGGGGATCATCGCGCTCGTGCCCGAGGGGTCGATGTTGCTGCGCAGGGTGCCCGCGAAGATCTCCCCGTCGTACGGGTTGACCAGCAGACGCTCCCGGACCGCCTCGACCGGCAGCCCGGCGAGGTCCTGCCCGCCGAGCCGCACCGTTCCCTCGTAGGCGTGCCGCGGGACCCTCAGGGCCAGGACGGCCGCGAGGTCGGCCGCGGCGCGCGGCCGGTGGGCGGCGACGGCCACGAACTCGCCCTCGGCGACCTGCAGCCGCAGCTTGCGCAGCTCCCCGTGGCGGACGCAGTCGACCTCGAGGTCCCCGCCCGTGGACGGCCGGCCGGTGCCCGGGGTGGTCACCGGCGGCGCGGCGAGGACCAGTGCCATCCGCTCGGCGGAGGCGCGCGCCATCATCACGTACTTCGGCATCTCGGAGAAGAGCTTCAGCGGCTCGATGATGAACTGGGCCAGGCCCACGGCCATGACGAGTTCCCCGATGGTGATCCGGCCCTCGAAGGCCAGCCAGCCCGCCGTCAGGGTGACGGCGGCGGCGAGGGCCGCGTTGAGGGCCAGGGCTGCGCCCGCGTACGCGCCGTTCACCCGGGCCACGGTGACCGCCTGGTCCCGCGCCCGGGTGCTGACGGTGCGGTAGGAGCCGAACGCCGCGTGGTTGCCGCCGAAGCCGTGCAGCGGGCGCAGTCCGGTGATCAGGTCGGCGACCTTGGCACCGGCCCGCGCCACCCGGGCCTGCTGTTCCCGGGTGCCGGCACCGATCCGCCGGGACAGCACGCTGAGGATGGACAGGATGGCCACGGTTCCGACGATCACCAGCAGACCGAGCCGTGGGTCGGCCAGGCCCAGCGCGGCGGCCGCGATCACCACCGCGACCAGGGAGCTGATCAGCAGCGGCACCACCTCGATGATGTCGGAGGTCTGGTCGGCGTCCTCGGTGGCGATGGTCAGGACCTCGCCGGACTTGAGGCCGGTGTCCCGGGCCACCGGCTGCAGTCCGCAGGCCGCGACCCGGACCCGCCAGCGGTGCGCCTCGGTGGTGTTGGCCTTCTGCAGGATGCGCATCCCGAACCGCCACGACAGGGACACGGTCGTGATGATCACTGCCAGAGCGGCGACGGACAGGACGAGGGCGCCCGGGCTGCGGTCCTGCATCGTGTGCTCGACGATCAGACCGAGCGCGATGGGGAAGGCGGTCTCGGCGGCCTGGTACAGGCCCATGAGAAGGGTGCCCGCGGCCATGGCGCCGGCGTTGCGGCGCAGGGCCACCCGCAGGATGCCGGATCCGGCGCTGCCGTCGGCCGGCGGGGCGTCTGTGGTCGCGGACATGGCGTCGGTGGTGGTCGGCAGGGCGTCAGTGGTCATCGATGTGCTGGGCCATCGCTTCCGGGGTCCGCAGGGTGAACAGGTCACGGATCGTGAGCACGGGTCCGTACTCGCGGCGGAGCAGCCCGACGAGCCGCACCGCCAGCATGGAGTGGCCGCCGAGGGACACGAAGTCGCTCACCGCGCTCACCTCGTCGTCGTCCAGGTCCAGTGCCTCGGCGAAGAGTTCGCAGACGACCCGCTCGGTCCCGGTCCGCGGGCCGCGCTCCCCCGCCCTGGTGAGCGCACCCAGCGGCTTGGCCTCCGGGAGCGCCTTGGTGTCGGCCTTCCCGTTCACGGTCAGTGGGATGCGGTCGACCCGGGCGTAGTGCGTCGGGCGCAGGAAGTCCGGCAGCCCGGCACCGGCCTCGGCGGCGACCTGGGCCAGGTCGGCGCCGTCCAGTACGAGGTAGGCGGCCAGCCGGTGGGCGCCGTCGACCTGCGGGTCGGGCTCGGCGACCGCGGCGGCGAACCGCACCGCCGGGTGGGCGGCGAACGCGGCCTCGACCTCGCCGAGCTCGACGCGGTGGCCGCGGATCTTGACCTGCTGGTCGGTGCGGCCGAGGTAGGTCAGGTTGCCGTCGGGCCGGCGCGCGACCAGGTCCCCGGTGCGGTACATGCGCTCGCCGGGCCGGCCGAACGGACAGGCGACGAACCGGTGCGCGGTCTGCGCGGGCTGCCCGAGATAGCCGCGGGCGATGCCGACACCGGCCACGTACAGCTCGCCGGGGACACCGTCCGGCAGCGGCCGGAGCCACGGGTCCAGGACGTACACGTCGGTGTTGTCGATGGCCACCCCCACCACCGGGTCCTGGCACTCGAAGGTGCCGATGCCGAGGGTGTTGATGGTGTACTCGGTGGGCCCGTACAGGTTGTAGCCGACCGTTCCGTCGGTGCCGGCGAGCCGCTGCCACAGTGCCGGGGTGACGGCCTCACCGCCGAGCAGCACCAGCGCCGGCCTGCGTGCCGGGTCGTCGAGCAGGCCCTCGGCCACCAGCTGCTGTGCGTAGGACGGCGTGACGTTGACGACGTCGATGCCGTGCTCGAGGCAGTAGGCGACCAGCCGGGGCGCGTCGCGGCGCAGTTCCTCGTCGCAGATGTGCACCTCGTGTCCGTCGGCGAGCCAGAGCAGCTCCTCCCACGACATGTCGAAGGCGAACGACACCGTGTGCGCGACACGGAAGATCCGGTGGCCGTGCCGGGCCAGCACCGGTGCGAAGATCCGCCGCTGATGGTTGATCAGCATGTTGGTGAGTCCGGCGTACTCGGTGACCACGCCCTTGGGCTTCCCGGTCGAGCCGGAGGTGTAGATCGTGTACGCGGGGTGCCGCAGCCGGTCCGGGTCGTCCGGGGCGAACGTCACGAACGGTTCGGCGGCGGGCAGCGGGCGGTCCAGTTCGATCAGGTCGCCGGTCAGCCGGGACGCGACCGGGCTCACGGTGAGGATCAGCTCCGGGCGGGCGTCGTCGAGGATCGCGGCGATCCGCTCGTCCGGGTGGTCCAGTTCCAGCGGTACGTAGGCGGCACCGGTGCGCAGGACGGCGAACAGGGCCACGATCGAGTCCGGGGAGCGGGGGACGGCCAGGCCCACGGTGGTCTCCGGGCCGATGCCTCGCCGGGCGAGCACTCCGGCCACGGCGCGGCTGCGGTCGCGGAGTTCGGCGAAGGTCAGGGTGCGGTCGTGGGCGACGAGTGCGGTGCGCTCCGGGTCGCGGTCGGCGGCCCGGTCGAAGCGGTCGACGACGGTGTCCGTGCCGACGCCGGTGCGTGCGGCGGGCTCGGGCTCGGCTCCGAGGCCGGGCAGGGCGCCGACCGGTCCGGTGCTGCGGGCCAGGTCGTCGAGGACACGCAGATAGTCGTCGAGGAGGCGCCGGGCACGGCCGGTGTCGCCGTCGCGGTGCTCCAGTTTGACGGTGAGCCGGTCGCCGGGCGTGACCACCCAGGTGAACGGATAGTGCGTCGAGTCGTCGGCGCGCACCGAGGTGATGCCGTGCCGGGCGTTCATCTCGGCGAAGGCGTCCAGGTCCAGGAAGTTCTGCAGGACGAACAGGCTGTCGAAGAGGGTGTCGTGGCCGCCGGCCCGCTGGATCTCGCCGAGCCCGAGGTGTTCGTGGTCCATCGCGGCGACCCTGGCGGTCTGCACCGCGGACAGATAGGCGCCGACGGTCTGGTCCGGCCGGGGCCGGGTCCACATCGGCACGGTGTTGAGCAGGACGCCGACGACGTCCGGCAGGTCCTCGCCCTCGCGGCCGGAGACGGTCACGCCGAACACGGCGTCGCTGCGTCCGGTGCGGGCGCCGAGCAGCAGGCCGAACGCGCCGGTCAGTACGGTGTTGAGGGTGACGCCGTGGGCGCGGGCCGCGTCCCGGAGCCGCTGTGACCGTGCGGCGGAGAGCGTGCGGGCGAGGGTGTGCGGCAGGGCGTCGGACAGGGCCGGTGCGGGTCCGGCGAGCAGGGTCGGGCCGGGCAGCCCGGCCAGGTGCTCGGCCCAGAAGCGTTCCGCGGGGGCCGGGTCCCGCGCGTCGAGGGCCCGGGCGTGGTCCTCGAAGCTCGGCGTGGCCGGGGCGTGGGCGAGGGGCCGGCCCGCGACGGCGGCCTCGTAGGCGGCGAACAGGTCCCGCAGGACGATCTCGCGGGACCAGCCGTCCCACAGCAGCAGGTGGTAGCTGAGCAGCAGTCCGTCGCCGCCGTCGGGGCGGCGCAGCACGGTCAGCCGGACCAGCGGCGGCTCCCCCGGGTCGAAACCGCGCTCGCGGTCCTCGGTGCGCAGGGCGTCGGCGTCCGCGTCCGTGGCCACGTCGACGGTGCGGACGGGTACCCGCCGGTCCGGGCGGAGGACCTGGACGGGGTTGCCGTCCGGGTCGGTGGTGAAGCCGGCGCCGACGACCGGGTGGCGGGCGACGACGTACGCCATGGCCTCGGCGAGCGCGTCGGGGTCCAGGCGGCGGTCGAAGGTGAAGTGGCTCTGCGCGACGTAGTGTCCCGCCGGGCCGGTCAGCTGGGCCTGGAAGTACAGCCCGCGCTGGAGCGGGGTGACCGGCGCGGTGCGCTCGGCGGTACCGGCGGTGTCGGCGAGGAGTTCCAGGGCGGCGAGCCAGTGTCCGGTGATCGCGTCGGGGATGCCGTCGGCAAGGGTGAAGGCGGCGTGCAGACTGCCGGTGGCCGCGTCCGTCCAGGCGTTGACCTCGACGGCATACGGGCTGACCTGGTCGCCGCCGGTCAGCCGCGGGGCCTGGGACTCGTCACCGCGGCCGAGGTAGTTGAACAGCACCTGCGGGCGGGCGGTCAGCAGCGGCGCGGTCTGCGGGTTGAGATACCTGAGCCGGCCGTAGGCGAGGTGCCCCTGTTCGTCCGGCTGGCGTTCGGCGAGCTCGCGGGCCGCGGCGACCGGGTCGCTGTGCGCGGTGAGCCGCACGGGTGCGATGGAGGTGAACCAGCCGACGGTGCGGGTGTAGTCGTGGTGGGCGCTGACCGGGACCCGGCCGTGGCGTTCCAGGTCGACGGCGAGATCGGTGGGTTCAGGCTGGATGCGGGTGAGTGCCGTGCGCAGCGCGCCGCACAGCAGCTCGGTGAGGCCGGCGCCGAATGCGGCGGGCGCGGTCCGGGTCAGGCGGTCGCTGGTCCCCGGCGGAAGGACGACGGTGGTCTCGCGGTGCTCGCCGATCGCGGGCA
Organism: Streptomyces poriticola; assembly: GCF_036689765.1. Lineage (NCBI taxonomy): Bacteria > Bacillati > Actinomycetota > Actinomycetes > Kitasatosporales > Streptomycetaceae > Streptomyces > Streptomyces poriticola. The sequence goes on from NZ_JBAGKH010000025.1 coordinate 40,125, forward strand.
GCAGCGCGGGGGCCGCGAGGGTGTCGATCCAGTGCCCGAGGTCGTCGCTCCCTTCTGCGGCCCGGACGGCGACCGCCTCGGCGTACTCGGCGTAGGGGGTGGTCGGCGGCGGCAGGGGGGCGCCGCGCAGGGCGGTGGCCAGGTCGTCGAGGAGGATCAGCCAGGACACCGCGTCGACGGCCAGGTGATGGACGGTGACCACCAGGGTGCGGGTCGCCGCCAGCCAGGAGAAGGCGACGAGTGCTCCGGTCCCGGGGTCGAGCCGGGCGGCGGCCTCGTCGGCCGCGGCCGTCGGGTCGGTCGTGTCGCGTGCGACGACGGTGACCGGGCGGGCGGGCTCGGTGCGCAGGGTCCACACCCCGTGCTCGATGCGCAGCCGCATCCGCAGGGCCGGGTGTGCGGCGACGACTGCGTTCGCGGCGCGCTCGGCGTCTGCGGGGCCGGTGCTCTCGGGGGCGACCAGGGTGCGGGCCTGGGCGAAGCGGGCGAGTGAGCCGCCCAGTTCGCGCTGGCGCAGGATGACCGGGGTCGGCGGCAGCGGGCCGTCCTCCCGGGCGGCGGTGCCGGGCGGCGCCTGACGCTGCGGGACGGTGCCGGGCAGGTGTGCGGCGAGTGCGCGGGGCGTCCGGTACAGAAAGACGTCCCTGGGTGCGATCGGCAGGCCCAGCGCGCGGGCGCGGTTGATCACGGTGATGGCGACGATGCTGTCGCCGCCGGCCCGGAAGAAGTCGGTGTCGCCGTCCACGCCGGCGCCGGGCAGCGCTTCGGCGAACACGTCCACCAGTGCCGCGAGCGCGTCCTCGCCCGCCTCGTTGCGTACCGCGGAGCCGCCTCCGGGCACCGGGGTGTCCAGCTGTGCGGCGCGCGCGGTCAGGGCGCTGCGGTCCAGCTTGCCGTTGACGGTCAGCGGCAGGGCGTCGACCGGGAGCACCCGGGCCGGGACCATGTGCGCCGGCAGTTTCTCCGACAGCAGGGCGGTGAAGTCGCCGGGTACCCGGCCCACGACGTGTGCGATCAGGTGGTCGCCGCCGTCCGCGACGGTGACCGCGGTGTCGACCACCCCGTCGAGCTCCCGGACCGCGGACTCCACCTCGCCCGGTTCGATGCGGAAGCCCTTGAGCTGTACCTGGTCGTCGGCGCGCCCGGCGAACTCCAGCTCGCCGTCGAGGGTGCGGCGGGCCAGGTCGCCCGTGTGGTACATACGGGAGCCGTCGGCGGCGAACGGGTCCGCCACGAAGCGGCCCGCGGTCAGTCCGGGCCTGCCGAGGTAGCCGAGCGCCACCTGGTCGCCGGCGACGTAGACGGCGCCGACCCGGCCCGGGGGCACCGGCCGGAGCCGGTCGTCGAGCAGGTGGGTGACCAGCCCGGGTATCGGGCCGCCGATCGGGCTGGCGCTGCCGCCGGGGGCGAAGTCCTGGTCGGTCAGCACCCGGTGGGTGACGTGGACGGTGGTCTCGGTGATGCCGTACATGTTGACCAGCTCGGGCCTGCGGGTGCCGTACCGCTCGACCCAGCCGCGCAGCCGCGCGGGGTCCAGGGCCTCCCCGCCGAAGATGATCCGGCGCAGCGTGGTGACCGGCTCGTCGGCGTGCCGGTCGGCCTCGACGAACTGGTGGAAGGCGGACGGCGTCTGGTTGAGGACCGTCACCCCGCGCTCCCGGACCAGCCGGTGGAAGTCGACCGGGGAGCGGGTCAGCGCGTACTCCGGGACCAGCAGTTCCCCGCCGTGCACCAGTGCGCCCCACAGCTCCCAGACGGCGAAGTCGAAGGAGTACGAGTGGAACTGGACCCATACGTCCCGTGGTCCGAACTCCATGTCCGGGCGGGTGTTGCGGAGCAGGGTCACCACGCCGGCGTGCGGGACGACGACGCCCTTGGGCCTGCCGGTCGATCCGGAGGTGTAGATCACGTACGCGGGGTCGTGGGGGCCGGGCCCGGGTCCGGTGGGGGCGGCGGCCGTGGGTTCGTCGCCCTGCACGAGCACCCGGGCCCGCACGCCCGCCCTCGCCAGCAGCCGGGTGAAGCGGTCGCGCTGGTCCCGGTCCACGAGGACGACCTGCGGTGCGGCGTCGGCGAGGATGTACTCCAGCCTCTCGTCCGGGTGGGCCGGGTCCAGGGGTACGTAGGCGCCGCCCGCGGTGACGACCGCGATCAGGGCGACGACCTGTTCCGGTGAGCGGGGCACGGCGACGGCGACGCGCCGGCCCGGCCCGGCTCCGGCGGCGCGCAGGACGGCGGCCAGCGCGTCCTTGGCGTGGGCGAGCTCGCCGTAGGTCAGAGAACGGGTGCCGCCGTCGAGGGCGCACTGGGTGACGGCGGTGGCGGCCGGGTCGCGGCCGGCGGCGGCGTCGAACAGGGCGCCCAGGGTGGTCGGGGCGCCGGTCGCGGCGGGCCGGGTGCGGTCGGCGGCGAGGGCGTGGACGGGGGTGTCGGGGCGGGTGAGCAGGGTGGTGAGGGTCCGGGTGAAGATGTGCAGCATGTCCCGTGCGCTCGGCTCGCGCAGCAGGGCCCCGTCGTGGATCAGGTTGAAGCAGGGGCGGCCTTCGGCCGTCCGCTCCACCACCAGGGTCAGCGGGTAGTGCGGGGCGCCCTCGTTGGCGATGCTGGTGATGACGACGGTGTCGTCGGGCCCGCGCAGCGCGTCGAGGTCGGTGCTGACGTCGAACACGACCAGGGTGTCGAACAGCGGCCCGGTGCCGGTCCGGCGGCCGATGCGGGCCAGGGAGACGTGCTGGTGCGGCAGGACGGTGCTCTGGTGTTCCCGGACCGCGGCGAGCAGGTCGCCTGCGGTGTCCGAGGCGGCCCACCGGGCGCGTACCGGGATGGTGTTGATGAACAGTCCGACCATGTTCTCGATGCCGGGCACGTCCGCGTCGCGCCCGGAGACCGTGGAGCCGAACACCACGTCCCTGCTGTGCAGGATGCCGCCCAGGGTGACCGCCCAGGCGCTGTGCACGGCCACGCTCAGCGGTACGCCTGCCGTCCGGGCCGCGGCGTCGAGGTCGTCCGCCGGCTCCACGGCCGTCTCCGCGAACCGGTCGGAGGGGGTGTGGCCCTCGGCGACCAGCGACGGGCCGGGCAGTGCTGCGAGCTCCTCCCGCCAGATCCGGTCGCTCTCGTCGTCGTCGCGTGCGGCGAGCCGGCGTGCGTGGTCCGGGAAGCCGCCGATCGGGTGCACGGTTCCCGGCACGTGGTACTCGGCCATGAGGGTGCGCAGCATCGGCGGCACCGACCAGCCGTCGGCGACGATGTGGTGCACGGTCTGCACCAGGACGTGCCGTTCGGGACCGGTGCGGATCAGCGTGTACCGCATCAGCGGGCCGGCGGCCAGGTCGAAGCCGGCGCGGCGGTCGCGTTCGGCGAGGTCGTGGAGCTCCTCGTCGGTGATGCCGGGCCGGTCCAGGGTGGTGAAGGGTGGTTCCAGGTCCGCGTCGAGGACGGAGACCACACGGCCGTCGGCGAGGGACACGAACCGCGCGGCCAGGTTGGGGTGGAGGGTGAGCAGCCGGGTCGCCGCGCGGGCGAGCCGTTCGGGCTCCAGGTCGCCCTCGAGGGTGAGCAGTTGCTGTTCCACGTAGGCGCCCGCCGACGTGTCGTCGTACACGGAGTGGAAGTACAGGCCTTCCTGCAGCGGGGTGAGCGGCAGGACGTCCCGCAGCGCGGGGCCGTCCAGGGCGTCGACGTCGGCCTGGGTGAGCGGCACCGGGCGGAAGTCGCTGGGGGTGTGGCCGCCGGTGTCCAGTGCGGCCAGCCCGGTGAGCGCCTCGCGGAAGTGGTCCCCGAGGGCGGTGATGTCGTCGTCGGTGAACAGGCCGTCGGGCCAGGAGACGCTGGTGGCGAGTTCGTACTCGCCGGACGTGGCGGGTTCGGCGATGGCGTTGAACTCCAGGGCGCGGGGCAGCCGCATCCGAGGGTCGCGGCGCTCGCCCAGCTGTCCGGTGGCGCCGGCGAGCCGCCATTCCCCGGCGGCGCCCGCGTCGTAGCGGCCGAGGTAGTTGAAGAGCACCTGCGGTGCGGGCGTGTCGAACCGCTCGCCGTGCAGATGGCGCAGGGCCCCGTACGACAGGCCGTTGGCCGGTACCCGGGCGAGGTCCTCCTTGACCGCCTTGAGTGCGGCGGTCAGATACGCCGGGTCGGTGAGGTCCGCCGCCCGGCCGGGGTCGACGGTGACCGGGAACAGGGTGGTGAACCAGCCCACGGTGCGCGACAGCTCGGGCTCGAAGCCGGCGGAGTCGGCGACGAACCCGGCCTCGCGGCCGTGGCCCTCGAGTTCGATGTGCGCGAACGTCTGGTCCTGGCCGCGGTCGCGGCGCCATCGGGCGAGGGCGACCGCGAGCGCGGTCAGCAGGACGTCGTTGACGCGTGCGTGGAAGCGGGCGGGTGTCTCGCCCAGCAGCGCGGCCGTGACGGCGGGGCCGACCCGGAGGGTGCGGACCCGCTCCCGGGCGACGGTGTCGGCGGCGGACAGCGCGCGCCTGCCGAGCGGCAGGTCGGTACCGGGCAGCGGGCGCCGGTAGAAGTCGCGGTCGGCGTCGAAGGGTGTGCTGCCGAGCAGTTCGGTCCAGCGCCGGAACGAGGTGCCCGTCCCGGGGAGTTCGACGAGCGTCCCGGAGGAGTACTGCCGCCAGGCCGTGGCGAGGTCGTCCATCACGATCCGCCAGGACACCCCGTCGACGACCACATGGTGGACGACGAGGACCAGTTGGCGTGCGGCGCGGCGCCAGACGGCCCGCAGCATCGCTCCGCGGTCCGGGTCCACGGCGTCGGTGGCGAGGGCGACGCACTCGTCCAGCGGCCGGTCGCTGTGCTGCCACAGGCCGGCGTCCGGACGGCCGGGCTCCGGGATGTCGAAGCTCCAGCGCTCGCCGCGCACCAGCCGGGCGCGCAGCATGGGGTGCCGGGCGAGCAGTGCCGCGAGAAGCGTGTCGAGGGCGTCGGGGGTCAGCTCGGCCGGGGTGTTGAGCACCACGGACTGTACGAACCCGTCGACGGCGTCGGTGGTCTCGCCGAGCCACTGCACGACGGGGGATCCGGCGACGGGGCCGGTGGGGATGTCGCCGGTGTCCACGGCGGTGACGTCGTCACGGCCGGCCACCGCCGCCAGTGCTCCCACCGTGCTGTGGGAGAAGATCTGCCGCGGTGTGACGTGCAGTCCGGCGTCGCGCAGCGCGGTCAGCAGCGAGATCGCCAGGATGCTGTCGCCGCCGAGCTGGAAGAAGTCCTGGTCGACGCCGACCTCGTCCAGGCGGAGCACCTGGGCTACCGCGGCGCACACGGCGCGCTCGGCGTCGGTGGCGGGCGCGGCGAGCGGGCCCGTGGCGGTGGCCGGCTCGGGCAGGGCGCGCCGGTCGAGCTTGCCGTTGGCGGTGAGCGGGAACGCGTCCATCACCACGATGTGCGCGGGCACCATGTACTCGACCATGTGGTCGGCGGCCCAGGCCCTGACCCGGTCGGCCCGCAGATCCTGGTGGCCGGCTGCCGGGATCACATACCCCACCAGGTAGGTGCCGCCCGCGGTGTTCTGCCTGGCGACGACGCAGGTGTGCCGTACGGCGGGATGCTCGGCGAGGGAGGCCTCGACGTCCTCGATCTCCAGCCGCATGCCGCGGATCTTGATCTGGTTGTCGGCGCGCCCGAGGAAGTCCAGGGACCCGTCCGGAGCGAACCGGGCGAGGTCGCCGGTGCGGTACAGCCGGGATCCGTCGTCGGCGAAGGGGTTGGCGACGAACCGCGACGCCGTCAGGCCGGGTGCGCCCGCGTAGCCGCGTCCCAGCAGGAGCCCGCCGACGTACAGTTCGCCGCCGACACCGACCGGGACCGGGCGCAGCTCGTCGTCGAGCACATAGAGCTGGGTGTTGGGGTTGGCCCTGCCGATGGAGGTCGACAGGCGTTCGGCCGCGCCCCGGTAGACGACGTGCGAGACGCCGATGGTGGTCTCGGCCGGGCCGTAGCCGTGGTAGAGGGGGATGTCGAGGCGGGTGCGGAACCGCTCGTACAGCTCCGGGGTGAGCACCTCGCCGCCGCACCACACATGCCGCAGGCTGTCCAGCCGCCCGGAGTCGCCGGCCATCTCCAGCAGCACGTCCAGCATGGAGGAGACCAGGTAGGCGAAGGTGACCCGCTGCTCGGCGATGACCCCCAGGAGGTGCTGCGGGTCGCGTTCGCCGCCGGGCCGCAGCACCACCAGCCGGGCGCCGCAGACCAGCGGCAGGAAGATCTCGTTGAGGGAGATGTCGAAGGACAGCGGAGCCTTGAAGAGTGACGCGTCGTCGGGGCCGAATCCGAGGATCTCGTGGACCTGCCAGAGCAGGCGCTCGCTGATCGCCTCGTGCCGGATCATGGCGCCCTTGGGCCGGCCCGTCGAGCCCGAGGTGAAGATGACGTAGGCGAGGGCGTCGCCTGGGACGGTGATGCCGGTCCCGTCGGTGGGGTGGGAGGCGAACCGCCAGTCGTCGAGGTCCACGGCTATGGCGTCCGGTTCGCCGGGCCGGTGCGTGCCGGAGGCGTCCAGCTGGACGGCGACGCGGGCGTCCTCGATGACCGCGGCCCGGCGTTCGGCGGGCCACCGGGGGTCCAGCGGTACGAACGCGCAGCCCGCCTGGACCACGCCGAGCAGCCCGATGACCATCTCGGCGGAGCGGTCCAGCGAGATGCCGACGACCTGTTCGGCGGTGAGGCCGCGGTCGAGCAGATGGTGGGCCAGTTGGCTGGAGAGCTCGGCGGCCTGACGGTAGGTCAGGCTTCGGTGCCCGTCGACGACGGCGACGGCGTCGGGCCTGGTGCGCGCCTGCTCGCGGAAGAGTTCCGCGATGCCGGGGCGGTCGCGGTCGGCCCGGGTGTCGTTCCAGGCGGCCAGTGCCTCGAGCCGCGCCGCGGTGTCGGAGGGGCCGACGGTGCCGAGGGGGCGGTCGGGGAAGTCGGCCAGGTCCTCCAGGGCCAGTCCGGCGTCGGAGAGGGCGACGTCCTCCGGGACGGTGATACTACGGCCGTCGGCGCCGATCCGCCAGTCGCCGGGGCCCGCACCGCCGTTGTCGGCCCAGCCGAGGACGTCGGCGAAGAGCGTGCCGGGGGTCAGTTCGATGCCGTCGGGGCTGCGGCCGGTCGCCCAGTACGACAGGGCGACGGCGCATGCGGCGGTGACGGTGCGGTCGGAGTACTCGCCGATGCGGCGGCGTACGCCGGCCAGGCGTGCGGGATCAAGCTGCACGACACGAGCGCTCGGTTCCAACATCGGCGACTCGACGCCCCTTCCAGGTGCGAACGTTCATCCGTCTTCCGGGTGCGGAGGTGGTTCCGGTCTCAACGCGGGTGGTGATCGCCTTGGCTGCCTTCTCGCCAGGCCTGCCACAGGCGTGCGTAGCGGCCGCCCAGGGCCGTCAGTTCCTCGTGCGTCCCCTGCTCCACGACGCGGCCGGCGTCCAGTACGGCGATCCGGTCCGCGGCCATGGCCTGGGTCAGCCGGTGCGCCACGAACAGGGTGGTGCGGCCCGCGCATGCGGCCAGCACGGCGCGCTCCAGTTCGGCGGCGCCCTCGCTGCCCGCCTCCGCGGTGGACTCGTCGAGCACGACCACCGGCGACGGGCTCAGCACCAGCCGGGCCAGGGCGATCTGGGCGACCTTGGTGACGTCCAGGCGCTCGCCACCCTCGCCGACCGGGGTGTACAGCCCGTCCGGCAGCTCCTGGACCCACCGGTCGGCGCCGACGGTGCGCAGTGCGCCGGTCAGTTCGGCTTCGGTCGCGCCGGGCGCGGCGAGCCGCAGGTCGTCGGCGAGCGGCCCGGAGAACACATGGGTCTCCTGGGTGAGGATGCTGACCAGCGCCCGCGCCCCGGCCTCGTCCAGCCCGGCGAGGTCGGTCGCCCCGATGCGCACCGACCCGGCCTGCGGCCTGCCGATGCCGGCGATCAGCGCGGCCAGCGTCGACTTGCCCGCGCCGGTCGCCCCGACCAGGGCGAGGGAGCCGCCGGCCGGGATGGTCAGGTCGACCTCCCGCAGCACCGGCTCGCCGGAGCCGGGATAGGTGAAGGTGAGCCCCTCGACGGTCACCGGGTACCGCGCGGGGCCGTCCGGTGCCGCGGGCGCGTCGCCGACGAGGCGTTCCTCGGCGGACTCCCCCAGCACTCCGACCAGCCGGGTCAGGCTCGCCCCCGACTTCTGCGCCTCGTCGAAGGTGAACATGATGGAGCCGAGCGGGGTGAACAGCTTGTGGAACAGCAGCGGGGCCGCGGACACCTCGCCCAGGCTCGCGGCGTCGGCCTCCAGCAGGGCGTAGCCCACGACGACGATCAGGGTGAGGCCGATGAACTCGGCGCGGTTCTCCCTGCCGACGAAGCGGCCGAAGATCCGGAAGACGTCGATGCCGAGGTTGCGCACCCGCCAGGACTCGTGGGTGACCTGTGCGCGGAAGTCCGCTTCGAGCCGGTAGGCGCGGACCGTGTCGATGCCGTCGAGGCCGCTGATCAGGGCCTGGGCGCGGTCTGCCTGGGCGGCCCGCTGCTGGCGGTAGAGCGGGGCGGACCTGGGCAGGTACCAGCGCAGTGCGAAGGCGTAGGCGGGCAGTGCACCGGCGCCGGCCAGGCCGAGCCGCCAGTCCAGTCCGAACATGCCGACCGTGGCGATGGCGACCAGGACGCCCGCGGAGAACACCGTGGGGACGGCGGTGCGGATGCCCTTGGAGATGACGGCGACGTCGTCGCCGACCCGGGAGAGCACATCGCCGCGGCCGACCTGTTCGATCCGGGCGCTGGGCATACCCAGGACCGCCCGGACGGCGCCTTCCCGCAGCCGGGCGAGCAGATCGGCGCCCAGTCGTCCGACGAGGTAGGTGGAGGCGGCGGTGGCCACCGCGCCGAGCAGGGCGGCGGCCACCAGGAGGACACCGGTGGTGACCAGGACGGAGCGGGACTCGCCGGCCACCACCCCGTCGACCACGCGGCCGAGCAGGAGTACGGGGAGCACCTGGAGCGCCGCCCCGGCCACCGTGGTGAGCGCGGTGGCCAGGGTCAGCCAGGGCGCTTCGCGGCAGTGCGCCGCGACCCATCGGGCGGCCTCGCGGCCGGTCGTGGTGCGCAGCGTCGCGGGTGCGACGCGCGTGACGGTGGCGCTCACCCTGTGACCAGGGCGGGCCGGGGACGGGTTCGGGTGTCCGGCATGGTTCAGCCGACCGACTCGACGATCTTGTCGATGGCGTAGGGCAGGGACAGCAGGGTGCTCTGGGACATGGCGGCGCCGACCGCCGGGCCCTCGCTGTCCAGCAGGTACGACACCTTGCCGTCCTTGACCGCGGTCAGGTTGGCGAACAGCTCGAACCTCTTCAGCTCCGCCTGGTCGGCCCGGTCGTTGATGACGAAGATGCGGTCGACGTCGACGAGGTCGATGCGCTCCGGGGAGAGCACGGTGTAGAAGCTGCCGTCCGCGATCTCGTCGATCTCGGTCCGGCCCTTGAAGCCGATGCCGGTGACGATCCGTCCGCGGACGTCGGTGGTGGTGAACGGCGCGACCGAGTCCTTGTACCAGGACAGGGCGACGGCGGTCTGGTCGGCCCACTCGGGGTGTGCGTCGCGGGCGGCGTCCAGCTTGTCCTGGATGCCCTGGACGAGTTTCTCGCCCTCCGCCTCCTTGCCGAGGGCCTTGGCGATGTGCACGGCGTTGTCCTGCCAGGGGGCGCTGAACGGCTCCTTCTCGGCCTTCGTGCGGCCCACGGTCGGGGCGATCTTGGAGAGTTTGCCGTAGGCCGCCTGGTCGATCTCGGAGTAGACCGCGATGATCAGGTCCGGCCGGAGCGCGGCGATCTTCTCGTAGTTGGGGCCCGAGTCGCCGTTCTTCATGACGACCTCGGGGCGGGTGTCGCCCCACTCGTCCTTCACCCACGGCCACTGGGTGTTGATGTCGGGGCTCTGGCCGGGCGGGTTCGGGTACTGGTCGACCATGCCGACCGGCTTGGTGCCCAGCGCCAGTATGGCCTGGTCGTCGGTGTAGCCGACGGAGACGACCCGCTCGGGGGCCTTGGTGATCTCCGTGGAGCCGAAGGCGTGCTCGACGGTGACCGGGAATGCGCCGGCGGCGGCAGCCGGGGTGCTGTCGTCGCCGTTGTCGTCGGACGAGTCGTCGGAGGAGCCGGAACCGCATCCGGCGAGGAGGCCGATACCGAGGGTGGCGGCGGAGAACACCGACGCCACCCGCCGCCAGGAGGACTTCACACGTGCCGTTCGATGGAGAAGCATCCGCAATTTCCCTTGCTGTCGCGCTGTCACCACTGCGGCCTTGCCCGAGGGCAGGCAAACCTTACCTCGCCCAACTGAGGTAAGCCTAGCCTTAATTACTGGTCACATGTGCCGGCTCCGGGGCGGGCTGCACATGGGCGCGCCCGATCGGCACGACGAGCGGCCGGTCCCCCACCGGATCGTCGATCACCTTGGCCTGCAGGCCGAACGCGTCGTGCAGCAGTTCGGCGGTGATGACGTCGCGGGGGTGCCCCTGGGCCAGGATCGACCCGTCCTTCATGACGACGAGGTTGTCGCTGTAGCGGGTGGCCAGGTTGAGGTCGTGGAGCACCATCACGACGGTGCAGCCGGACTCGTGCAGATCGTCCACCAGGTCGAGGACGTCGATCGCATGGGCCAGATCCAGGTAGGTGGTCGGCTCGTCGAGCAGCAGCAGGTCGGTCCCCTGAGCCAGCGTCATGGAGATCCAGACGCGCTGGCGCTGGCCTCCGGAGAGCGAGTCGACGGGGCGGTCGGCCAGGTCGGGCACCCCGGTCATGGCCAGGGCCCGCTGGACGACGGCGGCGTCGTCCGAGGACCACTGGCGCAGCCAGCTCTGGTGCGGGTGGCGCCCCCTGGCGACCAGGTCCGCCACGGTCAGACCCTCCGGCGCGACGGGCGCCTGCGGCAGCAGACCGAGCTTCCTGGCCACGTCCCTGGTCCTGAGCCGCGCCATGTCCTGCCCGTCCAGCACCACCGTGCCCCTGGCCGGTCTCAGCAGCCGGGACAGAGTCCGCAACAGGGTCGACTTCCCGCAGCCGTTGGGCCCGATGATGGTGGTGATCACCCGGGGCGGGATCGTCACGTCGAGACCGTCGATCACCGTCCGGCCGCCGTACCCGACGCGGACGTCCCGCGTCGCCAGCCGTGCGGCGTCCTCGCCCCCGGACGCCATCGCGGCGATGTGCTGAACGACCACGACCCCCCCTTTGTTGAGGTTTGCCTAACCTTTGTACCACCGGCTATCTGAGGTTGGCCCGCACCAGCAGACAGACGAGGAAGGGCCCGCCGATCGCGGCGGTGACCACCCCGACCGGGAGAGAGACCGGCAGAGCGGTGCGCGCGGTCAGGTCCGCTCCGATCAGCAGCAGCGCGCCCGTCAGACCGGCGGCCGCCATCGGCGGTGTCGGGCACCGGACCAGACGCATCGCCACCTGCGGCGCCACCAGGGCGACGAAGGGGACCGGTCCGGCCGCGCTCACCGCGACGGCGGCGAGCAGCACGGCGCACAGCAGCAGCACGGCCCGCACCAGGGAGTAGCGGACGCCGAGGCCTGCGGCGATCTCGTCGCCGAAGTGCATCGGTTTGAACTGGAAGGCGACGCTCGCCACGACGGCCAGCAGGGCGAGGGTGCACCACAGGGCCACCCGGATCTCGTCCCACGACCGGTTGTCCAGCGAGCCGACCAGCCACGTCTGCGCCCGGGCGACGTCCTTGATGTCGGCGCGGACCAGCAGCCAGGTCGTGATCGCCTCCATCACGGCGCTCACCGAGATGCCGATGAGGATGAGCCGGAACCCGTCGATCCCCCGCCGCCACGCCAGGAAGTACACCAGCAGCCCCGTGCCGAGGCCGCCCGCGAGCGCAGCCGCGGACAGCCCCACGGCGCCGGCGATCGCCGTGGCCGCCCCGCCCGACGCCGTCACCAGGAACACCGCGACCGTGCCCGCACCGGCGGTGATCCCCAGCACGTCCGGGCTGGCCAGCGGATTGCGCGCGATGGACTGGGTGATCGCCCCGGACACCCCCAGCGCGAACCCCACGACCAGCCCGGCCAGCGCCCGCGGCATCCGCAGGTCCATGATCACGAACTGGTCGACCGGCTCGCCCCCGCCCAGGATCACGGCGATCACCCGGGGCAGGCCGATGGGGAAGTCCCCCACGCCGATGGAGAGACAGAACGCCAGGAAGGCGGCCGCCGCCAGCAGCAGCGTGACCAGGACCATCCAGGGCCGCCACACGAACGACACCCGGCCGAACCGCACCCCCGGTGCCACCTCCGGCGCCGCACCGTCAGCCCCGGCCGGCGTCACCGCCCGCTTCATCTCCGCGCCGCTCATGTGTTCTTGAACTTTCCGCGCCAGACGAGACCTGCGAAGAACGGCGCCCCGAGGAGTGCGACGACGATGCCCGCGTCCAGCTCGCCGGGCCGGACCACCACGCGCCCCACGATGTCGCAGACCAGCAGGACGACGGCGCCGAGCAGACCCGCGTACGGAACCAGCCAGCGGTAGTCGGGGCCGGTCAGATACCGGGCCACGTGGGCCACCATCAGGCCGAGGAAGGCGATCGGGCCGCACGCGGCGGTCGCCGCGCCGGCCAGCAGGGTGACGGCGGCGATGCCGACGGTCCGGCTCAGGGCGGTGTTCACCCCCAGCGCCCGTGCCACGTCGTCCCCCAGGTTGAGCAGGTTGACGGCGGGCAGTGTGGTCAGCGCCAGCACCAGGCCGACCGCGATGAACGCGGTGACCGGCCGGATGACGTCGAACCCCGCCCCGGCCACCGACCCCGCGTTCCAGAACCGCAGCGCGTTCAGCGACGCCTGGTCGGACAGCGCGACCGCCGTGGTCACCGCCGCCAGGAACACGGTGACCCCCTGCCCGGCGAGGGCGAGCGTCAGCGGATTGCCGGCGCCGCGGCCGATGCTGGCCAGCCCGAACACCACCGCACCGGCGAGCCCGGCCCCGAGGAAGGCGGACCAGACGTACTGGAAGGGGTCGGTGAGCCCGAACACGGCGATGGCCGTCACCACCGCGAACGAGGCGCCGGAGTTCACCCCGAGCAGGCCGGTGTCGGCGATCGGGTTGCGGGTGTAGCCCTGGATCAGCGCCCCGCCGATGCCCAGGGCGATGCCGGCGACGATCGCCAGCACCGTCCGCGGCACCCGTACGGTCTGCACGATCAGCCTGATCTCGGTGAGCCGCTGGTCGGGGTCGGGTGCCGCGAACAGCCCGTGCCACACCTCGGCCGGGCCGAGCGCGCGGGTGCCGACGGCCAGCGAGACCGCCGCGGCGGCCACGAGGATCCCCGCCAGAATCCCGAGGCCCACGACACGGCGTCGTCGGGCCGCCGTTGCCGTCCCGGGTGCGGGCGCGGGGCGTTCCACTGCAGTCGTGCGCATGTCGCGGTACGTCATCCCTTCGATCGCCGTGCCCACCGCCCGCCGGCCGCGCTCCGCGTGCTAGCGGGCGGTGCTGCCGGTCCCGTCGGCGACCGTGCGGGCCTCGTCGGAGGCGGACTTCAGGCCGCGGTCCAGAAGCGAGTCGAGGATCTCGCCGACCCTGACGGCGGTGTTCGACAGCAGCGACGAGGTGATGCCGTGGGTGTGTTCCGTGCCGCCCTGCAGATAGATGCCGCAGCGCAGTGCGGGGTCGGTCGCGACGCGGTAGTCGCGGTCGACGCGGACCCGGCCCTCGGCGTCGCGCAGGCAGCGGTCGGCGACCTCGCCGAGGAGGGCGAGCGGGTCGGCGGGGCTGTAGCCGGTGGCGAAGACCACGACGTCCGCGTCGAGCGGGGTCTGCTCCCCGGTGACGAGGGACTTCACGGTGGCGCGCACCCGGTCGGGCGTCTCGACGACACCGGTCAGCCGGGAGACGTTGAGGAAGCGCAGCCGCTCGGTGCCGAGGACCTTCTCCTGGTACATCTGCCGGTAGAGGTCGTCGATGAGGTCGATGTCCACCACGGAGTAGTTGGTGTTGCCGTGGTAGTCCATCAGACGGCGTTTGACGCTCTCGGGTGCGGTGAAGAACTCGTCGACCGCGCCGGGGTCGAAGATCCGGTTGGCGAAGCCGCTGTCGTCGGCGGGGCTGTAGCCGTAGCGGGAGAAGACGGCACAGATCTCGGCACCGGGGAAGCGGCGGTGCAGGTGCGCGACGTTCTCGGCGGCGCTCTGGCCGGCGCCCACGACGATGAACCGGGACGGCGGGGCTCCGGTCAACCGCTCCAGCCTGGAGAGCAGTTCGGAGTTGTGCCAGATGCGGGCGCCGCGGTCCACGCCCTCGGGCATGAGGGGGCGCAGCCCGGTGCCGATGACGAGGTTGCGGGCCCGGTGGAGGGCGAGCCCCTCCCCCGTGCGGACGGTCACGTCCAGGTGCTCCACGACTCCGTCACGGACTACGGGCGCGACCCCGACGACCTCGTGGCCGTAGGAGACCATGTCGTCGACCTGCGCGGCGGCCCACTCGAAGTAGTCGTGGAACTCCACCCGAAGCGGGAACAGGTTCTTGTGGTTGATGAAGTCGACCAGCCGTCCCCTGCTCTTCAGGTAGCACAGGAAGCTGAACTCGCTGGCCGGGTTCCGCAGCGTCACCAGGTCCTTGAGGAAGGACACCTGCATGGTCGCGTCGTCGAGGAGCATCCCGCGGTGCCAGCCGAAGCGCGGCTGCTGCTCGAAGAACCGGGCGGTGATCGCTTCGGGCCTGCCGACGCGTGCGTTGTGCTCGCTGAGTGCGATCGCCATGGCCACGTTGGACGGCCCGAAGCCGATGCCGATGAGGTCGTGGATGAAGGGGGCGTCGCCGGGACGAGCCTGTGCCATGTCACTCCCAATCATGCGAGGGCGGCTGCCGCCGGGACGGGCGGGAGCCGTTGGTCGAGCATCGGGAAGTACGCAAGCCGGGCATGCCGAAGAGCCACGGCTCAAACTTAGGTAAGGCTAAGCTGATGCCCGAATCCTGTCGATAGACAAAGCGGACACCGGGAAGCGCCGACACCCTCAACGCGCCCCGGAACAAGGCCCATTGCACACTTAGGTAAGCCTTGCTTTACTGATCTCGTCCAGTCCCGGTCTCGAGGAGGAACCGCATGCGGGTCGTCATGTTCGGCTACCAGACGTGGGGGCACCGCACCCTGCAGGCCCTCCTGGACTCCGAGCACGACGTGGTCCTGGTCGTCACGCATCCCAGGAGCGAGCACGCCTACGAGAAGATCTGGAGCGACTCGGTCGCCGACCTCGCCGAGGAGCACCGTGTCCCGGTGCTGATCCGCAACCGCCCGGACGACGACGAGCTGTTCGAGCGGCTCCGCCAGGCCGACCCGGACGTCATCGTGGCCAACAACTGGCGGACCTGGATCCCGCCGCGCATCTTCGGCCTGCCCCGGCACGGCACGCTGAACGTGCACGACTCGCTGCTGCCGAAGTACGCCGGCTTCTCCCCGCTGATCTGGGCGCTGATCAACGGCGAGCCGGAAGTGGGCGTCACCGCGCACATGATGAACGACGAGCTGGACGCCGGGGACATCGTGCGGCAGGAGGCGGTGCCGGTCGGACCGGCGGACACCGCCACCGACCTCTTCCACAAGACGGTCGACCTCATCGCCCCCGTCACCATCGGCGCGCTGGGCCTCATCGCCTCGGGGCAGACCGAGTTCACCCGGCAGGACCGGTCCCGGGCGAGCTTCTTCCACAAGCGCTCCATCGAGGACAGCCGCATCGACTGGTCCTGGCCGGCGGAGGATCTGGAGCGCCTGGTCCGCGCCCAGTCCGAGCCGTACCCCAGCGCCTTCACCTTCCACCAGGGCAAGCGGCTCGAGGTCCTCGCCGCGGTGGTTTCCCAGGGCCGCTACGGCGGCACGCCCGGGCGCATCTTCTACCGGGAGGGCGACGGCGTGGTGATCGTCGCCGGTGCTGGTGCCCGGACCGGTACCCATCGCGGGCTGGCCCTCACCCGGGTGCGGACCGAGGACGGCCGGGAGCTGCCCGCGACGGAGTACTTCACCTCCATGGGCGGCTATCTGACGCACCGCCCCTGACCCGCCCCGCGGCCGGCGGGGCGGGTCAGCCGATCCTGGCGCCGTAGACGTGGTCGACGGTCATCGTCATGAGCACCCGGCGGTCGGAGACCATCACCGACCGGTACTCCTCCCAGTCCGGGTGCTCGCCGGCGGCCAGCCGGTAGTAGCCCACCAGTGCCTCCACCTCGGGGCCGTGCGGGTCGGAGCCCGGTCCGGTGAGCGTCGCGACGCCCTCGGCGGTGGCCCAGGAACGGCCGTCGGGGGCGGTGACCTCCAGGGTGGCGCGCGGGTCCCGCCGCAGGTTGGCCGTCTTGGCCCGGCCCTCCGTCATCGATACATGGACGACTCCCGCGTCCGTGTCGTAGAACGGCATCACGGGGGACATCTGCGGTCTGCCGTCCGACTTGATCGTCGCCAGTACGCCGAGCCTGCTCTCCGCGAGCAGGGCGCGGGCGTCGAACGGGGAGGTGGTCATGGGCGCACTCACTCCTGACGGGTCGACGGACCGGCGGTCGACGGACCGGCGGGTTGCGCAACGCGGCGACCATCGCAGCGTAGCCGCCGGCGGGTCATTCCGCGGTGAGGGCGAGCGCGCCGTCGGGCTCCAGTGTCACGTGCACACCCTGGCTGATCCCGGCGAGCGTGGCACGGAGCCAGACCCGGTCCGCGTACTGCGCGTGCCGCAGCCGCATCCGGCGGACCCGCAGCGGCACCATGCGCAGGGCGGTCAGCCGTCCGGTGCCGGTCTCCAGGGAGACGAGGTGGGCGAGGCGGAGATCGTCGCGGTACTCCTCGTACCCGGAGATGCCCTCGTAGTCGTCGATGAAGTCGCCGCAGCCGTACAGGACGAGCCGGTCGCGGTACACCTCGACGGGGCGGGGGTGGTGCGAGGAGTGACCGTGGACCAGGTCGACGCCGCCGTCCACCAGAGCGTGGGCGAAGCCGGTCTGGTCCCGGGGCACCTGGTAGCCCCAGTTGGAGCCCCAGTGCACGGAGACGACCACGATGTCGCCCGGTCTCCTCACCTGCTGCACCCGCCGGACCAGGGGCTCGGCCGCCGCGGCGGTCGGCTCGGCGAGATAGGCGAGACCGGACCGGTCCGGGGCGGCCGCCCAGCCGGGCGGAATGCCGCTGGAGAGCATGCCGACGGCGAACACCAGGACGCGGGCGGCCCCGGCGACCGGGACCACGGCCGGTTGCTGCGCAGCCGCCGCGTCCCGCCCGGCTCCGGCCACCCGCAGGCCGGCCGCGGCGAGGGCGCCGAGGGTGTCCGCCAGGCCGCGGCGGCCGAAGTCCAGGACGTGGTTGTTGGCCAGCACGCAGACGTCGGGCCGGGCCACCGTCAGGGTGGGCAGGTTCGCCGGGTGCATCCGGTAGTGCACCGCCTTGCCGGGGGCGAAGTCGCCGTCGGCGGTGACCGCGGTCTCCAGGTTGAGGATCCGGGCGTCGGGGGCGGCCCGCTCCAGCACCTCCAGAGCCTCGCCCCACGGCCACGCCGGGCCGACCGGCGCGGGAATCGGGCCGGCGGCCTGCTCGGCGAGGTCCACATAGGTCCGGGCGTCGCGCACATGCTCCTCGCGCAGCTCCGGATCGCCGGGGTGCGCGAGGATCTGGTCGACTCCGCGTCCGAGCATCACGTCGCCGCACAGAAACAGCGTCACGACGCGGCGGCGGTGGTCGTGGTGCCCGCCGGACCGGGGATCTCCCATCGTCCCGCCTCTCTCCCCACCCGACTACCCCACGGCTCGGCGGGCTACCTCACCGCCGTGGCGCCCGTGTCGCGCCGGACCGGTGACCGGCCGGGACCGGCGGGCGGCCGTCGCCGTGGACGACCGTGATGTGGCGTTCGGGGCCGGGGGTCTCGAGCTCGTCGACCACGGCGACGGCCAGGTCCTCGGCGCTGATCCACGAGCGGCCGTCGGCGGCGACGAGCAGGCGGTCGGTGCCGCGCCGGTAGCGGCCGGTGCGTTCGCCCGGCTCCAGCAGGGCGGGCGGGCTCAGATAGACCCAGTCGGCACCGGCATGGCTCCGGCAGGTCCGCAGCTGGGCGACGCCGGCGGCGGCGACGCTCCGCCACGGAGCGGGCACGTGGACGGGGTCGTCGGCGACCAGCAGCTCCTGGTCGCCGGTGCTGCGCAGGGCACCGGCGCCACCGACCACGAGGACCCGGATCCCGAGCCGGGCGCCGGCGTCCAGCACCGTGCAGGTGGCCCCGACCAGGAACTCCTGGTCGGCCGGGTGGGTGCGCAGGGTCAGGACGACGGCGTCCGCGGCGGAGCCGGCCAGTGCCGTGTGCACGGCGTGCGCGTCGCTCGCGTCGACGGCGAGCGGTGTCACGTGACGGTCCTCGTCCGCCGGTTTCCGGGACAGGGCCAGGGCCCGGTGTCCGCGCAGGCCGGCCTCGCGGACGACGCGGCGGCCGACCATTCCGGTGGCGCCGAGCACGGCGATCGTCTTGCGGTTCCTCATCGAGTCCGTCCCTTCGGGGAGTTGAACTGTGCGGCGAGCAGGGCGGCCAGGGCGAGCACGAAGCCCAGGATCTGCGGCACACTGAGCGACTCGCCCAGCGCGAGACCGACGACGGCCGCGACCAGCGGGGACAGCAGCACCAGCGGGGCGGTCGCGCCGACCGGCAGCTTCCCTATCCCGCGGAACCACAGCGTGTACGCGATCAGCCCGCCCATGGTGCCGAGCCAGAGGTAGCCCGCGGCCGCTCCGGCGTCGATCCGCTCCGGCACGCCCTCGAGAGCGAGGGTGAGCGGGAGCAGCAGCAGGCCGCCGAACGCCAGCTGCCAGCCGGCCAGGGTCAGCGGCCCCGCCCCGGCGGGGCGGCCCCAGCGCTTGGTGAGCACGACTCCGGCGGCCATGACGGCCGTGCCGCCGAGTCCGGCGAGCACCCCCACGGGATCCAGCCGGGCCTCCGGGCCGAGCACGACGAGCCCGACGCCGGCCACGCCGATCACCGCCCAGCTCAGCCGCCAGAACGTCGGCCGGTCATGGAGCACCGCGATGCCCAGTCCGGCGACCAGCAGCGGCTGGGTGGCGCCGAGCGTGGCGGCGACACCGCCCGGGAGCCGCTCGGCCGCGAGGAACAGCAGGGGGAAGAACGCGCCGATGTTGAGCGCGCCGAGGACGGCGGCCTTCCACCACCAGTCCCCGCGCGGCAGCACGCGGGTGAGGGCGAGCGCGAGCAGCCCGGCGGGCAGGGCCCGCATCAGCCCGGCGAACAGCGGCCCGGGCGGGAGCAGTTCCGTGGTCACGGCGTAGGTGGTGCCCCAGGAGGCGGGGGCGAGTGCGGTGAGGGCGACGGTGGCCGCCCGCGGCGCCCGCGGGGCGCGCGGCGGGGCCGGCGACCGCTCGGTCAAGGTCTGCATGGGGGAAGTCTGCGCAGCGACCCGCTATGAATCCAAAGCATGCTTGCCATGACAGCCATGAGCCATGACGATGGTCGGGTGGATCTCCAGCAGATGCGGTACGTCGTCGCCGTCGCCGAAACCCGCAACTTCACCCGCGCCGCCGAGCGCTGCTCCGTCGTGCAGTCGTCCCTCAGCCACCGCATCGCCGCCCTGGAGCGGGAGCTCGGCGTCCGGCTGTTCGCGCGGTCGAGCCGCCGCACCGAGCTCACCAGCGCCGGAGCGGCGTTCGTCGCCGCGGCGCGGGAGTGCCTGGCCGCCGCCGGGCGCGCCGCCGCCGATGCCGCCGCCGCGGCCGGTGCGGTGCGCGGCCGGCTCGCGGTGGGGGTGATCGTGACGACCGCCGCCGTCGACGTACCCGAGCTCCTGCAGCGCTACCGGGCCCGGTACCCGGACGTGCATGTGGTTCTCCGGTCCGGCCGCAGCGACGAGATGGCGGCGGCGATCCGGCGCGGCGAGCTGGACATCGCCTTCCTCGGCCTGCCGGAGGACCAGCGGCCGGCCGGGGTGGAGACGGTCGTCCTCGATCACGACGCCCATGTGCTGGTGGTGCCGGCCGGGCACCGGCTCGCGGGGGCCTCCCGGGTCACGCTGGACGAGATCGCGGCGGAGACGTTCGTGGACTTCGTGGCGGGCACGCCCGCCCGGGCCCAGTCCGACCAGGCGTTCGCCGCCGCGGGGCTGGCCCGTGAGGTCGCGTACGAGGCCGGCGTGGTCGAGCTGATCATCCGGCTGATCGGGCGCGGGCTCGGTGTTGCGCTGCTGCCGTCGGCGTTCATCCGGCCGCTCGCCGCCGGCGATCCCGGACTGGCGCTCGTCCCGGTGGTCGACGGCCCGCACCGGATCGAGTATCTGGCCTGGGGCCGTTTCAACCCGAGCCCGGCCACGCAGGCGATGCTCGATGTCCTCGGGGTGCGGCGAGGCACCGGGACCGACGGGTGACGTCCGGCGGCGCCGCGGGCGGACGCGCTTTCGTCACGTGGATCCTCTGCCCGGGGCAGGGGGCACGGGGGCCCGCGGACGGCCCGCCCGGGCCCTCCGCGGCCGGGAAGGGACATCCGATCAGGCCGTCGTCACGCATCGCCCCGACCCCGCCACGACGGTCGCTGTCAGCAGCCTCACCGGCTCCGCCCAGGCGAGGAGCTCCGCCCCGGCCGGCGGCGGGGATCCGGTCCCGCGGACCGAGCGGATCGGTGTCGCGCCCCACGGGACCGCGGCAACGGGCACTCGCCGGAACCGGTGGCCGGCGCGGACGGCGGTGTGGTGGCCTTCGAGTCGGGGACGGCCAACCCGGTCCCCGGAACCGACGCACCGCACAGCGACTACCGGCGGACGGCTCCGGGTGCGCCGGCGCGCCGCGTGGTGGTGCCCGGCGAGTCCACGCCGACGCCGCAACTGTCCGCGCGGGGGCACCAGACGGCACGCATCCGATCGGCGACGTGTTCGTCCGTACCCGGCGCTGAGCCGGGCCGGCGCTGAGCCGGGCCCGGCACGGCTGCTCCGGCAGTTGCGCGGCTACTCCGGCAGATGTGCCTCCGGTGCGTCCGGCCGGTGGTCGGGCAGCGCCGACTCGGCGGTCGCCTCGTGGTGCAGCCGCAGGAACTCCAGGTGCCGCTCGTACTGGTCGAGGACGTCGGCGATGAGCTGTTCCTTGGTGTAACCCATCACGTCGTAGCCCTGGTTGCCCTCGGCCAGCTGGACCTCGAAGCGCACATAGGTGTCGTGGGTGCTGACCGACCGGGTGGCGAACCCGGGGGTCGGCATCTCGACCGGCCAGATCCGGTAGACGAACTCGTCGACGGGGCCGATCGGCACCCGCAGGCCGACGTGCGGGAGGCCGTTGTCCTCGTCGACGCCCTCCAGGAGCTCTGCGTCCGTCCCCTGCTGCCGCAGTTCCTGGGTGACGTCCCGGAAGGCGGGCCGGCCGACGTCGTCGACGAACCGGGTGGCCGCCCGCCGGCCGGGGAAGGCCATCGCACGCGCCAGCCGCTGCCGCCAGTTGCGCACGCCCGGCGGGTGCGGGGTGCGCCCGGAGAGCGAGGCGGGCAGCGTGGTGGTCAGCGCCTCCTCCCGCATCCGCTCGGTGCGCAGCGCCAGATAGAGCCCCGCCATGATCAGGAACATCACGAAGGAGAACGGCAGGCCCATGATGATGGTGGCGTCGGTGAGCGCCTGCACCCCGCCCACGATCAGCATGGCGAGGGTGAGCAGACCCGTCGTCAGGGCCCAGAAGATACGCAGCCACGGCCGGGCGTCGGTCACCGGCGTGGGCAGGTCGGAGCTGAGGTTGCCCATGACGAGGGCACCGGAGTCGGCGGAGGTGACGTAGAGCAGCAGACCCACGAACGTGGCGAGTCCGGCGCTGAACAGGGCGCCGGGGTACTGGTCCAGCAGCCCGTAGAAACCCTGTTCGGGGACGGTCATCGCGAGTTCGCCGAACTCGGTGTCGCCGTCCCGCACCACGAACAGCGCGCTGTTGCCGAACACGGCCAGGAAGATGCCGGTGAACAGGAACGGGATGATCAGGGTGGCGGCGACGAACTGGCGCAGGGTGCGGCCCCGGGAGATCCGGGCGAGGAACAGCCCGACGAACGGCGCCCAGGCGATCCACCAGGCCCAGAAGAACAGCGTCCAGGCGTCCAGCCACTCGGTCGGCTGGTCGTAGGCGAAGGTGTTCAGGGTCATCGACGGGAAGCCTGCGACGTAGTCGCCGACGTTCTGCACGAGGGCGTTGAGCAGCCGGAACGGCTCGCCGACGATGAGGATGAAGAGCATCAGCAGAATGGCCAGCAGCACGTTGAGCTGCGACAGCCGGCGGATGCCCTTGTCGACGCCGGCCACCGCGGAGACCGTCGCCATGACCACCGCCACGGCGATCAGGCCGATCTGTGCGGGGAGCCCCTCCGGCACGTCGAAGAGGAAGTTCAGACCGTAGTTGAGCTGCACCACGCCGATGCCCAGCGACACCGAGATGCCGAACACGGTGCCGATGATGGCCGCCAGGTCGACGGCGTCCCCGATCCGCCCGTGGATCCGCCGGCCGATGATCGGGTACAGCGCGGAGCGGATCGCCAGCGGCAGCCGGTACCGGAACGCGAAGTAGCCGAGCACCATGCCCATCAGCGCGTACATGGCCCAGCCGGTGATGCCGTAGTGGAACAGGGTCCACACCACCGCCTGCCGGGCCGCCTCGATCGACTCCGGGTCGCCCTCCGGCGGCGCGAGGTAGTGGCTCACCGGCCCGGCGACCGAGAAGAACATCAAGTCGATGCCGATGCCCGCGGCGAACAGCATCGCCGCCCAGGCGAACAGCCCGTAGTCGGGCTTGTAGTGCTTGGGTCCGAGCTTGACGGTGCCGTACTTCGACACACCGATGAACACCACGAACAGCAGGTACAGGGTCGCGGCGAGGAAGTAGTACCAGCCGAACCAGGAGGAGATCTTGTCGACCGCCACTCCGATGGCCTCTTCCGCCCCGGAGGGCGTGATGATCGCCCAGATCGAGATCGCGAGGATCAGCACGGCCGATCCGGCGAAGACCACGAGCTTGAGTGAGCCCTCACCCCGCGGCACGGTTCCCTCGTGCTCCTCGAGTGCCGTTGTTCCGCCCTTGTCTCCTGCAGTCGACACGGCTGTGTTCCTCCTTCGCTGAGGACGAGGACGTCGGCTCCGCACGGGCCCGCGGCGGCTGCCGCAGGTCGTGGCCCGTGGGGGGCACGGGAGACATCTCGTCGTACCCGGACACACTGGGCACAGGTGATACGGCAGTCTCCTCACCAGCTTTCGGCCCGTCCAGTACCCGCCGGACGTGTTGCCGCTTCCACCGGGCACGCCGGTCCGAACGGCCCACAACCGGGTCGCGTGCGGGCCGGTGGGCGCCGACCATGGGTGCATCGCGCGAGGCGGGCCGGCGCCCGGCGTGGAGCGGCCGGCGGGAGCGGGGGCGTCGGCGCCCGTGGGCGGGGATACCTCCGGAGGTGGAGCAGCGGTGGGCAATCTGGTCGTCGTCGGAGTGGACGGCTCGTCGTCGAGTCTCGCCGCGGTGGAACAGGCCGCCCGGGAGGCCCGGCTGCGCCGGTCGGAGCTGCGTGTGGTGCACGCCTTCGCCCATCCGGTGCGGCCGTCGTACGCACCGCCGGACCCGGCTCCGGCCCGGCGTCTGGTGAGCGAGGCGGCGCAGCGGGCCCGGAGCCTGGCGCCCGGGGCGGAGGTCACCGAGGCGGTGGTGGACGGCAGCGCCGTGGCGGTGCTGGAGGCGGAGTCACGGGCCGCGGACCTGGTGGTGGTCGGCTCCCGGGGCACGGGCGGTTTCCTCGGCATGCTGCTGGGCTCGACGGCGGTGTCCCTGGCCGCCCACGGTCGGTGTCCGGTGCTGGTGGTCCGCGAGACGCCGGCCGAGGACGGCCCGGTCGTCCTGGGCGTGGACGGCTCCCCCGTCGGCGAGCCGGCCATCGGGTTCGCGTTCGCCGAGGCGGCGCTGCGCGGCGCCGAGATCGTGGCCGTGCACGCGTGGCTACCGGAGTACGCGCCGGTCGGTACGGGGGTGGAAAGCGCGGAGCGGCTGCTGGCCGAGGCGCTCGTGGGCCACTCGGAGGCGTACCCGGACGTCTCGGTCCGGCACGAGGTGACGAGCGGCGAGACCCGCGAGGTGCTGATCGAGGCGAGCCGGAGCGCCCAGCTGCTGGTCGTCGGGGCGCGGGGGCGCGGCGGGTTCGCCGGCATGCTGCTGGGTTCGGTGAGCCAGGCGCTGCTGCACCACGCGCACAGCCCGGTCGCCGTGGTCCGCGGGGAGGGATGAGGGGTTCGCCCCGGCACCTACGGGGTGAGGCGTTCGCGTCGCCGCACGCCCGGGCCCGGTCGGGGATCGTGCCGCGGACGCGGAATCCGGCACGCCCTCCCCACCGTCCGGGGGACGTGGGGCCCTCGCTCACCTGCGCCGACCGGCCACCGCCGGTCTCCTAGCGCCCGATCGGCTTGCGCCCGATCGGCCGGGCGGACGGGCCCCGGCCCGCCGCGGGGATGGCCGGAAGCATGCGGTGCCCCGGTCAGGAGCGTACGGAGGGCGGTCCGCGCGGCCTACGATCACTGCCGGGGCCCGGCCGGTCCGGGAGCCCTGCGATCGCCCTCGCCCGCGGGAGGAGCTCTCGATGGACACCCTCGTCTCTGCGCGACGCGTCCTGCTCGGCCCGCCCGGCGAGCTCATCGACGACGGCGCCGTGCTGGTCCGGGACGGCGTCGTCGCCGATGTCGGCCCGCGGGCGGAGGTCGCTGCCCGCGCCCCGCACGCCGTCGCGGGCTACTCCTGCCCCGGGGGCACGGTGCTTCCGGGGCTCATCGACGCCCATGTGCACCTGGTGCTGGACGCCGGACCGGACCCGGTCGCCACGCTGGCCGCGACCGACGACACCGCGCTGGTCCGGGACATGGCCGAGCGGGCGGTCCGGCTGCTGGACACCGGCGTCACCACCGTGCGCGACCTCGGCGACCGCAATCATCTGGCGGTCCGGCTGCGCGGGGAGATCGCCGCCGGGCGGCTGCCCGGTCCGCGCATCCTCACGGCGGGGTCTCCGGTGACCGCGCCCGGCGGCCACTGCTGGTTCCTCGGCGGCGAGGCCCGGGGCGCGGAGGCCATCCGGGAGACGGTCCGGCGCAATGTCGAGCACGGGGTGGACGTCGTCAAGGTGATGGCCACCGGCGGGGGTCTCACCCGGGGCGGACCGGCGATCTGGCAGGCGCAGTTCACCGAGGAGGAGCTGCGGCTGGTGGTCGAGGAGGCGGGGCGGGCCGGACTGCCGGTGGCGGCGCACGCCCACGGCACCCCGGGGATCGCCGCCGCGGTGGCCGCCGGTGTGGCCACCGTCGAGCACTGCACCTGGATGGGCCCCGGCGGGTTCGACGTCCGGGAGGACCTGGTGGCGGAGATCGCGGCCCGGGGCATCGCCGTGTGCCCGGCGGCCGGCCCCGGCTGGCGCGGCTTCGCCCGGCGGTTCGGCGCCGAGCGGGCCGAGGAGATGTTCACGCGGATGCGCCGGATGCACGAGCGGGGGGTACGGCTGCTCACCGGCACGGACGCGGGGGTGGGGCACGCCGTCTTCGACGACTTCGTCTCCAGCCTGGAGTTCTTCGAGCACATCGGGTTCTCTCCCGCCGAGATCGTCGTCCTGGCGACCCACGGCACCGCACAGGCGCTGGGCATCGGCCACGACACCGGCCGGCTCCGGCCCGGCTGCCGGGCGGATCTCGTGGCCGTGGACGGCGATCCGCTGACCGATCTGCAGGCGCTGCGCGCGGTGCGGCTGGTGCTGCAGGGCGGACGGCCCCACCTCGTCGGCGCGGCGAGCCGCCGCTGATCAGCGCGGTGCCCGGCGGCGCGGTCAGTCGACCGGCCAGGTGTGGACCGGGGCGTTGAGATGCATGTACTCGATGTACGCCTCGGTCATCCGGCGCAGGGCCTCGTGCCGGCCGCAGCGGGCGGAGGCGTCGATGTGGTGGAGCATCTCCTTCTGCCAGGCAGCTCCGTTGCGGCCGGTGACGCACCGCTGTTCGATGATGCCGAGCAGCGGTTCCCGCCAGGCCGCGTCCATGCCGGAGCGCTCCAGGCCGAAGTGGGCCAGCGGCAGCAGCCGTCGCAGGACGAGCTCGGAGGCCGGCACCTCGCCCATGCCGGGCCAGTACATGCGTGCCTCCATGCCGTGCCGGGCAGCCGTGTGGAGGTTGTCCTCGGCCGCCGAGAAGGACATCCGCGACCACACCGGCCGCTCCTCCTCGGCCAGGGCTCGGGTGAGCCCGTAGTAGAAGGCGCCGTTGGCGAGGGTGTCGGCGACCGTGGGGCCGGCGGGCAGCACCCGGTTCTCCACCCGCACATGCGGTCTGTCCTGGGCGATGGCGTAGACCGGGCGGTTCCAGCGGTAGATGGTGCCGTTGTGCAGGGTGAGCTCGGCCAGCTCCGGCACGTCGCCCCGGTCCAGGGTCTCGACCGGATCCTGGTCCTCGCACAGGGGCAGCAGTGCGGGGAAGTAGCGCAGGTTCTCCTCGAAGAGGTCGAAGACGCTGGTGATCCAGCGCTCCCCGAACCAGACCCGGGGGCGGACGCCCTGCACCTTGATCTCCTCCGGCCGGGTGTCCGTGGCCTGCTCGAACAGCGGGACGCGGGTCTCGTGCCACAGCTCCTTGTCGAACAGGAAGGGGGCGTTGGCGGCCAGGGCGACCTGGATCCCGGCGATCGCCTGCGCCGCGTTCCAGTAGTCGGCGAACCGCTCGGGCGACACCTGCAGATGGAACTGGGTGCTGGTGCAGGCGGCCTCGGGGGTGATGGTGTCGGCGTAGGTGCGCAGCCGGTCCACACCGTCCACCTCGATACGCAGGTCCTCGCCCCGCGCGGCGAAGATCTGGTCGTTGAGCAGGCGGTAGCGGGGGTTCTCCGAGAGCGCGGTCTCGCCGACGTCCTGCTGCCGCAGGGTGGGCAGGATGCCCGTCATGATCAGGTGTGCACCGACCGTTGCGGCGCGTTCCTCAGCGTGATTGAGGGCGGCGCGGATCTCGGATTCCCAGGCGTCCGGGCCGCCCGCGGTCAGCCGCCGCGGCGGCACGTTGATCTCCAGGTTGAACCGGCCCAGTTCGGTGGACCAGGCGGGGTCCGCGATCGCCTCGAGCACGTCGTTGTTGCGCATCGCCGGTTCGGCCCGGTCGTCGACGAGGTTCAGTTCGATCTCCAGGCCGACCTGGGGCCGCTCGGCCTCGAAGCGCTCGTCGCGCAGCATCTGCGCCAGCGCGTCGAGGCACTTCTGCATCTTGATCCGGTACCGGCGGCGGTCCTCTCGGGTGAAGACCAGCGCCGGGACGTCCCGTCCCATCGGCCCCCTCCCGTTTCCCTTGCACGGACCCCCCTCAGTCCCAGCGTCGCACCACCGGGCGACTCCGACCACGCGAGGAGACGCCCGGGGCACCGGTGCTGGCACGCGGTGGCCTCCTGCCGCAGGTCCGGAGGCTAGGACTGGGGCCGCTTGCCGTGGTTGGCGGCGTGGTTGCGGCGGGACTTCTTCTTCCGGCGTCGCTTCGAGGACATGGGAACCTCCGTCTGTTCGCCGAGCCTGCTGCCGTGCCGCCCGCGGCCCGGCGTGTGTGCTGCCGCACCGGTCGTGGCCGGACCGGTGACATTCACGGCCGGGGTCGTGCCGGTCCGACGCCCGAGATCTCCGGCGACCCGCCGTCCGTCAGGCCCGCTTCCTGCCGCTCACGTGCCGTCCGTGCGGCGAGCTCGTCCTGGTTCGGCCGGCGGGGCATGCCCCTGCCGTGCCCCGTGTCCGGATCGCCTTCGACCGCCTGGTTGGACTTGTGGTGGTGCGCCATAGCGACCTCCTCGGGTGAGGGGGTGCCCGGACGTCGGCACGCCCGGGGCCCGCCCCATGTGTCCGCTTCCACCAAAACGCGCTGGCGGGGGCTATGCAAGCGGAGCGGACCGGACCGGGGCCCGCCCGCGGGCGCGGAGCGGCGGCGGAAGGTCCCGTGCGGAGGAGCCCGGGTCGGTCAGGCCCGGGCTCCTCCCTCAGTCACGTGCT
Source organism: Streptomyces poriticola (assembly GCF_036689765.1). NCBI lineage: Bacteria > Bacillati > Actinomycetota > Actinomycetes > Kitasatosporales > Streptomycetaceae > Streptomyces > Streptomyces poriticola. The sequence continues at coordinate 68,091 of NZ_JBAGKH010000025.1, forward strand.
AGCACTCGCCGCGCCAGCGCACGTTCTTGAGCGTGATGTCGGCCCAGTTGGCCTTGTACTGGCCGGGACCGGGGTTGTAGTGCAGGCACTTGGTGTAGGTGTTGCCACGGTAGGTGTAGGTCTGGTCGATGTGATCGGCTCCCGGGTAGGCGTAGCCGTTGTTGAACGTCGACCTCACGTTGTAGATGGTGCCCGACCAGTTCCCGGCGGTCCGCAGCAGGAGCCGCCCGGACTGGTCGTATCCGGAGTACGCGCAGAAGTACCCCTTCCCGCATCCGGGCGGGTTCGGCTCCGCGGAGGCCGACGGCGCGGTCGCGATGACACCGGCGAACGCCGCCGCGGTGGCCAGAATCCCGATGGCACGCTTGCGCATGCTGTTTCCCCCTTCGGCTCGTGAATGAGTCGTTCATGACAGTAGTGGCCAAGTCATCCCTATACCGGCCTTCCTCCGGGAATGGCAGAAACTGGTCCGTAGTGCGCCACGGGCGCACAGGGCGCACACGTCACGGGGAACCAGCGGTGGGACCGATCCCGCGCAGCTGCCGGATGGTTCCGCCGAGCTTCTCGCGGAGTCCGGCGAGCATGGCCGACTTCGCACTGACCACCCAGCGCGGGCCGACCAGGTACGTGCCTCCGTAGACCGCCGCCTCGGCCAGCCAGGTCCGCTGGTACTTCTCCTCGGGGAAGGTGGTGATCAGAAAGTCCGCCTCCGGGGTGTGGCACAGGCCCTGCCGGAGCTGGTCCGCGTCGACGCGGATCGTGGCCCGGCAGCCGGTCAGACCCGCGATCACCTCGACCTTGGCCGGGGCGACGACCCCGGCCGCCGGGGCTGCCGACGTCTGCGCCGGCCGGGGGTCCTCGGCCGGCTGATCCTGGGCGCCACCGCTGCACGCGGTGAGCAGCGGCAGCACCGCCAGGGTTCCGACGACGGCCGCGCGCCGCACGGCCGCGCGGGCCGGGGCCGTGCCTGGGGGTCCTCCGGGTTGCTGGGGCACGTCACCTCTCCATGGACTGGTGCGGGTGTTCATCCGGATCACGGGCAGCACGCCGCCGCTGTCACACCGGGGCGCCCCTCCCTCCGGCCGGCCGGGGACCGCGCAGCATGCGCAGGGCGACCACGCCCGCGCCCGCGACCAGCAGGACCACCCCGGCCAGGACGGCGAACGCCATGCCGCGGCCCAGGCCCAGAACCGTGTCCTGACCGTCCGTGCCCACGCCCGGCACCGCAAGGTCCAGACCCCGGCAGGCGGACTGCGGGGCGGTGGCCGGTGCCCCGTCGGCGACCCGGAACTGGAACGCGCTGCTCTGGTGGTCGCCGTCGACGGACGTGACCGTGTACGAGAGGGTGGAGACCCCGGCACGCAGCGGGGCGACCGCGGCGCAGACCACGGAGTCGCGGACCACGACCGGGCGGCCCACGGGCACCGCGGTGCCGTCGGGCCCGGTCAGCGCGAGCTTCGGCACGGTGCCGGTCTTGAGCCTGCCGAAGGTCAGGGAGACGACGTCGGTGCCGGTGGCGATCTCGCCGCCGGGCCCGGGCGTCGCGTCCTCGAGCGCGGTGTGGGCGGAGGCGGGCGTGCCGCCGAGGACCAGCAGCACGCCCAGGCACCCCAGCAGGGCGGCGAGCGCCCTCAGAAGGCGAAGTCGGCGCATGCGATCCGGTTGTCCATCGCCTCGCGGGGGTGGACGACGAGGGCGACCGCGTCCTCGCCGGTCTTACGGGTGTTGTTCACCGTCGTCATGCCCTTGCCCGACGCGTCGGCGGTGAACATGAGGTGCACCTCGTTCGGCGGCATGGTCGGGCCGCCCTTCTCGAACTGGAAGTGCTCGCCGCCGTTGTCGGCGGAGCACGGCTGTGCGTGCAGGTGGGCCATGTAGGCGTCGCCCGGTTCGAGGCCGGTGAGGGACACGGTCACCGTGGTGCCCTCGGCGCCCTGGGCCAGCCAGGCGGTGCCCTCGACGCCGTCCATGCCGGGCGGGCGGGTGTCCAGCAGCTCGAGCGGGCCCTCGACGACGTCGGCGCCGGGGATCTGGTCGGCGGGCGTGGCCGACGGGTCCCCCATCGCCATGCCGTCCATGTCGTGCATGCCGGCCTTGTCCTTCGCACCCGCCGTCGGAGACGCCGAGGAGGAGCCGGCGGACGTGTCCGCCGTGTCGCCGGAGGAGTCGCCGCCGCAGCCGGTCAGCAGGGCGGCCGCCGCCGTCACGGCGGCACACGCCAGGGCGAGACGGCTGCGTGAGCGGGCCCCGCGGAGCGGCGCGGAGGCGGCGGCCGGACGGCCCGAGACGTTCGAGGAGGACGACGGAGCTGAGGGGAAGGAGGGGTCTGAGGGGAACGAGGGGTTCATGGAGCGGTCTTCCGATCGGTAGGGGCGAGTTGCCGGGGCAGGTGCCCGTGACGGGCGTACCGGCGCCCGGTGGCCCCCTGCGGACCACGGCGTGTCTCAGTGCGGCCGGCGCGGGCCGCCCCGGCTCCGGGCCGGCGACCGAGGCCGGGGGGACCGCCGCCGGACCCGCGGGCGCCGTCCGGAAGAGCACCTGGCAGACCCGGCGCAGCGGTGCGAACAGCAGGGCCGCCAGGGCCCTGCCGAGGCGGTGGACCGCCGCCTCGCCGTGCCACAGCCACACGCCGCACACGAGGGCGGCGAGCAGATGCGCCAGCAGCATTCCGGCGGAGCCTCCGTGTGTCACGGCGGAGATCCCCGGGCCGGGCGCTCCGTGGACGCCTGCATGGTGCCCGGCATGGATCCCGGCGTGGATCCCCGTACGGGTCCCCGCAGGATGTCCGGCCCCCGCACCGGGGAGCGCCGCGAGGCTGAACAGCACGTGCATCAGACCCTGGGCGACGACCGTGGCGCCCACGACCTCGGCGGCGCCGCGTTCCCGGCCGGTCGGCCACCACGCGGCCGTGGCGACGCCGGTGAACGCGACTCCCACCGCCCACCAGGGCAGCGGCTCGCCGGACATCAGCGCATGGCCCAGAGCCGTCGTCACCACGCACACGGCCGCGAACACCGCGGCGCGCACCGTGCGCAGTGCGTCCGCCGGGATTGCGGCGACGCCTGCCGCGGGGCGGCGGTGATCCGCCCCGCGGCCTCGGCGGCGCAATGCGGGCATCGGGCAACTCCTCAGGACCTGCAGGCTTCCCGTTCCTTACGGTCGGCCGGGCCGCAGCGTTCACCGATGTGCGCAGAAGTTCCGGACCGCGCCGCCGGGCCGCTTCTCACGGGGTCACCTGCACGGTTGCCTCCACGGTGACCTGGTCGATGTCCGAGACGCGCACCGTGGCCCGCGCGGTCCAGGTGCCGGCGAGCGGGAGGTCGAGCGTGTCGCTGCCCCAGTAGCCGCGCTGGTCGGCGAGTTCGGCGTCGAGCGGTCCCACCTGCTGCTCGGCGTGGGTGAAGGTGAGGCGGAGTTCGGGGATGGCGATGAGGCTTCCGTCGGTGCCGTAGACCACGGCCTCCACCACGTTCCGGCCGACCCGGCCCGGCTCCAGGGTGATCTGCACCCGGCCGCGCCCGTCGGCGGCACCGGTGTCGAACGGGATCTCCGTCAGATTGACGTCGGGCCGGCCGGGCACCGCGGAGGCCGGTGCGGCCTCGGCGGCGGACCGCGCCGGCTGACTGCCCGTCAGCACGGTGGTGACCGCGAGCACCACCACCCCGATCACCACCTCGGCCAGTACGGACCTGCGCAGTCCGCGCCGCGCGGCCCCCGGACCGGGGCCGGAGCTGCCGGGGCCGGAGCTGCCGGGGCCGGAGCCGCTGGTGCCGCGGGCCCCGGTCTCCGGCCCGGGCGGCGGCGCCTCGGCGCCGCCGCCCGCGGTGACCAGCACCGGCGTCCGCTCCTCCTCCCGGGGAAGCTGCCGGAGCCGCTCAGTCCAGTTCCTCGAGCAGGAGGCCGCGACCAGCATCAGTGTCACGGCCATCGTCTTGAGCGCGAGCATCCTGCCGTAGGGGGTGGTGAACGCGTCCCAGGCACCGAGTCCGCGCCAGGACTGGTAGACCCCGGTGGCTGCCAGCACGGTCACGGAGGCGAGCGCGAGCCGGGAGAAGCGGGTCACCGCGGCGGGCGGCAGCGCGGCAGGTTCCGGGGACCGGTACAGCGTGTACAGAAGTGCAGCCAGTCCGCCGAGCCACACGGCCATGGCCAGCAGATGCAGCACGGCCGAGACCAGGGCGACGGGCACCTGGATGCCGGTGGCGGCGTGATCGGCGGCGGCCCAGGTCGCCGCGAGACCGACGGCGAGGGCGGTCCCGGCGATGACCGTACGCCGGTCGGCCCACCGCTCGGGCGGCAGGCGGCGCAGTATCAGGGCGAGCAGCAGGAGCAGGGCCAGCCGGGACAGCAGCGCGAGGCCGGGCCGGCCGGTCACCGTACGGCCCAGCAGCTCCGGGTCGAGCGCTCCCGCCGGCCCGTCCCCGCTCTCGTAGGGGCCCCGCACCAGCAGCAGTGCGGCCGTGGACACCGCCAGCGCCCACCATCCGGCCAGGAACGGTCCGCGCAGCGCCCGTACCGCCGCGGTGCCGGGCCGGCAGACCAGGACGAACACGGCGATGCCGATCAGCAGGGCCACGCCGGCGTAGGCGGTGTGGCGCCCGACGGCGTCGAGCACGTCGACGGCCGGGTCCACGGCCTGCCGGGCGGCGGCCTCGGCCGGGGTCGGCGAGGGTGCGCCCAGGGAGAAGGTGAAGGCCCCGGAGACGGCGTGGCCGTCCGCCGAGAGCACCCGCCAGGTGACGGTGTAGGTGCCGTCGTCGAGGCCCCCGGCCAGGGGGACGCGTGCGGTGTCCGCCCGGCCGTCGGCGTGTTCGGGGTCACCGCCGGTGACCGGGCGGCCGTCGGGGTCGAGGACCCGCACCGAGTCCTCGGCGAGTTCGACGGACTCGTTGAAGGTGACCGTGACCTGCCGAGGCGCGGTCTTCAGCACCGTTCCCTCGCGCGGGTCACTGCCCGTCGGCACCGCATGTGCCGAGGCCGGTCCGGCACCGCCGAGCAGCGCCCAGGCCAGCACGGCGACCAGTGCCGCCAGCGCTCTGCCCGCACGCCGCCGCCCGTGCCCGCCCTGTCGTCCCACGTCAGCTCTCCCTGCGCCGGGCCAGCCACCACGCGCCGCCGCCCAGTACCAGCGGCACCGCGACCACCAGGCCCGTGAGCAGCCCGGTGGAGGGGCCGCGCTGCTCGGCCGGGGCGGCGTTCCCGGCGGGCCGGGGGTCCGGGGCGGTCGCGGCGCTCGCGGTGTCCGTCAGGGGCAGCACCGGGGCGGGCTGTTCGGGCTCCGCCGCGCCGCCGGGGAGTTCGATCCAGCGGGCGACGGCTCCGTCGTCGTAGGTCTCGACGGTCTTGAACACCAGCTGTGCTGCGTCCGGCAGTTGCCGGACCCTGACCCGGTGGACGGCGTCGACTCCGGTCGCGAGGGCGGGCCCCGAGACGGTGTAGCCGTCGTCACCGGGAGTCAGCCTCCAGCCCTCGGGTGCGGCGTCGAGCGTGACCTCTCCGGGAGGGATGCCCTCGGGCAGGACGACGCGGATCCGGGTGAAGCCGGCGCTGCCGGACTCGGCCTCGGAGACGAAGGTCAGGGTGACGTTCTCGGCCAGTGGCCGCGGGGTGTCGGCGTCCACCCGGGCATGGGCGGCGGCGGAGGCGGCCAGGGCGAGGACGGCCGTCAGCGCGGCGGCGCCGGCCGCCGCGGTGCGGCCGGCCGCGCGGGCGGCGTGGTGCAGGGACACGGGGATGGCTCCTTGAGGGGACGGCGGATCGCACCTGAAGGGGATACGGAAGCGGCGGCGGTTGTGTTCAACGGCCGCCCCGGACACCGGATCCCGGGACGCCGGACACCCGTCGTCCCGGGATATAGGACATGAAGTGTCCGCTTCATCTGCCACGGTGGTCCCCAGGGGTACGTACGGAACCGAGGGGAACCGGATCACAGTGATGATGCGCACCACGACACCCACGGCCGGGGCAGGGCACCGATGACCGTTCTCGATGCCCGGGCGCTGAACCGGGCGACACTCGCCAGGCAGTTGCTGCTCGACCGGGTGGACCTGCCGGTGCCGGACGCGGTCGCGCACCTGTGCGGTCTGCAGGCCCAGGAGCCGCAGGAGCCGTTCGTCGGGCTCTGGTCCCGGTTGTCCGCGTTCGACCCGGCGGAGCTGGACGAACTGGTGGAACGGCGGACGGTGGTGCGGACCCACCTCATGCGCCGCACCGTGCATCTCGTCACCGCCGAGGACGCCGTGGCCTGGCGTGCCCGCCACGAGCCCATGCTGCGCCAGCGGGTCCTGGCGGCCTACCGCCGCGAGCTCGCCGGGATCGACGTCGACGAGGTCGCCGCGGCCGGCCGGGCGGTCATGGCCGACGGTGAGCCCCGCTCGATGACCGGGCTGGGGCGGGCGCTAGCCGAGCGCTGGCCGGCGCCGGGGCCGCGGCCGCTCGGTGAGCTCATGATCGCCGCGCTGCCGCTGGTGCAACTTCCGCCGCGCGGGCTCTGGCGGACCAGGGCGGCGGTGCGCAACGCCCTGGTGCCGTCCTGGCTGGGCCGCGAGATCGACCCCCCGTCCGCGGACGGTTCCGATCCGGTGGGCCAGGCCCTGGTACGGCGCTATCTGGCCGCGTTCGGCCCCGCGGCCTCGGCCGATCTGCGCGCCTGGTGCGGGCTGGCCGGGCTGCCGGCCGCGGTGGCCGCGGTCCGCGGGGAACTGGTCGCCTTCCGCGACGAGCGGGGCCGCGAGCTGCTGGACCTTCCCGGCGCGCTGCGCCCCGATCCCGGCACTCCGGCTCCGGTGCGGTTCCTGCCGGCGTTCGACAACGCGGTCCTCGGCTATCACGACCGGAGCCGGATCATCGACGACGCGCATCGCGGTCTGTCCGTCGAGGGCGCCCGCATGGTCCTGGTCGACGGCCGGGTCGCCGCGACCTGGACCGTCGAGGACGCCGTGGTGCGTGTCTCCCCCCTGCGCCGGTTCTCCCGGGCGGACCGCACCGCCGTGGGTGAAGAGGGTCGGACCCTGGCGTCGTTCCTGTCGGACGGCGCCAGTGCCCGCGTACGGATCTCGGCCTCGCCGCGCTGAGCCGTCGCCGGGGGCGCCGGCCGGCTCCAGAACGGCTCGCTGTCGCGGCCCGCCGGTCTGCCCGGCGGTGAACCGCGAGCCGGGTTCGATCAGCGCGTCACCCCGGGGTGCTACGAATCGCCCACTTCCACCAACGGCAGGTCATGCAAGCACCGGCCCCGAATCACAGACGCAGCCACGCCAAACCCATATCAATAAATCAACGCAGATCGTCAGAACAGGGACGGAAAATCTTCCCGGAGTACCTGGACATCATCAAGTCTCAGCGGGAGCGGGGTGGGTGTCGGCGTGGAGGTCTGCGCGTCCAGCTCTGCCAGGAACTGCTCGCTTCCCTCGTCCGGGTCGAGAGGAGCCAGTCGGACGTGCCTGGTGACGGCGGCTTGGACTCGGGGGTCTGCCGCCATGCCTATTTCGCCCCACAAAGGCCATACGATAGTGAACTCATTCTCTTTGCTCTGGAAGGACAGCCTGGCCGTGTTCTCCAGGTAGGCGCCGGCTGCCCCGTAGTCGGCCTCGCCCTGCAGGCCGAGCGGGCTGATCACCGATCCGAAAGTGCACCATTGCCGTACCTGGCCGCGGAAGGCGGTCTTGAGGTTGTGGTGGCCGTCGATCTTGGTCTGGATGACGTCTCGGAAGCCGGTGAGCGGCTTGTGTCCCGGGGCGGCGCTGTGCCGGACACCGGCTCCGTTGATCAACAGGTCGATCTCCGGTGTGACGGCCAGGACTTGGCGGGCAGCCTCGGCGACAGCGCTCCGGTCCCGGATGTCGCACGGTACGTAGTGCGTGTTCTGCGGTCCGTTGATGTCCCGGAGGCCGGCGAGCGTACGTGCGGTTTCCCGGGCGGCCCGCAGCCGACCGAGTCGGCGGCGCGCCTCCGCGAGGGTTCGCCCGGGCTCGCTGTGCACGGCCTGTCGCAGGATCTCCGGCGTGAGGGCCCTGAATGCCTCGTCCTCGCACGTGAGGAGGTGCTGTGGCCAGCCGTCGAGAGGCGTGCTGCCGAGAATCCACAGGGTCGCGGAGGAGCGTGTGACCAGCGCTCGCACGCAGGCGGCAGTGATTCCTCTGCCGCCGCCGACCGCGAGGATGACGGAGGGCCGGGCGTGGCCGGGGACCGGTGCGGTGGCGGCTGCCTCGATCAGGCGGACCGCATGCCGCTGTCCTTGCACCACGCACACGCCGTGGGGGGTGGAGGCATGGGCAGACTCCCGCCGCAGCTGAGCCAGTGCCGTCTCCAGGTCTGCGGCATCCGTGGCGAGGGTGACGAACCGGACTGTGGGCAGGTCGAGAGCGAGGCCGGCGTTCATCCCCGTGAACAGGCCGGCCGCAGGGACGGGGGTGCCGTTCCGTACACCACCGAGCATCACGGTCAGGAATGTGCCGTTCTCCCCGCCGCCCGCACGCACACGGCTTGCCGCCAGGAACGCCAGTTCGTGAAGCCTGCGTACATGGTCGGCAGGCGGCTCGTCGGTCGGGCCGCCTAGGTCGGCGACGACCCGTACGTCGCGTAGAGGCCGTCGCAGCTCGACGCGGGCGGCCTCGAGATTGTCCCAGTCGCCGACCGGGGTGGCGACTGCACTCGTTCCGGGGCCGTCATTGCTGCCGGTGCAGACGATGGTGGTGTCCGCACTGTCGGCGAGGTTCACCAAGCGCGCTGCCAGCTCCGGCCGGTTGGTGAGCACGAGGCTGCCTCGCGGCAACGGGTCGAGAGGTGCGCTCTGCGGATGCCCGGTCGCCGGGGCGTAGACCAGTTGACAGCGGGGCCTTGGCCTGCCTTCGAAGGTGGCGGGCAGTTCGACGGGCAGGATGTTCAGCACCTGCCTGTCGGCCTGTCCGTGAACTCTGGAGGGCTTCTCCGGCGTCATGAGGGCCCGCAGGATGCCGAGCGCACCGTCGGCGCTGAGGAACGACGGCCGCTGCGGGCTGGCGCCCCCGGTCAACGTGATGTCGCGGGGGTCCTCCACTGACAGGGCGGCGGATGCACACCCGATACGGGCGAGCGCGGGCGTTCCACGTTCCCTGGCCAGGGAAGCGCGCGTCAGGGCGAACACGAATGCGCCTTCGGCGATGGAGTCCGCCTTGATGCCGGTGAGGGCCGCGGCCAGTGGGGTGGAGTTGCCGTTGGCGCCAATGACCAGGGCGACGTCGAGTTGGCCTGCGGACAGGAATCGGTCGGCGATTTCGACGGCCTGCAGGACCGCGTCGCGGCCCGCGCCGACCGCCAGAGTGAGTCCGTGCAGGTCCCATCGGCTGGCGATCCGGGCGGCGGTCACGTTCGCCATGAGTCCGGGAGTGACGTCGCCCGTCAGTGGTGGGACCTGCTGGAGAACCTGTGCCAGCCCCTCCGCGACAGCGTCACCGGAGGCGGGATGGCCGGCTTCCCGCAAAGCCGAGGCGAGGCGACTCAGGTTCGGCGCGTAGCTTCGGACCGTGGCCCCTAGGGACTGGCGCAGCGGCTCCCACATGCCGACCAGGACTCCGGTGGTGGCGGTGTGGTCCGACCACAGCTGACCGCAGCGCTCTTGCAGAGCCGCCACCGCTTCCAGTGCGATGAGTTGAGTGCGGTCGATCCGGCGCGCGGTGCGGGGTGGCAGGCCGCTGACCGTCATGGGGGGCGGCGGGTAGTGGTCGCCGAAGGTCAGCACCTGGTGGTCGAAGCCGGAGCGGATCCGCCGGAGCACGTCCTCGCGGTCGGAGACTCCCGGGAGATGGGCCTGCCAGTCCACGATCACGACGGGGTCCGGTGTCATCGCTCACCACCGGAGGGTCGGTCCGCCGGGTCGGCCGGTGGTACGTCACGCAGGAGGAGGTGGGCGTTGATCCCGCCGAATCCGAACGCCGATACCCCGGCCCGGCGCGGCCGCTCGGCAGCAGGCCAGGGGATGTCGGCCCCGGGGATGCGCAGGGCCTGGGCCGGGTCTGGTGTCGACCAGGTTCCGGGAGGAAGCTGCGCCGGGATCGCCCCCTGGCGGAATGCCTGGACGGCGTGTACCACCGACACCGCGCCGGCTGACCAGCCGGTGTGCCCGATAAGGGTCTTGTTCGAGGTCACCGGAATCGGCTGACTGCCGTAGGCCGCGTTCACGGCCTGCGCTTCGACGGTGTGCCCGATGGCGGTGCCGGTGGCGTGCGCAATGATCCAGTCGGGCCGCGAGCAGACGTCCTGCTGGGCTCGCCGTGCCCGTTCGAGAGCCAGTGTCTGCCCGATGACGGCGGGGGCGTAGATGGCTTTGCCGTGTCCGTCGGAGGCAGCGCCGAAGCCGTCCAGGACGGCCATGACCTCGTCGCCGTCGGCGCGGGCGCGGGCGAGCAGTTTCAGGGCGATGACGACTGAGCTGTCGGTGAACAGCGTTCCGTCCCCTTCATCGTGAAAGCAGCGGACGCGGCCGGTGGGGGTGAGCGTCTGGAGTTTCGAGAGGAGGATCAGCGATCGTGGGATGTTCTCGTACACGCCGCCGCACAGCGCGATGTCGCAGTCACCGTTCAGCAGCCGCTTGGCGCCGATGTCCATGGCGTAGAGCGAGGTCGCGCACGCTGCGTCGACTGCGAGTAGCTCGGTGTCCGCGGGCACCAGGTCGCGGGTGGCCGAGGCCATCAGCCCGGACGGCAGGAGGCGGGCGGCGTCGGCCAGGGCCCGTGGCAGCTCCGTGCGGATCAGGGCGAGGAGCAGCTGGGGGTCCGGGGGCGGTGCTCCGGTCTGCCGGTGGTGTTCTCGGATCCACTCGAGCGCCGCCACCGCGGCCACGCTCTCGGCCAGTGACTGGTTGCCGTCGACCGACTGGCCGATCACGCAGCTGTACCGGTCTCCGGGCCGGGTGGTGAGAGATTCGGTGGCCTGTATGAGGCAGTGCCGCAGCCATACCGCGCCTGCCCCGTCCTGCCAGCGGGTCGTCCCCTGGTCCAGTTCGCGCCGAAGCCGGGGGTGGGGGCGGAAGTCGTGCAGGAAGCCGGCGATCCGGGTGTAGGACTTGTCCTCAGTATCGGCTTCGGGGGACCAGAAGTCCTCGATGCGGAAACGCTCGCCCGGTTCGCTGAATACCGGCTCTGTGCTGTGCAACAGGTCCCAGAGCTGTTCGGGGCTGGACGCGCCCGGTACGGCGATGCCCATCCCGACGACGGCCACGGCCGGGAGAGCCGGCCGGATGCCCATGGGAGCCGGTTTCCGGTGGAGCGGTGCGGGCCGTTCGGCAGGCCGGGGTGTGAGGGCGGTGTCCGCTGACTGTACGGGCGCCGGGGGTGACAAGAGCGCAGCGCCGGTGGACAGGCCCCCGTCGACCAGGACGGTCTGCCCGGTCAGGTGCCGGGAGGCGTTCGACGCCAGGAAGAGAACTACCGCAGCCAGGTCTTCGGCAGGTACCAGGGAGCCGGCCGGTGTGGCCCGGACCGTCACTTCACGCAGTTGGTCGGCCTGGGGGAAGCCGTCGATCACCGGTCCTTCGACGAAGCTGGCCGAGGCCGCGTTCACGCGGATCCGGTGTGGCGCCAACTCGCAGGCCAGGTAGCGGGTGTAGGTCTCGACTGCAGCTTTGGCGACACCCATGCAGGCGTAGTTGCCTGCCACCAGGCGGGCGCCGATCGACGACAAGTTGACGATGGCCCCGCCACCGCGCGCGGCCATCATGGGCGCCGCTTCCCGGCAACACCACCGCAGGCCGTGGAAGCTGGTGGCGAGCGTGTGCTCCCAGTCCTGCTCGGTGAACTCACCCAGGGGCAGAAACGTGCCGCGTGCGGCATTGTTCACCAGAATGTCGAGCCCGCCGTGACGTTCGCGGATCTTCAGGAACATCTCCAGCACAGTGTCCTGCCGTGCCACGGAGGCGCGGATGGTCTCCACGGACAGTCCGGCGGTGGTGAACTCCGCCAGGAGCGACTCGGCCTCCCGCTTGGCACGGTACCAATTCACGATGACGTGTGCGCCGCGTTCGGCGAACCCTCTGGCCAGGACGCGGCCGATACCGTGCGCGGCACCGGTGACCAGGACGACGCGCCCAGCGAAGTCCCCGCTCACGCGGCGTCCATGCGGCGCAGCAGGTCGGCCAGATCAGCCAGCGTGCTGTAGTCGGTGATGCGCAGGCTCTTCGGCGGCTCGGCCCGCCCGTAGCGCCTGGCGGCGCGGGCGAACAGGGACAGTTGCGTCAGCGAGTCCACACCGAGCTCCGACTCCAGGTCCATGTCGAATTCGATGAGATCCTCCGGAGCCTCGGTCTCCTCGGCGTACATGCGCCGCAGTTCGGCCAGCAGCTCGTCCCACTCAGGCAGCGCAGTCGGGCCGGTGGCGGCACGCGCGGGTTCGAGGTCGTCGGCACCGGGTTCCGGGGCCGCGGTCAGCGGCGACGTCGCCGCTGCGCTGTCGGGGCGGAAGCCCGGCAGGGTGCTAGCGGCAGCCTCGAAGCCGGTGAGGTCGACGGGCTGGTCGAGCAGCGCGACGGTATGGGCCAGCCCGGTGGCCTCGTGGACGAAGTTCGTCAGAACGCGTCCGGCCCCGCCCTCCACGAAAGTGTCGCAACCGCGTGCGTGCAGCCAGCGGACGGCCCCGAGGAAGTCGACCGTCCGTGTCAGATGCCCGGCGATCAACTGGGGGAAGTCGTCCTCATCCCGGAGGAACCTGCCGTAGACCGGGGAGTAGATCCTGCCGTGGAGCGGAGATGCGGGAATCAGGGCGACAGACTCGCCCAGCTCCTGCGCGGCGGCCGCCATCAGGTGGTTGTGACTCAGGTAGGGCCACGGGACGCGGGCTTGAGCGACGCCGATCGCCGAGGCGGCATCGGACAGCAGGTCCACGGAGTCGTCGGTACCGGACACGACGGTCTGGCGCGGCCCGTTCACCGCGGCGATCTGGAGATCGTCCAGAGCCAGCACCCCGAGCAGGTGCGCGGTACGTTCCGCCGACAGACCCACCGCCACCTGGCTCCCGGAGCCGCCGTGGTCACGCATGGCGCGCGAGCGCAGGCAGATGATGCCGGCCCCGTCCCCCACGGTGTACACACCGGCGGCGACGAGCGCGGTCACTTCACCCATGCTGTGCCCGACCAGCACGTCTGCCTGAACGCCATGGACCTCAGTGATCACGGTGTGGACTGCGAGCGAGGTGGCGAAGATCGCCAACTGGAGCGTCTCGGGGTCCCGGTCCAGCAGTTCCTCCAGGCTCGGAGCACGGGGCTGCAGGAGGACCGGCGTGACGGGGGCGCAGCCATACTGCGTCGCTGCATGGTCCACGGCGGTCAGAACATCCCCGACGGCCGGGTGTGCGGCGGCCAGTGGCCGCAGGACCTCGGGCAGGTAGGAGCCCTGGCTGGGGAAGAGCAGGGCAGTACGATCCGGCATGTGTCCACCCTTCGTTGGACGAGGTGACGGTGCGTGGGAGACCGGGCCTCCACGGGCCTGCCCGGAGACTGGTGGTGGCTGTCGGATAAGGGGTTCACGAGCTGCCGGGGCCGCCCAGGCCGCCGCCCGGGGAGCCATGTGCCTGACCGGGACGGTCAGTTCGTGGTGTGCGCGCAGCCGAGCACGTGGGCGAAGGGTGGAAGAAACGGGAGTGGCCGGTAGCAGGACCGTTCGAGTCGGGTGGGGGCAGCTTCTCGGACTCCACCTCGATCACCTCACTCACGGTCGCCAGGTGTCGGTGAAGTTCACGCCGTTGCCGACGGCGATCTCCGGCACCCGCCCGGTCGGTCCGGACAGCAACCGGTGGTAGTAGTCGGCGGCACCCCTGGCCTCGGCACCGGCTGCCGGCTTTCCCGTACAAGCGGGCGAACCGCGGATGCCGGAACCGCGTCAGGTCCTCCACGTTGCCTCCTGCTCCAGTGCCTCCGGGGTGTCCCGGCAGCAGTCCTCCACGACGATGCCGTGGGCGGTGCCGCTGTCGGAGGTCAGGCGGTGCACGAACGTGACGCCGTCCGACACGCGGTACGCCGTGGTCGCCACGCACAGCCGGTCGCCGAAGTAGAACGGGTGCATGAGTGAGAAGTCGATGGCGCTCACCGGTCGGCTCAGGCCGAGACGCAGGTCCCTGAGCCGTGTTCCCTGCTCCAGCGCCAGCTCTTCCCGGGCGCATGCCGCGAACAGCGGGATGTCGATCGAGGACCACTGGTCCGCCACCTCGCATGACTGCCGGAACACCCGGGTGCGGTAGATCGATTCGGCGAGCCGAGTCCCCTCCGCCCTGAGTCCAGCCAGTCGGCGGGGAAGTGGGTTGGGCGGATTGCTCGGGTCGACGCACCCTGCGGGCAGGTCTGCCAGCAGGCGTTCGGGTAAAGTGCCCGGGGCGGCGCAGGCCATTTCCCCGTCCTCCGATTCGATCCACCGGCCGTTGAGGTGGACGTCGACGGCCGCGGTCCCGTCGGCAGTGCGAAGGCTCGCTGCAGCATCGAGGTACGTCCCCTCCCCCCGGATCCGCCCAGTGGTCGAGACCTCGATGCCGCGCCACTCCTGCGGTTGGGGGAAGGACGGGTAGCTGATCCGGCCAAGGGCCAGGGCCAGACCTATGCCCTGCGAGGCCACCAGATCCCACGGGTCCGCAAGTCGCTCGGCGATCCAGCCGATCATTCCGGAGATGGCGAGGGAGAGCGCGACGCGGGGCTGCAGCTGGTACGGCGAGAAGTCGATCGGCCGGCAGGGGGCCGTGAAGGAATGGCTCTGGGTCGCCACGGCGGTTATCCTCCGGCTATCGCGGTCAGGAATCCGATGCAGTCGTCGTCGGCGAGCGGGAGATTGCCCGCCGGCTCGGTCAGTACCTCGCCGTTGAGCCGGATGCGGTGGGCCCGGCGCACCTTGCCCGTGTTATCGAACAGGACAGCTTTCAGCCGCGGGTGCCGCTCAGCCAGTTCGCGCAGGGCTTCCTCCAGAGTTGCCGCCCGTATCTCGACTTCCCGGTCGTAGTCGACGAAGCGCAGCATCTGGCCGGATAGGTGGAATCTCAAGACTGTGCGCCCTTCCGCCGAAGGGGTCGGCCCGCCAGGGCCAGCGCCCCCAGGTTGATTTCCAGCAGGTCCTGCGTGCCGGCAGCCAGCATGCCGCCCTTGAAGTCTCGGAGCGCCTGGCCGAAACGCCGGTCGCCGTAGTAGGAGTAACCGCCCATCAGCCGGAAGGCGCAGTCGACGACAAAGTTCACCTTCTCGGTGACCAGGTACTTGGCCACGGAGATCGACGGATCGAACACCGGATCGACCGAGCCTTCGTCCATCCTGATCAGCGCCTGGTAGAGCACGGCACGCGCCGACTCCAGCGCCACGTACATCCTCCCGACTCGGGCCTGGACGTTCGGCATCTCGGCGAGCGGGGCGCCCTGGCGGACCGTCTGGTTGAGCCGTTCCACACAGTGCTCGAACAGTGCCTGCGCGCGCCCCAGCGGTCCGCAGGCGATGGTGATGCGCGCCGCGTTGAGCAGCTGGTTGAGCGGGGTCAGGCCGTCGGTGCGGCTGACGATCTGGACGTCCGGCACCACGACTTCCTGGAAGGTGACCGACCCGCCTCCGATGGAGCGGTAGCCGATCGTGTCCACCGGTGTGACCTCAACCCCTGGGGCGGCGGCATCGACGAGAACACCAGCCAGATCACCTGTGCCGTCGGAAGCAAAGGTGATGAAGTGGTCGCTGACCCGGGCCGGGCCGGAGAAGGACTTGCGGCCTCGGACTACGAGTCCACCGTCGTGCGCGACGATCGTGGTCCCGCTCATCGAGAAAGCGTCGGCGTCCTCGGTGTAGGCCAGCCCACCGATCCGCTCGCCTCTTCCAAGTGGCACAGCATAGCGCTCGACAGCCGGCTCCGCGCAGTACTCGATCACGATCTTGGCGATCTCCGGCTGAAAACTCATCACCAGAGGAAACGCCGTGTCCTCGCAAAGGTAGCCGAGGTGCTCGACGATCAGTCCCCATACGAACGGTCCTCCGCCCTCCCCACCGAACTGCCGCGGCATCGTGTAGCCGGTCAGCCCCAGCTCACCGGCTGCCCGGTAGAAGCGAACGGGCACAGGGGAACCGGACTCGTCACGCTCCGCCGCGGCCTCGTTCACCTCGTCGACGAGGCTCCCCCAGCGGTCATGAACCATGCGGCGAACATGCTCAACGGATGTGGTATTCAGGGCCATGGAAGCCTCGGACCCCTTCCGAGTAAGCGGAGCCGACTCTGCCGTGCAACGGCCGATCGCTTTCAGCATCGTGTGGTCCCCGAGCCCGCGACAGGGCGCGATATCCGGCGCGCGTTGCGTGTCGGCCGTGTCCCGGCACCCCGCGCACCACCGGAACTCCGAATTGCGCGCCGAGGCGCCGGGCGGCCTGGTCAGGGTCGAAAAGGGGGAATTCCTACTCCCGCAACCCGACGGAGCGTCACCTCGCTCCACTCAGGAGTGAGCTCCTGATCACCAGAAATAGCGAACTGCAACAGGAGTACTATTGATTCGAAACGCTCTGGGTTCAGGCTCATTGGCCGTGGCCCTTTTCCGACTTCAGTCGGAGCGGCCGGATGAAGGGCGGGGACTGCTTGGACGAGGCTCGTGATCCGAGGCGTCGAGCAGCGGAGTCTGCGGAGGAGCGGCCAGGGTGCGGATCTTCCCACGCCGCCCACATCGACGCCTCCCCGACGGGATCTCCGTCCGCACACGTCCACTCGTTGGGGATCTCGATCGTTCGGTCGCCGGTGGCCTCCAGTCCCGCCAACCGTTCGACCGTCTGCTCGTGATGCGCAGCCAACCTCGCCATGGACTCCCTGAGCACCTGCGCACCGGTCTCGTCACCGTAGACGCCGGCGAGGTCGGTGCATGCGGAGGAGGCGGCGGGACTCCCGAACGTGCTCCAACTCGGCCCGTACTGCCGCTTGGTCGGCGTCCCCCTGGGACGTGCCCTGCTGACGGGTGAAGCCTCGTGACACCTCGGCCAGCCATTCGAGGTCTTCCGGGTCATCAGGGTCCACAGCCGTGAGGCGCGCCCACACCCGCCCGGCGGTGTCGTTGTCCGCCGCGTCCTTGCCCTGGCGACACCACCATGGCCCGGGACCACTCCCCGGCCCGGTTGCACCTGTAGTAGAGCTTCCCGGCCCGCCGGTCGGTCACCATCACGGAACCGCAGACGTCACAGAACAGGAGCTTCCACCACTCCTCCATCCTCGGTGATCCGCATTGCTTCCAGCGCGCCACGGCGGGTGGGGCGGGACAGCGAGAGGACCACCACGGCGTCCACGTGCCCGCCCCGCACGGCCGTCATCATCTCGCGCCATGGGCGACGCCCGGGAGTCGTCCTCACGTCGTTCTGACTGGCGGATGTAGGAGACTGCACGCACTCGATCAAGGCTGGGTGCAGTGCCCGGCCTGTGCTTCCTGAGAGGTGCCATGTGTCTAGTGTGGTCAAGATCAATGTGCTGACCGTCCCCGCGGAGCAGCGGGAGACGCTGGAGAAGCGCTTCGCCTCCCGCGCGCACACCGTGGAGAGCTCCGACGGGTTCGAGTGGTTCGAACTGCTCCGTCCGGTGGAGGGCACCGACAGCTATCTCGTCTACACCCGCTGGCGCGACGAGGAGTCCTTCCGGGCCTGGATGGAGGGGCCGATGAAGGCGGCCCACCAGGGCGGAGGAGCACAGGGCGGCGAGCGTCCCGCGCCCGCGGCGAGCGGGTCCACGCTGTGGTCCTTCGAGGTGGTGCAGCAGGCGGCACCGAAGTCCGGCTGACCCGGCTGCCGGGGGGCCGTGACATCGTGGAGCCATGGACATCGAGGTTCGCCCGGCGTCGGAGTTCGCCGACGTCCGCGCGGTGCTCGGCCCCAGGGCGCCGGGTGCCAACGTCTGCTGGTGCCTGAGCCACCGGATCCCGTCCAGGCGCAACAACGAACTGCGCGGACCCGCCCGCGGTGAGTACGTCGCCGGACTGTGCCGTGCCCAGCCGCCTCCCGGGGTGCTCGCCTACGACGGCGGCGAACCGGCCGGCTGGGCCGCCGTGGCACCGCGCTCGGACACCTCCTTCGCCCGCAGCCGCAGGATCCCGCACATCGACGATCTGCCGGTCTGGTCGCTGTGGTGCATCCGGGTCCGCCCGGGACACCGCGGGAAGGGCGTCTCGCACGCCCTGATCGCCGGAGCCGTGGAGTTCGCCCGCGCCCACGGCGCACCCGCGATCGAGGCCTACCCCCTCGACAACGGCGACGCCCGGGTCGACCTCACGATGGCGTACGCCGGACTGCGGAAGAACTTCGAACGCGCCGGGTTCGCCCACGCCGCGGGCACCGACTCCGTACTGGCCGGCCACCCC
Organism: Streptomyces poriticola; assembly: GCF_036689765.1. NCBI lineage: Bacteria > Bacillati > Actinomycetota > Actinomycetes > Kitasatosporales > Streptomycetaceae > Streptomyces > Streptomyces poriticola. The sequence goes on from NZ_JBAGKH010000025.1 coordinate 86,394, forward strand.
CGGGTCGTGATGCGCCTCGACCTGCGCTGAAGCGGCGTCCTCGTTGACGCGGACAGGTCTGCGGAGCCACCCTGAGTAATCCGATGCGTGCAGGGAATCAATGGGTGACGTCAGGCTGTCATCAGTGGTTCCCGTGACCGAAGGCGGACCAGCATGCCGGTGATGGAGATCCCCCGTCTTCCGAGAGCGGCCGAGCGACTCGTCCCGCCGGTCGGCTCGCACAACGAGTGGGACCCGCTGGAGGAGATCGTCGTGGGGCGGCTCGACGGGGCGACCATCCCCGCGAACCACCCGGTCGTCGCCTGCAACCTCCCGCCCTGGGCGGCCCGGCTGCAGGGACTCGCCGCGGGCCTGAAGTATCCGCGCCGGTTGATCGAGCGGGCCCAGCAGGAGCTCGACGAGTTCATCGCCCTGCTGCAGTCCCTGGGCATCACGGTGCGCCGCCCGGACGCGGTGGACCACCGACAGCGCTTCGCCACCCCCGACTGGAGCTCCCGCGGCTTCTGCAACACCTGCCCGCGCGACAGCATGCTCGTGATCGGTGACGAGATCATCGAGACCCCGATGGCCTGGCCGTGCCGGTACTTCGAGACGCATTCGTACCGCACGCTGCTCAAGGACTACTTCCGCCGCGGCGCGCGCTGGACGGCCGCCCCGAGGCCGCAGCTGACGGACGCGCTGTTCGACCCGGACTTCCGCGTTCCCGACGAGGGTGAGCCGATGCGCTACATCCTCACCGACTTCGAGCCGGTGTTCGACGCCGCCGACTTCGTCCGCGCCGGACGCGACCTGTTCGTCACACGGAGCAACGTCACCAACGGCATGGGGATCGAGTGGCTGCGCCGTCATCTGGGCTCCGGGTACCGGATCCACGAGATCGAGAGCCGCTGCCGCACCCCCATGCACATCGACACGACGCTGTCCCTGCTCGCCCCCGGCAAGGCTCTGGTCAACCCCGAGTACGTCGACATCGACCGCCTGCCCGACGTGCTGCGGTCATGGGACCTGCTGATCGCCCCCGAGCCCGACCCCATCGACGACCGGCTGCTCAAGCTGACCTCGATGTGCGGGAAATGGCTCAGCATGAACCTCCTGATGGTCGACGAACGGCGGGTGATCGCCGAGCGGCACCACACCGGCATGCTGCGCGCACTGGAGCAGTGGGGGTTCGAGCCGATCCCGTGCGATCTGCTGCACTACGCCCCGTTCGGCGGCTCGTTCCACTGCGCGACCCTCGACGTCCGGCGCCGCGGTGAACTGGAGTCGTACTTCGCCTGACGTCTCTCTCCGGCGTCGCCCGACGCCACGCTCCGGCGCTTCCGCCCGCACCTCACCCTGCCGCAGGCCGCCGCGGCCCTCGGGCGCGCCAGGGACCGCCCGAGCCCCCAACAGGTGCTCGATTCAGGAGTCTTGACGTCCATTCACATGTTCGACCGGTGATACGATCACCGCGTTTGCGGAGCGGGCGGATGACTGAACGACGACCTGTCCGACTTCAGGGACAGCCCGGGCGGCATTCCCGGTGCGGGCGGTCCGCGACCGCCCGCATTGACGGGAAATCAGCAAGCCGGCCGTCAGTCGCCTGAAGAGAGTCTTATGACGGAATACATAGGGAACCCCCTGCTCTGGGTTCTCCTCTTCGCCCTCGTTGCCGCCGTCGCCCTCGTCGTCCGCCAGCGCAGGGCGGCGCGCACACTGCGGCAGGAGGTCCAGAACCTCAGGGACCACTACACAGAGCTGGAGACCGATTACGGAAAGTCGGTGCAGGCGGCGCAGGAGCAAGCCGAGGAAGAGACCAAAACCGTTCTGAAATCCGCGATGCGGACACTTCAGGGCCTCGCCGCCGAACAGCAGCTGGTGCTTTCCCGGCTGCAGACCAAGTACGGCGATTCGGCGATCCTGCAGGATCTGCTCGAGATCGACCACACCAACTCGCAGTTCGGCCGGCGCGCCCAGTCCATCGCGGTGCTGTGCGACGGCTGGCTGGGCGGCCGGCGCGACACCGCCTCGGTCTACGACGTGGTCCGCAGCGCGCAGGGCCGGATCCGGCACTTCCGCCGGGTGGAGATCCTCTCGCAGGTCGACTTCGGCATCACCAGCCGAGCCGTCGAACCCGTCGCCCTGACCCTCGCCGAGCTGCTGGACAACGCCACCAGCTACTCCAGTCCGGACACCGTCGTCGAGATCAACATCCGCACGGTGCCCAAGGGCATCTGCGTCGTCGTCGACGACGCCGGGGTCGGCATGAGCGAGGAGGAGCGCGTCCGCGCCGAGCGGCTGCTCGGCAGTGAGCGCGCCTCCGGCGTGGCCGGCCTCGGCAACCCGCCGCAGTTCGGCTTCGCCGTGATCGGCCTGCTGTGCGAGCGGTTCGGCTTCGAGGTCTCGGTGGACACCTCCTCCCCGTACGGCGGTGTGCGCGCGGTCGTCCTGCTGCCGCACGATCTGCTCACCGCCATGCCGGAGAGGAGGGCCCCCGCGTCCGCGGTGCGCTCGGCGTCCCGGACCGGTGCGGACGGCGGTCCCGAACCCGCACCGGCTCCCGCCACCACGGCCGACGGGCTGCCTCGGCGGCGCCGCAAACGGCCGATGGCCATCGTTCCGGGCAACGGTTCGGACCCGCGCCCCGCCGGCCGCTCCGACTCCGAGCAGGCACAGGTCATGGCGGCGTTCCAGCGCGGCACGCGGTCGGGCCGTGCGACGCAGCCCGAGGACGTGGATCAGACGAGCAGCACCCCTGGTGCCAGCAGCGAAGGACATGAGGTCTCGTGAACGACGATCTGTCATGGATGCTCGACAGCGCCCTGGAGATTCCCGGGGCCCTGCACGCGGTCCTGATCTCCGCCGACGGTCTGCTGATGGCCCGGACGAAGGGCTTCGGCAAGGATGACGCGGACCGGGTCGCCGCGGCGATGAGCGGGGTGCAGTCGCTGAGCCGCACCCTCGGCTTCTTCTGCGAGGACCCGCAGCAGCGGTGGCGCCAGACGCTGGTCGAGTTCGACGGCGGCTGGGTCTTCCTGATCTCCGCGGGCGAGGGCGCCTACCTCGGTGTGTCCGCGTCCCCGGAGGTCGACATGGCGGACATCACCTTCCGGATGCAGCAGCTCGTCGCCCAGCTCGGCAAGGAGCTGACCACTCCGCCGCGCGACAACCTCGGTTCCCGCTCATGACCGGACACGACGCGTGGGACCCGGAGGCCACGGAGTTAGTGCGGCCCTACGTCATCACCCGGGGGCGGGATCTGCCCGACGAGGCGCAGCTCTCACTGATCACCCTGGTCACCGCCGCCCCGGAGCACGCGCAGCGGCCGGCCCGGCTCTCCCCCGAGGAGCGGAGTCTGCTGGAGCTCTGCTCGGCCGGCTATCTCTCGGTCGCCGAGATCGCCGGGCACACCCGGCTGCCGCTGGGGGTGGTGCGGATCCTGCTGGCCTCCCTGACCGAGGGCGGCTATGTCGTCACCCGGCCGCCGGTGGCCCGGGCCCGCCTCGCCGACAAGGAAATCCTGGAGGAGGTGCTCAATGGTCTCCGCGCCAAGTTTGGGTGAGCAGGCCTATGTCCGCGGCGGGGAGACCCAGACCGCGGTGAAGATCCTCGTCGTCGGGCACTTCGCGGTGGGCAAGACGACGTTCATCGGATCGATCTCCGAGATCGAGCCGCTGTCCACCGAGGAGACCATGACCCGGGCCGCCGAGGCGGTCGACGACCTCAAAGGGGTGCAGAGCAAGACCACCACCACGGTGGCCATGGACTTCGGCCGGCTGACCATCAGCGACCGTGTGGTGCTCTACCTGTTCGGGACCCCCGGCCAGCAGCGCTTCGTGCAGATGTGGGAGGACATGGCCCGCGGAGCGCTCGGCGCCCTGGTGCTGGTCGACCCGGAGCGGCTGGCCGACTCCTTCCCGGTGATCGATCTCATCGAGACCTACGGACTCGACTACGCCATCGCGGTCAACCACTTCACCGGTGCCCCGCCTCGCGACGAGCGCGCGCTGCGCGAGGCGCTGGACCTTCTCGAGGACACGCCCGTCGTCTCCTGCGACGCGCGCGACGAGGCCTCCTCGGCCACCGCCCTGACCACGCTCGTCCGCTACCTGCTGGACCGCGCCCACTAGGAACTGAGAGCTGACATGGACGCTCACGACAACGCCCCGGCGCCCCCGCCCGGATGCCCGGCCCACGGCTCCGGCGGCCGGGTGCCGCTCCACGGGCCGGAGTTCGCCGCGGCCCCGCAGGAGTACTACGCGTTCCTGCGCCACTACGGACCCGCCGCGCCCGTCGAGCTCGCCCCGGGCGTGGAGGCGACCCTGGTCACCGACTACGCGGCCGCGCTGCAGCTGCTGCAGGACTCCGCCTCCTTCCGCAAGGACGCACGCCGCTGGCGGGCCTTCGAGGAGGGCAAGGTCGGCCCGGACAACCCGGTAGCCCCGCTGCTGGCGTACCGGCCGAACTGCATGTTCGCCGACGGCGCCGACCATCTGCGACTGCGCCAGGCGGTCACCGACAGCATGGCGCGGGTGGACACCCGCAGGCTGAGCCGGAGCACGGAGCAGATCTCCGGCTATCTGATCTCCCAGTTCGGCGGCCGGGGCTCGGCCGACCTGCTCGGCGACTACGCCAAGCAGCTGCCGCTGTTCGTGTTCAACGAGCTCTTCGGCTGTCCCGCCGGCATCGGCGACCGGGTGCTGTTCGGCATCACCGGTATGTTCGACGGCATCAACGCGGAGAAGTCCACCGAGGTGCTGTTCCAGGCCGTCGGGGAGCTGGTCGCGCTCAAGCGGAGCAGGCCCGGCGACGACGTCACCTCCTGGCTGATGCAGCATCAGGCGGGGCTGACGGACGACGAGATGGTCCACCAGCTGGCGCTGCTGCTGGGCGCGGGCGCCGAACCGCTGCGCAACCTCATCGGCAACACCCTGCACCGGCTGCTCACCCACGACCGGTACGCCCGCGAGGGCGGGCTGATCGACGAGGCGCTGGACGACACGCTGTGGGAGAACCCGCCGATGTCGAACTACGCGCCGCACTATCCGGCCACGGACATGGAGTTCGCCGGTCAGCAGCTGCAGGCGGGCGATCTGCTGCTGGTCAGCTTCGCCGCCGCCAACACCGGCCCGACGCTCACCGCCTCCCGCGAGGCCGGCAGCAACCGCGCCCACCTGGCGTGGAGCGCGGGCCCGCACGCCTGCCCCTCCAAGGAGCCGGCCCGGCACATCACGGTCACGGCGATCGAGAGCCTGTTCAACGAGCTGCCGGACATCGAACTGGCGGTCCCCGAGGACAGCCTGACGTGGCGTCCGGGACCGTTCAACCGGGCGCTCGCCACCCTCCCCGCACGTTTCACCGCGGCCCAGCCGGTGCGGCGTCCGGCCACCGGCCCGGGTCCGGACGCGAGCGGGCACCAGGAGGGCGGCGCGGCGGGCCCGGCACCGGCGCCGGGCCGCGGCGGGCTGTGGAGCTCGTTCCTCAACTGGCTGACACGGTGATATGCGCAACACTCTCCCAACCTGCCCCATTCGCATGATGGTTCAGCGGCACGGGTAGTGAGCAACGCGGCATTCGAGTTGCTTACGAGGTGAAGGAGGTGTCGTGGACCACATATCCACGAACGCTGCATTTCTGCCGGTGAGACCCCCGATACCCGCCCCGCCGGGCGGGTATCGTCTTGTGCGCCGGGCGGCCCGGTGACCGCCGCCGCGGGCGGCCGCCGGGAGTCCGGCACGCCGACTCTCGGCGCGTACACGAGCGGCCAGTTGTCCCGGCTGTGCGAGGTCGTCGGGCTGTCCGACGCCGATGCCGGGACGTACGCACAGGTCCTGACGGACGCCCTGGGACCGGTGGCCGCGCGGCCGCTGGACCTGCCCGCGCCGAACCACACGTTCCTGTCCGACGACCACACTCCGGTCGAGTTCTCGCTCTCCTTCCAGCGGGGCGCGGATCCGGCCCTGCGGGTGCTGCTGGAACCAGGCTGCGGCGCAGGCAGCCTGGCGGCCACCGGCCGCGCCGGGCTCGCCGCGATCCGTCGGATGGGGCGGCGCTGGGGCTTCTCCACCGCCCCGCTCGACGGTCTTCTGGATCTGTTCCTGCCGGAATCCCCGCAGGGGCCGCTGGCCCTGTGGTGCGCGCTGGAGCTGCGGGGCGGCGGTGTCCCCCGGGTGAAGGTCTACCTCAACCCGGCCGCGTCCGGGCCGGACCGTGCGGCCCGGACGGTCCGCGAGGCGCTGGCCCGGCTCGGTCACCGGAAGGCGTTCGACACCCTGCCCCGGGCCGACGGCTACCCGTTCTTCGCGCTCGACCTCGGGGACTGGGCGCAGCCGCGGGCCAAGGTCTATCTGCGGCACGACCGGCTGACCGCCGCCGAAGCCGGCCGGCAGTCCCGGATGGACGCCGGGCCCGGTCCGGAGGCGTTGGAGGAGTTCTTCCACACCGCCGCGGGCTCCGGTCCGCGGGAGCTCCGGCTCACCCGACGACCCGGGCTGACCTGCCACTCCTTCACGGACCCCGGCACGGCGCGGCCGACGGGCTTCACCCTGCACATCCCGGTGCGGGACTACGCCCGGCACGACGGTGAGGCGCTGGCCCGTGCGGTGAGCGCACTGCGCCGCCAGGGCCTGGACAGCGATGTGCCGGCCCGCTCCCTGGCCGCCGTCACCGGACGCCGGCCGGACCAGGGGGTGGGGCTGATCGCGTATCTGGCGCTGGCGCATCAGCAGGGCCGGCCGCCGCGGGTGACGACATACGTCTCGTCGGAGGCGTACGCGGTCAGACCGCCGGCCGGGAGAGTGCCGCTCGCAGGGGCGGCAGCACGCTGAACGGCACGAGGTTCCCGGCGTTCCCCGCCGGGAACCTCGCCCCTTCACACTCCCGTCAGTTCGCGAAGCTCCCCCAGGTAGGGGCCCACGTCGACCTGGATGGAGGAGCCCTGGGTCCGGCCGTAGCGCAGGGCGACGGCGTCGAGGTAGGCCGTGATCTCCTCGCGCATCGCCTCCTCGGAAGGCAGTGTGGTCCCGCCGTCGATGATCCCCGCCAGCCAGCGCGCCTGCGCCTCCACCAGCCGGGTGATCGCACCCACCGGCCGCACCAGACCGGCGAAGTACAGGCCCGGTCTGCCGGGTGCGACGACCCGCCGGTACAGCTCGACCGCGCCGTCGGGGCCCAGCGGCCCGCCGTCGGGCAGGAAGGGGAAGGCCAGGTGGAATCCGGTGCAGTAGACCACCGCGTCGGCCGGCTCGGAGGTCCCGTCGGTGAAGACGACCCGGTCGCCGTCGAAGCGGGCTATCGCCGGCCGCGGTGTCACTGCGCCGTGCCGGATGCGGCTGAGGATCTCGTCCGAGATGGTCACGGCCGAGGAGAAGATCGGGTGGTCGGGTTCGGGCAGCCCGTAGTCGCCGAGCCTGCCGCGGGCGACGAGGAGCGCCTGTTCCACGAACCGGCGCTGCTCGGCGAGGGACATCTCCCCCCACCAGGGGGCGTCGGCGATCTCGTCGACCGACATCCCGAACAGCTGCTTGGGCACGATGTGCAGCCCGCGGCGCACCGAGAGCACGGTCTGCTCGGCCTGCCGGGAGAGGTCCGCGGCGATGTCCACGGCGGAGGCGCCGAGGCCGACCACGACGACGCGCCGGCCGGCGAACTCGCTGCCGTCGTGGTAATCGAGGGAGTGCAGAATCCTTCCGGCGAAGGATGCGGCGCCCGGCGGAAGCGGGTCGGGCAGGGCCGGCTCCGAGTGGTGTCCGGAAGCGACGACCACATGCTCGAACCGGCGCACCACCTCTGCGCCGTCGGGCCCGCGGCTGACCACCGTCCAGGTGCCCTCGGGGTCCTGGCCCACGGACAGCACCTCGGTACGCAGTTCGATCCCGTCGAGGAGGCCGGCCCAGCGGGCGAAGGAGCGCAGATAGGCGGCGACCTCGCGGTGCCGGGGGTAGAGCGGATAGCCGTCCGGCATCGGGAAGTCGGAGTAGGCGGTCAGCTGCTTGGCGGTGTTGAGGTGCAGCGAGCGGTATCCGGGGCCGCGCTCACCGGCCTCCGGCTGCCTCCAGATCCCCCCGACGTCGGGGGCCTGCTCCAGGCAGACGAACCCGATGCCGCGCTCCCTGAGCGCATGGGCCACTGCCAGTCCCGACAGCCCCGCACCGATGATGCACACACGCACAGCTTCTCCCCAGCACACACACGTGATCCTCCCCCGACATGCATTGACTGCCCACCGGCACCTCACCGCACACCGGTACCGGCGTCGAACCGACGTGTCCGTCCTCACGTTTCGCCCCGGGAACGGCCGGAGGCGCGGGTACGGGCCGTTGCTCCCGTACCCGCGCCGGCCGCGGGCCGCTCAGGCGAGTTCGACCAGCAGGTCGCCGCCCTCCACCTGCTGCACGCGGTTGATGGCGAGGCGGCCCACCGTGCCGGAGGCCGGGGCGGTGATCGCGGCCTCCATCTTCATCGCCTCGATGGTGGCGACCGTGGCGCCGGCCTCCACGGCGTCGCCCTCGGCGACCGCCAGCGTCACCACGCCGGCGAACGGCGCCGCGACATGCCCGGGGTTGGCCCGGTCGGCCTTCTCGGTGACCGGGACGTCGGAGGCGGCGGAGCGGTCGCGGACCTGGATCGGCCGCAGCTGGCCGTTGAGTGAGGACATCACGGTGCGCATGCCGCGCTCGTCGGCGTCTCCGACGGCCTGCAGTTCGATGAGCAGCCGCACCCCGGGTTCGAGGTCCACGGTGTACTCGGCGCCGGGGCGCAGTCCGTAGAAGAAGTCCTTGCTGTCCAGCACGCTGGTGTCGCCGAAGGCCTGCCGGTGGGTGTCGAACTCGCGGGTCGGACCGGGGAACAGCAGGCGGTTGAGCGTGGCCCGCCGGTCCTTGGCCAGTCCGGTGCGGTCCTCGGCGGTCAGCTCCTGCACCGGCTTGGGATCGGCGCGGCCCTCGAGGGCCTTGCTGCGCAGTGGCTCCGGCCAGCCGCCGGGCGGGGTGCCCAGCTCGCCGCGGAGGAAGCCGATCACGGAGTCCGGGATGTCGTAGCGGTCCGGTGCCGTCTCGAAGTCCTCGGGGGCGACACCGGCGCCGACCAGGTGCAGCGCGAGGTCGCCGACGACCTTGGACGACGGGGTGACCTTCACCAGGCGGCCGAGCATCCGGTCGGCGGCGGCGTACATCGCCTCGATGTCCTCGAAGCGGTCGCCGAGGCCCAGCGCGATGGCCTGGGTGCGCAGGTTGGACAGCTGTCCGCCGGGGATCTCGTGGTGGTAGACACGGCCGGTCGGCGAGGCGAGGCCCGCCTCGAACGGCGCGTACACCTTGCGGACGCTCTCCCAGTACGGCTCCAGGTCGCCGACGGCCTGCAGGTCCAGGCCGGTGGGCCGGTCGGAGTGGTCGGTGGCGGCGACGATCGCCGACAGGGACGGCTGCGAGGTGGTGCCCGCCATGGAGGCCACCGCACCGTCGACCGCGTCCGCGCCGGCCTGGATCGCCGCGAGGTAGGTGGCGAGCTGGCCGCCGGCGGTGTCGTGGGTGTGCAGGTGCACCGGCAGGTCGAACTCCCGGCGCAGCGCGGAGACCAGGGTGGCCGCCGCGGGTGCGCGCAGCAGGCCCGCCATGTCCTTGACCGCGAGGACATGCGCGCCGGCGGCGACGATCCGCTCGGCCAGCCGGAGGTAGTAGTCGAGGGTGTAGAGCTTCTCGGAGGGGTCGGACAGGTCGGCGGTGTAGCAGAGGGCCACCTCCGCCACGGCGGTGCCGGTCTCGCGTACGGCCTCGATGGCGGGGCGCATCTGGTCGACGTCGTTCAGGGCGTCGAAGACGCGGAAGATGTCGATGCCGGTGGCCGCCGCCTCCTGCACGAAGGCGTCGGTGACCTCGGTGGGGTACGGGGTGTAGCCCACGGTGTTCCGGCCGCGCAGCAGCATCTGCAGGCACAGGTTGGGCACCGCCTCGCGCAGTGCGGCCAGCCGTTCCCACGGGTCCTCGGCGAGGAAGCGCAGGGCGACGTCGTAGGTGGCACCGCCCCAGCACTCCAGCGACAGCAGCTGGGGCAGGGTGCGGGCGACGACCGGGGCGACGGCGAGCATGTCCTTGGTGCGCACCCGGGTGGCGAGCAGCGACTGGTGGGCGTCGCGGAAGGTGGTGTCGGTGACGCCGATGGTGGGCGACTCGCGCAGCCATCGGGCGAAGCCCTCCGGGCCCAGCTCGGCGAGCCGCTGCCGGGACCCGGCCGGGGGCTCGCCGGCCGGCCGCGGCGGCATCTTGGTCATCGGGTCGACGAGGCGGGGCCGTTCGCCGTGCGGCTTGTTCACGGTGACGTCGGCGAGGTACGTCAGGAGCTTGGTGCCGCGGTCGGCGGAGTGGCGGGCGGTCAGCAGTTCGGGGCGCTGCTCGATGAACGACGTGGTGACCCGCCCGGCCCGGAAGTCGTCGTCGTCCAGCACTGCCTGCAGGAACGGGATGTTGGTGGCCACGCCGCGGATGCGGAACTCGGCCACGGCGCGCCGGGCGCGGCCGACGGCGGTGGCGAAGTCGCGGCCCCGGCAGGTCAGTTTGACCAGCATGGAGTCGAAGTGCGCGCTGATCTCGGAACCGGCGTGGGTGGTGCCGCCGTCGAGCCGGATGCCCGAGCCGCCGGGTGAGCGGTAGGCGCTGATCCGGCCGGTGTCCGGGCGGAATCCGTTGGCCGGGTCCTCGGTGGTGATACGGCACTGCAGCGCGGCGCCGCGCAGGGTGACCGTCTCCTGGGCCAGGCCGAGATCGGCGAGCGTCTCGCCGGCGGCGATGCGCAGCTGTGCCTGGACCAGGTCGACGTCGGTGACCTCCTCGGTGACCGTGTGTTCGACCTGGATGCGCGGGTTCATCTCGATGAAGACGTGGTTGCCGTCGCGGTCGAGGAGGAACTCCACGGTGCCGGCGTTGCGGTAGCCGATCTGCCGGGCGAAGCGCACCGCGTCGTCGCAGATGCGGTCGCGCAGCTCCGGGTCCAGGTTCGGCGCGGGCGCCAGCTCGATCACCTTCTGGTGACGGCGCTGCACCGAGCAGTCGCGCTCGAAGAGGTGGATGACGTCGCCCTGTCCGTCGGCGAGGATCTGCACCTCGATGTGGCGGGGTTCGACGACCGCCTTCTCCAGGAAGACGGTGGCGTCGCCGAAGGCGGAGGCCGCCTCCCGGGACGCGGCCTCGATGGCCTCCCGCAGCTGGGCGGGGTCCTCGACCCGGCGCATGCCTCGGCCGCCGCCGCCCGCGACGGCCTTCACGAACACCGGGAAGCCGATGCCGTCGGCGGCGCGGACGAGTTCGTCCACGTCGGTGGAGGGCGACGAGGAGCCCAGCACCGGCACGCCGGCGGCGCGGGCGGCCGCCACGGCGCGCGCCTTGTTCCCGGTCAGCTCGAGGATGCCGGCGCTCGGACCGACGAAGGTGATGCCGGCCTCCTCGCAGGCGCGGGCCAGATCGGGGTTCTCGGACAGGAAGCCGTAGCCCGGGTACACCGCGTCCGCGCCGGCCCGGCGGGCCGCCCGGACGATCTCCTCGACGGAGAGGTAGGCACGCACCGGATGGCCCGGCAGGCCGATCTCATAGGCCTCGTCGGCCTTCAGCCGGTGCAGTGAGTTGCGGTCCTCGTGCGGGAAGACGGCAACGGTTCGGGCTCCCAGCTCGTAGCCCGCGCGGAACGCGCGAATCGCGATCTCACCGCGGTTGGCTACCAGCACCTTGCGGAACATCGGTGATCCCTTCGGCCTGCCGGTGACGGAAGACCATCGTGTCGGTGGCACCGCGGGCGCGCCATGTGAGTCGGGCCACTCTCCGGGTTTTCTGCCGCTGTCGGGGGCGTGCGCCGTACGGGGGACGTGGGCGGGGTGTCGGGAGCGACTGCCGCGGCGGCGGTGAAGCAATGAGGTGTCCGCAGACGAGCCGGAGGTGGTCATGACCGTCAGAAGGGCGCTGGCCCTGGTGATGGGTGCGGTGCTGTGCGCCGGGGCGTCGGCCGGCTGTGCTCCGGGCGGCGGCGGTGCCGTACCGGAATCGGACGGTGCGGGCGGTGCCGCGTCCCGCCCGGCCTCCCGGGCCGCGACTCCCCCGGTCGACGCGCTGCCGGGCGTCGGGCCGGTGATGCGGTCGCACCTGCCCGCCGGCACCCGGCAGGCCCTGGTCGTGGAGGGCACGGCGACCGGTTCTCCGCGGTCCAGCGCCGTGCTGTACGAGAAGGATCCCGGCCGGGGCTGGCACGCGGTGGGCGGACCGTGGCCCGCCCACAACGGGCTGCGCGGGTGGACGCACGACCATCACGCGGGCGATCTGCGGACCCCGATCGGTGTCTTCGGGCTGCACGACGCGGGCGGGCGGCTGCCGGACCCGGGCAGCCGCCTCCCCTACGACCAGGATCCTGATTTCGCGATCTCGGGCACCGGCCATCTCGGCGAGCCGCTGGAGGGGTCGTTCGACCATGTGGTCGCCGTCGACTACAACCGGCTGCCCGGCACGACGCCCCTGGACAGGACGCGCCCGCTGGGTGCGGGCCGCGGCGGCGGCATCTGGATCCATGTGGACCACGGCGGGCCGACCAACGCCTGTCTGACCCTGCGCCGGGACGACATGCGGACACTGCTGCGGACCCTGGACCCGGCCCGGGAACCGGTGGTGGTGATGGGACCGGGACCGGAGCTCGCGAAGTAGCGCCGGCCGTCCGGTGCAGATCCCCGCGCCGGCGCGGACCGTCCGGCGCGGTCGGCGACGGGCGGCCCGCGGTCAGTCCCCCTGCCGGGGCTCCGGGACGGCGATGGTGCCCTGGGCCACGGCGCACAGGGTCTCCGGGCCGTCGCCGTTCACGGAGGACACGTCGCAGCGGCACACCACCCGGGACCGGCCGGCCCGGACGACCCGGGCGTGGGCCCGCAGCAGCGTGCCGTCGGCGGGGCGCAGGTAGTCCAGGCTGAACCCGGCGGTCAGCAGCCGGGCTCCGGCCACGGTGCCGGCGGCGAAGGTCAGCGTGTTGTCCACCGCGTAGGCGAGCACCCCGCCGTGCACGAAGCCGTTCTGCTGGCGCAGGTCGTCGCGGATGTCCAGCTCCAGGGTGGCCTCGCCCTTGCCGAAGGCGGTCAGGCGGGCGCCGAGGAGCCTGCTGAACGGCTGGGCGGCCAGCACCTGTTGTGCGACCGCCAGGTCCGCGATGTCGTCCACGTCCGGATTCCGTCCTCTCCGCCGAGCGTCCTGTGCCGCGGCCGAGCGTACCCGGGCGCTGCCGGCCCGCGCGGTGCGGCCTGCGGCCC
>NZ_JBAGKH010000026.1:0-97268 GCF_036689765.1 Streptomyces poriticola
TGCGGGCCCGCCCCTCGCCAGGCCCCGGGCGCCTGGCAACCGGCGCGCCGCCCACCCACCCGCGCGTGCGGCGGGCCCCGCCCAGCCGCGGGCAGTCGCGCCTCCCCCAGCCTGAACGGCCCGGGAGGTACCCCCAGGGGCGGCACGGGTAGGCGCGGGCGGCACCCCGACTACGCCGGGCCGCGCAACCCCACCCCCCACGGCCACCGCAGCGCCGGTTCCCGTCGCTCCGCGGGCTGGGGGTCGGTGTTCACCCCGAGCGGGCGGTGCTGGTGGGCCGGGAGCGTACGCCGGGAGGGGCACTCTCGTGCCGGGTGAACCGGCGATGGTCAGCGCAGCTCCTCCAGCATCGCCGCGCGCAGCCGCAGCGTCGTGACGAGGCGCTGGAACGCCTCCGCCCAGTAGCCGCCGGCGCCGGGTGACGCGTCGTCCCGTTCATCAGGTACCGCCAGCAGCGCGTCGAGGCGGCCCGCCTCGGAGGGGTCGAGGCAGCGCTCCGCCAGGCCCATCACCCCACTGAAACTCCAGGGATAACTACCCGCGTCACGCGCGATGTTGAGTGCGTCCACGACGGCTCGCCCGAGTGATGCCGTCCACGGCACCCTGCACACCCCGAGCAGTTGGAACGCCTCCGACAGGCCGTGTGTCTCGATGAATCCGGCTACCCATGCCGACCGTTCGTCCGGGTCGAGCGTGCCGAGCAGTCCGGCGCGTTCGGCCAGTGACACCGCTCCTGGACCGCCGGCCTCGGGCGCCCTCGGTGAGCCGAGCAGCGCCCTCGCCCACTCGGCGTTCCGCTGCCGCACGGCGGCCCGGCACCACGCCGCGTGCAGTTCGCCCTGCCAGTCGTCCGCCACCGGGAGGGCGACGATGCCGTCCGGTGTGTGCCCGCCGAGCCGCGCCGGCCAGGCGGAGAGCGGGGCGGCTTCCACCAACTGGCCCAGCCACCAGGACCGTTCGCCCCGGCCCGCGGGCGGCTTCGGCGCGACGCCGTCGCGTTCCATGGCGGCGTCACACTCGTGCGGCGCCTCCACGCTGATCGTCGGCGTGGCCCCGGTCCGGTCGACCGCGACGCAGGTGACGGCTCGCGCGGCCATCCGGGCGGCAAGGGACGAGCCGGGCAGGGCGGAGAGCAGCTCCGCGGCGGTCGTCCGTACGTTGCGGCTGCGGTCGGACAGGGCCTGTTCGAGGAAGGGCTCGTCCTGTGGGCCCAGGGCCGTGCGCAGGGAGTCGAGGAACATCAGGCGGTCCTCTGCCCGCTCCGACGTCCAGGTCGAGGAGAGCAGCTCACGGGCCGCCTCGGGGTCGTGGGAACGGAGGGAGGAGAGGAGGGCCACCCGCTCGGCGAACAGACCTTCCTGCCAGATGCGTCGCGTACGGGAGGGGTCCTCGGGGTCCGGGAGCCCGGAGCCGGGTGCGGTGCGCAGGGCGAAACGCCAGTCCGGGTTGAGGCGGGCCAGCCACAGCGCGCGCGGTCCGGCGAAGGCCAGCGCGGCCGGGCGCAGATCCGTCCGGCCCCGGGCCGCGTCCAGCAGGGCCGGCAGGGTCTCCGGAGGAGCCGCGTAGCCGCGGGTGTTCGCCGTCGCCAGCCACTGGGGGAGCAGTTCCCTCAGGTCCGGTGCCGTGCCTCGGCTGCCGGTGCCGGCGGATTGGTCGGCGAGCAGCATCGACAGTCTGCGGGCCGCGGCGGCGGGTAGGGGCGGGCGCGGGTCGGCGGGGGCAGGTGCCGGGCGGTCGGCCGGGTGGCCGGGACGCAGGCCGGACCGCCTGCGGACGGTCTCCACGGCCGCCGTGTCCAGCAGGGCCGCCGACACGGTTTCGCCGGCCGGCAGGCCAGGGGGAGTGCGCCGGTCCGTGCCCAGCAGGGCGGCGGTGACGAGGTCCTCCCAGGTGGCTGATGGGGGCATGCTGGTCCTTTCCGTGGTCAGCACAGCGGCACCGCGGGGCCGGGGCCGGTCGGCCAGGCCGTCAGCGGGGTGAAGCCGCGGTGTCCGCACTCGCCGAAGACCGTGACGGGCGCGCCTCCGGACAGGGCGACGAGACGCCACAGGCCGGGTCGGTTGCGGGCGGCTGGGGTCAGCGGCAGGGCTGTGTCCGCGTCGGCGTCCGCAAGTTGCCAGGAGTCGCCGTCCGGGGCAGGTATGACCCGGCCGAGGGTGACGGGCACCGAGTCCAACCACGGGTCGTCGCGGAGTGCCGTGCCGTAGCGGGTGACCGCCTGTGTGGTGGTCAGGCCCGGCGGGCGGACGTCTGCGGGCGTGGGCGCGGCGAAACGCCGTCCCAGCGAGGCCCGTTGTCCCGTGCCGGGGAGTATTTCGGAGTCCAGGGCCAGGCCCACCGGCAGGGCGAGCTCCGGGGCGCGGCCCGCGGCACCGTAAGAGAGGAGCAGCGCGGTGTGGTCCGCCTCGGGGCCGTACAGCCAGATGCGCCGGGTGGTCAGGCGCGCGTCCGCCGTGTCGTACTGGGCCAGGACCAACCAGTGGTCACGGACGGGCGGGCCGTCCGACGGGGCGGGCAGGCCGACCCGGGCGCGCACGGTGGCCGCCAGGCCGGCCGGCAGCCGCTCGTGGCGCAGCCAGCCCTGGTCGAGCAGGTGGAGCAGGGCGCACTCCTCCAGCAGCCGGGACGGCCAGCCGGGGCCGGACGACGGGATGGCACCCAGCTCCCGGACCCGCGCCGCCAGTCCGGAGGCCTGGGCGTCGACCATGCGGGCCGCCGTCTCCTCCCACAGCCCGTACCCGGACTGCTCCGCACCGGCCAGGCCGCTGCGGAGCAGATCCGCCAGGCGCTGCTCCAACTCGGTGGCGCCCGCCGTGATCCGCTCGGCGCGGCGCTCCGCCCGGCGCCGGGCCGCCTCCGGGTCGGCGGGGGCGGCGGAGCCGGAAGCGTCGGCCGACTGCTTCTGTTCCGTGCGCCTGCGGCGCGCCGTGATCCACTGGTCCGCCCAGTCCGGTGGCTGCTGTGCCACCGGGACCGCGGCGGGTCCTTCGGACCAGAGCAGCAGCAGCCCGAGCGCGTGTTTGCACGGGAACTTCCGGCTCGGGCAGGAGCACTTGTACGCGGGCCCCGCCACGTCCGCCACGTCGATGACCGTTTGATACGGCTTGCTGCCGCTGCCCCTGCACAGCCCCCACACCGTCCCTTCGTCGGAACTCCCCGTCTCGGACCACGGCCCGGCCGCGCCGAGTTTGCTTCCCGCTTTGCGTGACGCGGGGTCAGGTGCCAGTGCCAGCACCTGGTCCGCGGTCCAGCGCACCCCCTGCTGAGTCATGCCGTCGAAGGTAGGCCCACCCACTGACAATCGGCTTCGGGAAGGCATTTGTACAGGTCAGAGCGATTGTCAGTGGCGTGGTGCACGGTGGACACCAGATCCGAACCGGCCGAGCTGGAGGGGGACTCAGCCATGCCTGTGTCCGTTGAACCGACATCTGTCGACGCACACCAGAACGGGTCCGCGCCCGGGGCCGCGGAGGCGCTGCGGCCGCACGCCGAAGACGCCTTCGCCGCCGAACTCGCCGCGCTGGCCGCCCAGGACGACCGGCCGCGCCCGGCCCGCTGGAAGCTGTCGCCGTGGGCGGTCGCCCTGTACCTGCTCGGCGGCACCCTGTCCGACGGGACCGTGATCACACCGAAGTACGTGGGGCCGCGCCGCATCGTCGAGGTCGCCGTCACCACGCTGGCCACCGATCGCGCGCTGCTTCTGCTGGGCGTCCCCGGCACCGCGAAGACCTGGGTGTCCGAGCATCTGGCCGCGGCGGTCAGCGGCGACTCGACGCTGCTGGTGCAGGGCACTGCCGGTACGCCCGAGGAGGCCATCCGCTACGGCTGGAACTACGCGCAGCTGCTCGCGCACGGGCCGAGCCGGGACGCCCTCGTGCCCAGCCCGGTCATGCGGGCCATGGCGGAGGGGATGACCGCCCGGGTGGAGGAGCTGACCCGGATCCCGGCCGACGTACAGGACACGCTCATCACGATCCTGTCGGAGAAGACGCTGCCGATACCGGAGCTGGGCCAGGAGGTGCAGGCGGTCCGCGGGTTCAACGTGATCGCCACGGCCAACGACCGCGACCGGGGCGTCAACGACCTGTCCAGCGCGCTTCGCCGCCGCTTCAACACGGTGGTGCTGCCGCTGCCCGAGAGCCCCGACGCCGAGGTCGACATCGTCTCGCGCCGGGTCGACCAGCTCGGCCGCTCCCTCGACCTGCCGTCGGTGCCCGACGGGATCGACGAGATCCGCCGGGTCGTGACGGTCTTCCGCGAGCTGCGCGACGGGGTGACCACCGACGGGCGGACCAAGCTGAAGTCGCCCAGCGGCACGCTGTCCACGGCCGAGGCCATCTCCGTGGTGACCAACGGCCTGGCACTCGCCGCCCACTTCGGCGACGGCGTGCTGCGGCCCGGCGACGTCGCCGCCGGCATCCTCGGTGCCGTCGTCCGCGACCCGGCGGCCGACCGCGTGATCTGGCAGGAGTACCTGGAGACGGTCGTCCGCGAGCGCGACGGCTGGAAGGACTTCTACCGCGCCTGCCGGGAGGTGAGCGCATGACCGGCCGCGAGCGGCTTCCGGCCGTCGGCGCCGCGGGCGGACGGAGCGGGGACGACAAGGACGACTCGACGTGGACGCGCCGGGGAGCCAGGGGAAGGGGACGGTGTGACGGGCAGTGACCGCCGAGGCGGCGGAGGAGCCGCGGCGCCGCTGCTCCTCGGTGTGCGCCACCACGGGCCGGGGTCGGCGCGTGCGGTCCGGGCCGCCCTGGACGCGGCCCGGCCCCGGGTGGTGCTGATCGAGGGCCCGCCCGAGGCCGATGCCCTGGTGCCGCTGGCCGGCGACGCGGAGCTGCGCCCGCCGGTCGCCCTGCTCGCGCACGCCGTGGACGAGCCCGGCCGCTCGGCGTTCTGGCCGCTGGCCGAGTTCTCCCCGGAGTGGGTCGCCATCCGCTGGGCCCTGGAGCAGGGTGTGCCGGCCCGCTTCATCGACCTGCCGGCCGCACACACGCTGGCATGGGAGGCACCCTCCGTCCCGGACGAGCCGGAGACGGAGGGTGCGGCGGGGGAGCCGGGTCCGTCCGGAGTCCGGCTCGATCCGCTGGCAGCGCTCGCCGACGTCGCCGGGTACGACGACCCGGAGCGCTGGTGGGAGGACGTCGTCGAGCACCGCGGCGCGGGGAAGGGGGACCCGTTCGCGCCGTTCGCCGTGCTGGAGGAGGCGATGGCGGCGCTGCGCGAGACCTACGGCAGCGGGGGCCACGACCGGGATCTCGTCCGCGAGGCCCATATGCGGCTCCGGGTGCGGGCGGCGCAGCGGGAGTTCACCGACGGCGTCGCCGTGGTGTGCGGGGCGTGGCATGTGCCCGCGCTGCGCCGGAAGGCCGCCGTCGCCGCCGACCGGGCGCTGCTGAAGGGGCTGCCCAAGGTCAGGACCGACATGACCTGGGTGCCCTGGACGCACCGCAGGCTGTCCCGCGTCGGCGGCTACGGGGCGGGTATCGCCTCTCCGGGCTGGTACGGCCATCTGTTCGGCGCGCCGGACCGCCCCGTCGAGCGCTGGCTGACCAAGGTGGCGGGTCTGCTGCGGGAGGAGGACCGCGCCGTCTCCTCGGCGCATGTCATCGAGGCGGTGCGGCTGGCCGAGACGCTCGCCGCGATGCGCGGCCGGCCGCTCCCGGGCCTGAGCGAGACCACGGACGCCGTGCGGGCGGTGATGTGCGAGGGCTCGGACGTCCCGCTGGCGCTGGTGCACGACCGGCTGGTCGTCGGGGACGTGCTGGGCGAGGTGCCGTCGGCGGCGCCCGCGGTGCCGCTGCAGCGGGACCTGACCCGGCTCCAGCGGCGGCTGCGGCTCAAGCCGGAGGCGCTGGAGCGGGAGCTGGAGCTGGACCTGCGCAAGGAGACCGACGCGGGCCGCAGCAGACTGCTGCACCGACTGCGGCTGCTCGGCATCGACTGGGGCGAACCGTCCGCGTCCCGCGGCAGCACGGGCACCTTCCGGGAGACCTGGCGGCTGCGCTGGGAGCCGGAGCTGTCGGTCCGGGTCGCCGAGGCCGGGGTGTGGGGCACCACCGTGCTCGCCGCCGCGACCGCCAGGGCCGAGACGGACGCCGTCGCCACACCCGGCATCGTCGAGATCACCGCGCTCGCCGAGCACTGCCTGCTGGCCGAACTGACCGACGCACTGCCCACGGTGATGCGGATCCTCGCCGACCGGGCAGCGCTGGACAGCGACGTCGGCCACCTCGCCCAGGCCCTGCCGGCCCTCGTCCGCTCGCTGCGCTACGGCGACGTACGCGGCACGGACACGGCGGCGCTGACCGAGGTCGCCGCGGGCCTCGCCGAACGGGTCTTCGTCGGCCTACCCCCGGCCTGCGCCGCTCTGGACGCGGACGCGGCGGAGGAGATGCGGCGTCATGTGGACGCCGTGCACGGGGCGGTCGGGCTGCTGGGCGGCGCCCACCCACCCGACCGTGACGGCCTGCGCGGCCGCTGGCGTGCGGTGCTGCGGACGCTGTCCGCGCGGGACACCGTGCCCGGTGTCGTCCGGGGCCGCGCCGTGCGGCTGCTGCTGGACGACGGGGAGCTGGCGCCACCGGAAGCGGCGCGGCTGATGGGCCTGGTCCTCTCCCCGGGGACCCCTCCAGCGGACGCCGCCGCCTGGATCGAGGGTTTCGTCGGCGGCGGCTCCGGCGGCGGCCTGCTGCTCGTCCATGACGAGCGGCTGCTGGGCCTGGTCGACGCCTGGATGACGGGCGTCCCCGCGGAGGCGTTCACGGACGTCCTGCCGCTGCTGCGGCGCACCTTCTCGGCGTACGAGCCGGGGGTGCGCCGCAGCCTCGGCGAGCTGGTCCGTCGCGGACCGGGGGCGGTGGGCAGGGCGGCCGATGCCGGGACCGGTGTGCCCGGCTTCGCCGCGGAGCCCGACACGGAGCGGGCGGACGCCGTGCTGCCCGTGGTCCGGCTGCTGCTCGGACTGGACACCGACGACAACGAACTTGTGGGGGCGGGGACATGACGGTCGGGTCGATGGACGCAGCGCAGGAGCGGCTGCGGCGGTGGCGGCTCGTGCTCGGCGGCGAGCCCGCCGACGGCACCGGTTGCGCGCTGTCCGGGCAGGACGCCGCGATGGACGGGGCGCTCACCGCGCTCTACGGCAAGGGGGACAGACCGCGGACGTCGCGCGATCGTTCGGCAGGGCTGGGCGCCTCCGCGCCCTCCGTGGCGCGCTGGCTGGGGGACGTCCGCACCTACTTCCCGTCCTCGGTAGTCCGGATCATGCAGCGGGACGCCATCGACCGGCTCGGCCTCGCCGCCCTGCTGCTGGAACCGGAGATGCTCGAGGCGGTCGAGGCAGACGTGCATCTCGTCGGCACCCTGCTGTCGCTCAACAAGGCGATGCCGGAGACCACCAAGGAGACGGCACGGGCGGTCGTGCGCAAGGTCGTCGAGGACCTGGAGAAGCGGCTCGCCACCCGCACCCGGGCCACTCTCACCGGAGCCCTCGACCGCAGCGCCCGGGTCAGCCGGCCCCGGCACCACGACATCGACTGGAACCGCACCATCGCGGCCAACCTCAAGCACTATCTGCCGGAGTACCGGACGGTCGTGCCCGAGCGGCTCATCGGATACGGGCGGGCGTCGCAGTCGGTGAAGAAGGAGGTGATCCTCTGCATCGACCAGTCCGGGTCGATGGCGGCGTCGGTGGTGTACGCGTCGGTGTTCGGGGCGGTGCTGGCCTCCATGCGGTCGATCAGCACCCGGCTCGTCGTCTTCGACACGGCGGTGGTCGACCTCACCGACCAGCTCGACGACCCGGTGGACGTGCTGTTCGGCACCCAGCTGGGCGGCGGCACGGACATCAACCGGGCGCTGGCGTACTGCCAGTCGCAGATCACCCGGCCCACGGAGACCGTGGTGGTGCTGATCAGCGACCTCTACGAAGGGGGGATACGGAACGAGATGCTGAAGCGGGTCGCGGCGATGAAGGCGTCGGGAGTCCAGTTCGTGACGCTGCTGGCGCTGTCCGACGAAGGCGCACCTGCCTACGACCGGGAACACGCCGCCGCGCTCGCCGGTCTGGGCGCACCGGCCTTCGCCTGCACCCCCGATCACTTCCCCGAGGTGATGGCGGCGGCGATAGAGAAGCGCCCGCTTCCGGTACCGGACACGGCATGACGGCCGGGCGCGCGATGCGTGACGACATGTCGATGCCTCGTCGCCCGGCTCCTCCCGGAAAAACGGATATGACTACCCATCGGTAACCGGGGGCTTGCGCAACATCGGGCGTCCCGTGCAAGGATCGGCGACCGTCGGCGGTTTGCCGCCCCAATGCAGCCTCGCTCCACCACCCGGGAGGAACTCCCCCTCGTGACCTGGTCAGCCGCTCTGCCCGATGCCGCTGTGCGCGTGCTGCGCACAGCGGCCGGGCGGCGTGCGCTCCAGTTCGTGCTGCTGGTGGGTGCGGTTGTCGCGCTCGGCCTGTGCTGCGCAGAGCGGGCAGAGGCGGCCGACGGTCGGGCCACCGGGGCCACCGGGGCCACCGGGGTGGCCTCGGTGACGTCGTCGACGGGGGCGACCGTGGCCGAGCAGGCCGTTCGCATCCTGAGCGGCTCCCACTCCGTGAGCGGCTCCGATTCCGTCGGCCGCTCCTCCCGGGGCGGCGAGGAGCGCACCCGGGCACGTGAGCGCTGGGCGCGGCCGGTCGTTGACCCGGCGGAGCCGCTGCGCGAGGCGGCGGTCGCTCCGCTGGGGCAGCCGGTACCCGCTGCGGGGCTTGACCGTTCCGACGGGGCCGGCCGTTCCGACGGCGTCGGCCGTTCCGACCGGGTGACCAGGCCCGACGCGCCTTCCGCCGCGGCCCTTCCCGGGCTGCAGGACATCCTCGCGCTGTCCGAACCGGCCAAGCGGGTCGGCGAGTCCGGTGTCCTGCCCGGTTCGTCGGGCGGTGACGCGCTGCTGCCCGGGGCGGGCGAGCACCCGCACCCGCTGCTTCCGAGGCTCCCGGATCTCCCGACTCTCCCGGGTTTCCCGGACCTCCCGGCACTGCCCGACGCCGAGCGGATCCCCGCGGTGCCGCTGCCCGCGCCGGCCGGCCCGACAGCCCCGACACCGGAGCCGGTGACCTCGCCGGCCACAGGCGACGAGGGCTCCGACGTCGCCCGTATCGCCGCCGACGGCGACCGCGCCCCGGGCTCCACCCCCCAGACCGCCGGCAGACAGGCGGCCGGGGCGGGCGGTGCCGTATACGGGCCGCGGTTCGCCGGCCACGGGCGCCACGGCGACCAGCGCGGCGACGGCGGCCACAGCACCGACGGTCGCGGCCTCACCCACCCCGCTCCGGTCCGGCATGCGCCGTCCGGCGATCCGGACGGCGAGCTGGGCCACCGCTCCGCGGCCGACAACGGCACGCCGCGGCACGGCGACGCACACGCCGTCACGCTCCACCACCGGGTTCCGCTGCTCCTCGTGCCCGGCGCCGTCGTGCGTGCCGACGCGGCCGAGACCAAGGACCGGTACCGGGACATTCCCGTTTCCCCCGCCTAGGGCTCGGACCCCTACCCCCGCCGCAGACCTGCCGCGCGGGGGCGGAAGAGGTCTGCCCTCCCGTCCGGAGCCCTTCCCTTCTCCGGGCGGTGGCCGCCGGAGCCGTACCCGGCCCGGCGCGGAAATGTCCCCCATCTCGAGGATCCTGACGTACTCATGAACAAGAACATCCGCCGGTCCATCGTCATAGCCGCTGGTGTCACCGGGGCCTGGGCGCTGGGCTCCAGCGTGGCGAGCGCCGACGAGCAGCCCGCCGTCCCCGCCCCCGTCTCCGTCCCGGACGCGACGACGGACCAGGCACAGCAGACCCGGCAGCAGGCCGACGAGGCCACCCGGACCGCGATCGACACCACCACGGAGATCGACACCACCACAGAAGCCGAGTCGCGCGTCACCTCCGCCGTCGGAGACACCGCCGACGCCGCCGGGCAGGTGGCCGGCCAGGCCGCCGACGCCGCCTCCATGACGGCCGACGACGAGATCGACTACCTCTTCGGTCCCCTCTCCGCGTTCGCGCCGGAGGCGGAGCGTGCCTCGACGGCGGCGCAGGACACCGTCGGAGGTGTCCCCGGCCACGTCACCGGCACGACGGCCCCGGTCGTCGAGGAGACGGCAGAGGCGGTCACCCCGCCGGTGGCGGCGCACGCCGCCGCCGGTGCCGTTCCGGTCGCGTCCGACGCGGTCGCCGGCGTGCACGCGGTCGCCGCGCAGGCCGTGCACGGCGTGCAGCCGGTCGCCGCCGATGCGGTGGACCGGGCGACGGGCGCCCCCGCGGACGCCGTACTGCCGCCGGTCGCGCACACCGCCGTGGACGGTGTGGTGCCCGTCGCCGGGCAGGCGGTCCAGGACGCGAGCGGGCTGGCGTACGGCGTGGTGGGCGACGTGCGGCCGTTCGCGGGCGGCGTGGTGGCGGACGTACCGCCGTTCGCGCAGGGCGTCGCCGGGCAGGCCGGGCCGTTCGCCGGCGGAGTGGTCGGTGAGGTTCCGGCGTTCGCCGAGGGGGTCGACGGCGCGGTGCGGCCGGTGGTCGACACGGTCACCGAGACCGTGCGGCCCGTCGCCCGGGGGGTCGGCGGCAGCGCCACCGAGCTGGTGTACGGCGTCGCGGGGCACACGGCGCCCTTCGCGGGCGGCGTCGCCGGCGAGGCGGTGCCCTTCACCGAGGGGATCGCCGGACAGGCCGGCCCGTTCGCGCAGGAGCTGGGCGGGACGGTCCGGGGGGCCGGCGGCCCGTCGGCGGACCACGCGCTCACCGGCGCCGGGGGCGTGGCCTGGTCCGTCACCCCGGGCTACGCGCAGAACGCCGCGTTCGGCACCTCGGCCCCCGCCGAGTCCCACCTCTCCGGCCCGTACCTCGCCTGACGGCACGGCCGACCTCGCCCGGTAGGCGCACCTCGCGCCAACTCGGCGCACCTCTCGTCCGTCGGGCGCACCCGGCCCGCCGTGCGCACCCCGCCTGCTGGGCGCACCCCGCCAGGGCGCATCCCGGTTGCTGGGCGCACCCCGTCCGAAAGGCGCACCCCGCGCCCGGCAGGCGTGGTACCGCCCGGCGACCGTGAGCGTCGCCCGACGGGCGAGGGCGTCGTCCGACAGGGCGAGGGCGTCGTCCGCCGGGCGCACCGAGCTCGCGGAGCACCCGCGCGGGCGGGGGCCGAAATCCGTCGGCCCCCGCCCTGCCGGACCCCGCGAAACCGGGCCGGACGGTCCCCATTGGGGTGGGGATCGCCCGGCCCGCACCCCGGCGGGCCGCACTTGCGGCTCGCCCGGGGGTGTTCCACGGCCTCACCGGGTCAACCCCAGCCCGGTGAGGCCCCTCCCCTTCAGAGACCGGCTCCGCCTCACCGTCGGCACGGCGTGCCGGGGAGGTCGGCATCATGTGACAGGTATCACCGCTCAGGTGTGACCCTCGATTTAGGGAGCTCCCGCAAGCGGGGATAACCTGCGAGGCGGACATGCCGCGCGCTCGGACACCGTGTGCGCCTCCCTTGTGACACATGCGGACGTCACGTTGCCCTTCGCGGCACGCCCACGCATCCAACGAACCGCGAGATCACTGATAGGGACGGAAGCGCGTGGACCTGTTCGAGTACCAGGCGAGGGACCTCTTCGCCAAGCACGATGTACCGGTGCTGGCCGGTGAAGTCATCGACACGCCCGAGGCGGCGCGCGAGATCACCGAGCGTCTGGGCGGCAAGTCCGTCGTCAAGGCCCAGGTCAAGGTCGGTGGCCGCGGCAAGGCCGGTGGTGTGAAGCTGGCCGCCACTCCGGACGAGGCCGTCGCCCGCGCGACGGACATCCTCGGCATGGACATCAAGGGCCACACGGTCCACAAGGTGATGATCGCCGAGACCGCTCCGGAGATCGTCGAGGAGTACTACGTCTCCTTCCTCCTCGACCGCGCCAACCGGACCTTCCTCTCCATCGCCTCCGTCGAGGGCGGCGTGGACATCGAGGAGGTGGCCGCCACCCGTCCGGAGGCCGTCGCCAAGACCCCGGTCGACGCGATCGACGGCGTGACGCCGGAGAAGGCCCGCGAGATCGTCGCCGCCGCGAAGTTCCCGGCCGAGGTGGCCGACAAGATCGCCGACGTCCTGGTCAGCCTGTGGGACGTCTTCATCAAGGAGGACGCGCTCCTCGTCGAGGTCAACCCGCTGGCCAAGGTGGCCTCCGGGGACGTCCTCGCCCTCGACGGCAAGGTGTCGCTGGACGCGAACGCCGAGTTCCGTCACCCCGACTTCGAGGCGCTCCACGACAAGGCTGCGGCCAACCCGCTCGAGGCCGCGGCCAAGGAGAAGAACCTCAACTACGTCAAGCTCGACGGCGAGGTCGGCATCATCGGCAACGGCGCGGGTCTCGTCATGAGCACCCTGGACGTCGTCGCGTACGCCGGTGAGGCCCACAGCAACGTCAAGCCCGCCAACTTCCTGGACATCGGCGGCGGCGCCTCCGCCGAGGTCATGGCGAACGGCCTGGAGATCATCCTCGGCGACCCGGACGTCAAGTCCGTCTTCGTCAACGTCTTCGGCGGCATCACCGCCTGCGACGCCGTGGCCAACGGCATCGTGCAGGCCCTGGAGCTGCTCAAGAGCAAGGGCGAGGACGTCAACAAGCCGCTGGTCGTGCGTCTCGACGGCAACAACGCCGAGCTCGGCCGCAGGATCCTCACGGACGCCAACCACCCGCTCGTTCAGCAGGTGGACACCATGGACGGCGCGGCCGACAAGGCCGCCGAGCTGGCTGCTGCCGCGAAGTAAGGGACGAGGTCACAGAACACCATGGCTATCTTCCTCACCAAGGAATCCAAGGTCATCGTCCAGGGCATGACCGGCTCCGAGGGCCAGAAGCACACCAAGCGCATGCTGGCCTCCGGTACCAACATCGTCGGTGGCGTGAACCCGCGCAAGGCGGGCACCAGCGTCGACTTCGACGGCACCGAGGTACCGGTCTTCGGCACCGTCAAGGAGGCCATCGAGAAGACCGGCGCCGACGTGACGGTCATCTTCGTCCCGGAGAAGTTCACCAAGGACGCGGTCGTCGAGGCGATCGACGCCGAGATCCCGCTCGCGGTCGTCATCACCGAGGGCATCGCGGTGCACGACACGGCCGCGTTCTGGGCGTACGCCGGCAAGAAGGGCAACAAGACCCGCATCGTCGGTCCGAACTGCCCCGGCCTGATCACCCCCGGTCAGTCGAACGCCGGCATCATCCCGGCCGACATCACCAAGCCGGGCCGGATCGGCCTGGTCTCGAAGTCCGGCACGCTGACGTACCAGATGATGTACGAGCTGCGTGACATCGGCTTCTCGACCTGCGTCGGCATCGGCGGTGACCCGATCATCGGCACCACCCACATCGACGCCCTGAAGGCCTTCCAGGACGACCCCGACACCGACCTGATCGTCATGATCGGTGAGATCGGCGGCGACGCCGAGGAGCGGGCCGCGGCCTTCATCAAGGAGAACGTGACCAAGCCGGTCGTCGGCTACGTCGCGGGCTTCACCGCGCCCGAGGGCAAGACCATGGGCCACGCCGGCGCCATCGTCTCCGGTTCCTCCGGCACCGCCCAGGCCAAGAAGGAGGCCCTGGAGGCCGCCGGGGTCAAGGTCGGCAAGACCCCGACGGAGACGGCGAAGCTGGCCCGCGAGATCCTCGCCGGCTGAGCGGCACACGCCTCAAGGGCCCGCACCCCCGGCCGGACCGAGGGCGCGGGCCCTTCCGCGTGCCGGGCTGTCTGCGTACCGGCGTCTCTGCATGCCGGTCCTTTCGCCTTCCTGCCTCTCCGCGCGCCGGGCTTCTCGCATGCCGGCCTCTCCGCGTGCCGGGTTTTCCGCCGACCGGCCTCTCCGCGGGCCCGGATCTTTCGCGCACCAGGCCCTTCCGCCTGCCGACCCTTCCCCGTACTGGTCCAGCCCGGCCGCGTCACCGGGCCTGCGGGACCAGCCGCTGCGTTCCGCTCTGCAGGTCATCGCGGAGCTTGGCCCGCAGCTGAAGCTCCTCATCAGACAGCGGCCCCGGCGCCTGCCGCGGCGGCACTCCCCGTACGGTCTCGCCCGGGGCCACCGGCGGCTCGTACTGCGTGGGAGCCGTGCGCACCGTCAGCGCCGTCGCCCCGACCAGGGCGACCGTGAAGGCGATCGCCGCCCTGGTCCAGAACCGCGCCCGGCGCTCGCTGCCCGCTCGCACCGACGGCGGCCTACCGGTGCGCAGCCGCTCGGTGGACGCAAGCTCGGCCAGCCGGCGGTGCAGCTCCTGGGGGTCCTCCAGCTCGGGCAGCCGGGCCGAGACGGCCGCCCGGGCCCGCAGCAGACGGTTGGCGCTGGCCGGAGTGGTCGCCTCCGTCTCCGCCGCCGTCTCCGCCAGCCCCAGGCCGACCCCGTCGTACAGCACGAGCGTGCGGCGGTGCGACGGCGGGAGCTTGAGCAGCGCTCTCATCAGGAGGCGGTCGGAGATGCCGGCGGGCGGAGCCTCGGCATGCCGGTGGCGCAGCCGGAACCGGTGCCAGGGGGAGAGCGCGTACTCGTAGACCGCCGCCCGCACCCAGCCTGCCGGGTCCGGGTCGCGGGCCACCTCCGGCCAGCGTTCCCAGGCGAGTTGAAAGGCCCGCTCGACCGACTCGCGCGCCAGCTCACGGCGGCCGGACAGCAGGTAGGCCTGCCGGACGAGGGCGGGTGCGCAGAACGCGTAGAGCGCGTCGAAGGCCTGAGCGGGCGTCAGCGTGCCGGGCCGCTCGGCGGGCTCCGCGTTCTCGGCGTCGGGCCCGGAACCTGGGACGGACCCGGGCTCCGGCCCGTGCGGGCCCTCGGCGGAGACGGCGGCGTCGCCCGCGGGCACGGGGGCCGGAGGGCCGGCCGCGCCGGCCTCCCGACCGGCCTCCGTGCCGGCACCGGCCTCACCAGCGATTTCTCCGGCCGCCGGAGCGGAGTCCGCGCCCGCGGCCACGGCCGTCGGTGAGCCACCGCTCGCTCCGGCCGTCCGTTGCTCCTCCGCCGCCCCTGTGGTCTTCACCTGAGTCGCGGTCACGGCCGCCTCCACCTCCAGTGTGTTCAGCAGCCTCGCGTATGCCTCCCTCTTCCGGCCGCGCGGGGTCGAGCGGCCGGACTCCCATGCGCGTACCGTCTCTCGGCTGACGCCCATCCGCGCCGCGACCTGACCTCGCGTCAGCGAGGCGGTCTCACGCAGGTGTCGGCGCGCCATGGGGGGAGGCAGCGGGGGCGCAGTGCTCCGTGTCACCGGTCGCCCTTCCGTGCGCTGCGTTCAGAAAAGAACATAAACGTATATTGAGCGACACAGCGGCTCTTCGCCCGTTACGCCGGTAAAGCGCGTGTCGTTGGGAGCATGGCGGGCGTGACCCAGACGACCGCTCGCCGACCGCAGCCCCCCTCGCCGGTGTCCCGCCTGCGCGCCCGGTGGCGCGACCGCTCGCCCGGTCTGTCCGCCGGGCTGCTGAACGGTGCGGTCGCGGCCGGGCTGGGGATCGCCTCGCTCGCGGTGCTCGTGATGGTGCTGTGGATCAGCTCGCCGTACCCCGACAGCGGACCCGACGGCGCGCTGCATGTCGCTGCCGCGCTGTGGCTGCTGGCACACGGCGCGGAACTGATCCGCGCCGACACGCTCTCCGGCGTCCCCGCGCCCGTCGGCGTCACCCCGCTGCTGCTCGTCCTGCTGCCGGTGTGGCTCGTGCACCGGGCGGCCCGGGACGCCACGGACGCCGGGGCGGGCGTGGCCGTGGGCTCCGGGCCTGGAGTGGGGCTGGGCGCGGCGGCGGGTCGGGCCGACGGGCCGCCGCCGGTCTCCGCGCGCGTCGCCTGGGCGGGTGTCGTCCTCGGCTATCTCGCCGTCGCCGCGCCCGTCGTCCTCTACGCGGCCGGCGGGGCGCTGCGGCCTTCCTGGGGAGCGACGGCGTTGTGCCTGCCGCTGGTCGCCATGGGTGCCGCGGGCGCCGGGGTGTGGACGGCGTTCGGCCGTCCCGGCGGACCGGTGGGCCGGGCGCTGGCCCGGTTGCCGCGCAGCGTGCGGGAGCTGATCGTCGAGCCGGACGCGCGTCTGGGCGCCGCGACGCGCGCCGCGTGCGCCGGGACGGCCGTGCTCGTCGGCGGCGGGGCGCTGCTGCTGGCGGTGTCACTGCTGTGGCACCACGGGGCGGCTCGCACGTCCTTCCTGCGGCTGGCGGAGGGCTGGTCGGGGCAGTTCGCGGTACTGCTGCTCTGTCTGGCGCTGGTGCCGAACGCGGCGGTGTGGGCGGCGGCGTACTCCCTCGGCCCCGGCTTCGTGCTCGGCACCGGTCATCTGGTCGGGCCGCTCTCCTCCGCCCCCGCCCCGCTGCTGCCGCCGTTCCCGCTGCTCGCGGCCGTGCCGGAGCCGGGACCGGGCACATGGTTGCACTGGGCGGCCGGCGCGGTGCCGCTGGCGGCCGGGGTGACGGCGGGCTGGTTCACCGGCCGGTCGGCCGCGGGCGCAGGGCGGGAGCCGTACGACGGCGATGGCGACGGCGACGGCGTTGTCGGTGTCGGAGGCGGCGGCGACGGCGGCGTGGTGCCCTGGTCGAACCGGCGGACCACGGTCGCCGCCGTCCTGGCGGCCGTGCTGTGCGGGGCGCTGCTCGCGCTGCTCGCCGCGGTGTCGGGCGGTCCGCTGGGCGTCGCCGCCCTGGCCCGCTTCGGCCCGGTGTGGTGGCAGGCCGGGGGCGCGACCCTGGCCTGGACCCTGGTGGCGGCGGTCCCGGCGGCGCTCGCGGTACGGGCATGGCGGTGCCGGGACAGGCGGGGCGGGGGAGCGGCATCAGCGGAGGTCGCGGCTCCGGACCGGCCGACGTCGGGGCGGCCGGCCTCGGGGCGATCGACGTCAGGGCGATCGACGTCAGGGCGAGCTACGCCGGACGCACCCAGGTGGTGGCGCCGTCTCGTGCCGCTTCGGCCGATCGGCGCCCGGCTGCCGCGCCGCAAGCCGGCACAGGCGGCCGGGCTCCCGCGGCTGCGTGGGCAGAGCGCCGCGGCGAACGCGCCGGCGGGCGTGGAGACGGCCGACGACGAGCCGTACGACTTCCTGCCCCTGGACCCGCTGCCCCTCACCCGACCGCTGCCGCCGCCCACCGGCCCGCTGCCCCGCAACACCCCCACACCCCCGACCGGCCTCAGAAACCCCCGCGCCCCCGAGCCGCCCGATGCAGGGCACCCCTGAGCCGTCACCGGAAGCCGATCAGCGTGTCCCTTCCCGGCACCGCGCCCTCCACACGCGGATCCGCCCGAGACGCGCGGATCCGCCCGAGACCGCCACGCCGATCGACGCCGCACCCGGGACACGACCCGCCCCCGACCCAGCCGACCGGGCTCCGCCCGGTCCGATGTGGCTCACCCGACCCGACTCAGCTGGTCCGACCCGACTCAGCTGGTCCGACCCGACTCAGCCGGTCCGACTCGACCTCGCTCGGTTCGACGCGACTCGTCCGAGCGGACTCGACGCCGCAATCCGGGCACGACCCGATCCCGCCCGAGTCGGCTCGGCTGCGCCCGGTCCGCCCCGACCCCGCCCGAGCTGCGCCCGGTCCGCCCCGAGCTCACTCGTCCCGCCGGCTCCATGTGTCCGGCCCCGCCCCACCCGGGCCGGGGAGCGCCCCGCGGTCCGAGCGAGCGCCCGATGGCCGGCGCGAGCGCACGGGGGACGCCGCGTGCTCAGTCGTCCGCGCCCAGGATGTCGCGGAGCTCCTCGGGCAGGAGGTCGCTGCACGCCTGTCTCGACTCGCTGGTCAGCGCGTCGTTCCGGCATGTGTAGTAGTCGCGGTAGACCAGCTGCGCGGCGAAGGACGCGGCGACCAGGGTGATGGCCAGCGATGCCGTGACCAGGCCGCTGATCGCGGCGGTGGTCTGGGGCCGGCCGCCGCCGCCCTGGCCGGATGCCGCCCCCGTGTCCGGGTCGGCGCTCCGCGGCTTTGCGCGCAGGGCGCTGATGCCCCAGTACAGGGCGAGGGCGCCGAGCAGCAGCGCCACGTAGGGCCAGCTGAAGAGGGCGAAGAAGAGCGCCCACATGCCGCTCAGCAGGGCGTACCGGGCGCGCCGCTGGACGGGATCCGACGGGTCCCAGCGCGGGCCCGGGCCGCCGGACGGTCCGTCGGGGCCGGACCGGGGACGGTCACCGAAGCCACCGGAGGAGCGGCCGGGCTGCCGGTCGCTCCAGCCCCGCCCCCAGGGCGACCGGCCACCGCCGTCACCCCCGCCTTCGCGGGAGGAGTCGTCGCCCCCCTCCGGGTGCCGGGGCTGCCAGGGGCGGTCGGGCGTGCCCTCGGGCGGCGGCGCGAACGGGTTCTCGTCCTGCTGTGCACCACTCCCTCCGTCACCCCCGCCGTCACTCCGGCCGCCACCCCGGCCGCGGTCGGAGGAGGCGTCGGGCGGCGAGGACGGGCGCTCCCGCAGCAGCACGGCCGTGCTGAGCTCCCCTCCCTGCGCCGACTGCTGGGGGAGCGTGAGCAGTCGCAGGCTGCGGTCCGGCATCAAGTGAGCGTCTTCCCCTTGGCGATGACGAGTGAGTACGGCTGACGAGCGAGTCCGGCTTACGACTGGTGAACGCCCGACGCACGGGCGGCGTTCCCCAGCCCGTCCCCGGACCGCTCCCGGATCCGTCCCCGGCCCGTCCCGGTCCCGCCGCAGTGCTGCCGCGGTCCCGCTCCGGTCCGGCTCCGGTCCGGCTCCACGCAGACGCTACCGTCCGGCCACGCCCCCGTCCCGAGGGGGCCGTCCGGTGTGCCGGTATCGTTGCTGACGGTCGGCCGCTTCGTAGACTTCCCCGTATCCGGGGGCGCGAAGCATTCGTACGACCGCACAAATGCGCCGGTGCGAACCGGCTGCACCACCCGCCTCCCCGAGGACCTCCCCCGAGGACTCCCCGAGGACCTCCCCGAGAAAGGGCCCCACCGTGGCCGCCAAGCCCGTGGCCGAGCGCGTCGGACGACTGGTCGTACTGGTCTCCGGATCCGGCACCAATCTGCAGGCCCTCCTCGACGAGATCACCACCACCGGCGCCGAGGCCTACGGAGCCGAGATCGTCGCCGTCGGCGCCGACCGCGACGGCATCGAGGGGCTCGCGCGCGCCGAGCGCGCCGGGCTGCCCACCTTCGTGTGCCGGGTGAAGGACCACCCGACCCGTCAGGAGTGGGACGCGGCGCTCGCCGAGGCCGTCGCCGCCCACGAGCCGGACCTCGTCGTCTCGGCCGGGTTCATGAAAATCGTGGGCAAGGAGTTCCTGGCCCGTTTCGGGGGGCGGTTCGTCAACACCCACCCCGCCCTCCTCCCCAGCTTCCCGGGAGCTCACGGCGTACGGGACGCACTCGCGTACGGCGCCAAGGTCACCGGCTGCACCGTCCACTTCGTCGACGACGGCGTCGACACCGGGCCGATCATCGCGCAGGACGTGGTGGAGGTCCGGGACGAGGACGACGAGAGCGCTCTGCACGAGCGCATCAAGGAAGTCGAGCGCAGGCTGCTCGTCGATGTCGTGGGACGGCTCGCCCGCCACGGCTATCGCATCGAGGGACGAAAGGTAGTTATCCCGTGACCGTGACCGCCGAAACCATGAAGCGGCCCATCCGGCGCGCGCTGGTCAGCGTCTACGACAAGGCCGGCCTCGAGGAGCTGGCGCGCGGCCTGCACGAGGCGGGCGTGGAGCTGGTGTCGACCGGTTCGACCGCCGGGCGGATCGCCGCCGCCGGGGTCCCGGTCACCAAGGTCGAGGAGCTCACCGGCTTCCCGGAGTGCCTGGACGGCCGGGTCAAGACCCTGCACCCGCGCGTGCACGCCGGGATCCTCGCCGACCTGCGTCTGGAGGCCCACCGCGAGCAGCTCGCGGAGCTGGGCGTGGAGCCGTTCGACCTCGTGGTGGTCAACCTCTACCCGTTCCAGGAGACGGTCGCCTCCGGTGCCACCCCCGACGAGTGCGTCGAGCAGATCGATATCGGCGGCCCGTCCATGGTCCGCGCCGCCGCCAAGAACCACCCCTCCGTCGCGGTCGTCACCAGCCCCGGCCAGTACGGCGACGTCCTCGCCGCGGTCGGCTCCGGCGGCTTCGACCTGGCCGCCCGCAAGCGTCTGGCCGCCGAGGCGTTCCGGCACACCGCTGAGTACGACGTGGCGGTCGCCGCCTGGTTCGCCGCGGACTACGCCGGCGACGGCCAGGACTTCCCCGAGTTCCTCGGCGTGACGTACACCCGCAAGAACGTGCTGCGCTACGGCGAGAACCCGCACCAGGGCGCCGCCCTCTACACCGGCGGCTGCGGCGGCCTGGCCCAGGCCGAGCAGCTGCACGGCAAGGAGATGTCGTACAACAACTACACGGACACGGACGCCGCCCGCCGTGCCGCGTACGACCACGACGAGCCCTGTGTCGCGATCATCAAGCACGCCAACCCGTGCGGCATCGCGACCGGTGCCGACGTCGCCGAGGCGCACCGCAAGGCGCACGCCTGCGACCCGCTGTCCGCGTTCGGCGGCGTGATCGCGGTCAACCGCCCGGTCTCCGAGGAGATGGCCGAGCAGGTCGCCGAGATCTTCACCGAGGTCGTCGTCGCCCCCGACTACGAGCCCGGCGCCGTCGAGGCCCTGGCCCGGAAGAAGAACATCCGCGTGCTGCGCTGCCCCGAGGCGCCCGCTTCGCCCGCGGAGTTCAGGCCGATCGACGGCGGCGGGCTCGCCCAGATCACCGACGCGTTCCAGGCCGAGGGCGACGACCCGGCCAACTGGACCCTCGCCACCGGCGAGGCGCTGCCCCCGGCCGAGCTGGCCGAGCTGGCCTTCGCCTGGAGGGCGTGCCGGGCGGTGAAGTCCAACGCCATCCTGCTCGCCAAGGACGGCGCCTCCGTCGGCGTCGGCATGGGCCAGGTCAACCGGGTCGACTCCGCCAAGCTGGCGGTCGAGCGGGCCGGGGCCGAGCGCGCCCAGGGTGCCTACGCCGCCTCCGACGCCTTCTTCCCCTTCCCCGACGGCCTGGAGATCCTCGCCGGGGCCGGCGTCCGCGCCGTGGTCCAGCCCGGCGGCTCGGTCCGCGACGAGCAGGTGATCGAGGCGGCGAAGAAGGCCGGCGTGACGATGTACTTCACGGGGACGCGGCACTTCTTCCACTGATCCGCACGTTCGCCGATCCGCACGCCCGAGCCGTACGGCGACGGGGCCCGCCGGTACCACCCGGCGGGCCCGCGTCGACCGGGCGGGTCAGGAGTCCAGGAACTTGCCGCAGGACGAGTTCCACACCCACCGGTGCGAGCTGATGCCGTTGTTCACGTTGTAGCCGCTGGTGAACGTGTGCCCGGCGAGGCTGGACATGTAGTACTCGGACTTCTTGATGCAGGTGTGGCCACCGGCCCAGTCCTGTCCCGTCCCGTTGAAGACCTGGACGGCCATGCCGGACGTGCCCTTGTGCAGGATGGACGACGCCCTGTTGGTGTCACTGCCCTGGAAGGGGCCGACGCTGTTGCCCCAGTCCGAGTCCCAGCTCTCGGTGCTGCCCATGTAGCCGCTGCAGTTGTAGCCGCTGTACGCGTAGAAGTAGCCGGAGCGCGCGCTGTGCCACGCGTTGTCGCAGGCCGAGGCGGCCTGGGCGCCGGACGCCGGGACGATCACTCCGAGCCCGGCGAGGCCGGCGGTCGCGGCTGCGGCGAGGATCTTGCGCATGATGCATCACTCCTTGTGGACGGGTGCCGTGTGGGTGTCGTCCCGCGGCTGCGTGCCGCGGAAGTCCGGGTGGTTCAGGCCGTCGAGCCGGTGATCTCCTCGGCTCGGGCGAGGGCGGCGAGGCTCATCCGCTCGTAGGCGGCGACGTCCTCGCCGTACTGCTCGTCGATTTCCTTCTGCCGGTACTCGCGCTCGAGCTCGTGTGCCGTGCCGGCCAGGGGCGTCCTGGTAGCGCAGGTGGCTTCGGCCACCGCCACCTCGACCTCGGTCGCGTACGCCTGCTCCGGGCTGAGCCCCTCGGTGCGGACCGCGAGCCCGGCGCGGGCCTCCTGCGGATCGGCGTAGGCGTGGCCCGCCTTGCGCATGCACGCCGCCCATGCGTCCACGGCGCTCGTGAAACGCTCGTCCCCGAGCAGGGCCGGTACGTACAGGGAGTTGAGGTTCGTGGCCGTCTTCTCCGCCTGGAACCAGCTCCCGAAGTCGCCGTAGAGCTGCTCCTTGGCGTCGGCCTGACAGCTGTCGGCGGGAGTGCGGACGGTGCCGCCCCCGGGCAGCTCGGCCGTCAGCATGCCGCTCGACGGTCCTCCTTCGAGCGTCTTGTCGTAGCGGACGCGTTCCTCCCGCGGGAGCGAGTTGGCGTACGCGTGATTGGGGTCGCTGCGCTGGGTGTCCTGGAGCTTCTCCTGGAGCCGGCTGCCGTAGCCGTGCCGCTTCGCCCAGTCCGGGTCGGTCAGCACATAGCCCCCGCCCCTGAGCTCGTCGACGGTCGGCAGCGGCCCCACCCAGTACTCGAAGCCCGCCCCCTCCATGCACTCCTTGATCAGCTCCTGCTCGGCGCGCCGGACCAGGATCTGCTCGGCGTCGGAGAGCTCACGGCCGTTCCCGGCACTCGGGCTCGCGGTGCTCCCGGACGGTGGTCCGGCGGTGGCCGAGGCGGTGCAGCCGGTCGCCGCCGCGCCGATGATCAGCGCCGCCGCCGCGTACCTCGTGGCGAGAGTCCGCCGCATGGTCCTGCTCCCCCTCTCCGCGCACCGTCCCCCGTGGCGGCGCAGCGGAGACCACTGTGCTGGCGGTGGGCGAAGCGGGGAACCTGAAAAGTTCTAGGGTGCCGCTTCCGGGAGTTCGCACCACACCGTCTTGCCGGACGGGGTCAGCCACACGCCCCAGCGCAGCGCGAGCGCGTCCAGCAGCAGGAGGCCGCGGCCGGTCTCGTCGTCCTCGCCGGGCCGACGGCCGACGAGCCAGGCGTGCGGGTCGGGATCGGTGACCTCCACGCGGGTACGGCCGTCGTGCCCCTGCAGCAGCCGGAGGGTCACCGGCACGCCCTCGCCGACGTGGTCGATCACGTTGGTCAGCAACTCGCTGACACACAGCTCCACGTCGGTACACGGCGTGCGGAGGTGTTCGCGGACCACCCGGCGGGCCTCGGGGACGGCCTTGGGGAGCGCCGGCAGTCCGAGCGTGAGCGGTTCGAGCCCGACCGGTCGGGTCACCGGCCGGCCGCCTTGCGGAGGGCTGCCGCCAGGGCCTGGGCGGTGGCGGTGTTGCAGTTGCCGAGCGCGACCAGCGGCGGCGCGGTGTGCGGATGCGCGTTCGCGAAGCACAGCAGGTCCACACCGAGTGAGGGGAGCGTGATGCCGTTCGCCGCAAGCGCGGTACGGAGGTCTTCGACGCAGGCGTCGGACTCGTGGTGGGGGTGGTTGTGCATGGGGTACGCCTCCATGAGCGTTCTGTGATGAATCGCTCACAGAGTGGCGTCGAGCTGCGTACCGTGAAAGAGGTTTCGGCTGCGCATAGCAACTGAGAAACGGTGGTGGTGTGTTGTGCCCGCGAAGAAGGACCCGGATGCGTCCGTGAGTGTCCCCAGCTTTTACGGCGCTGAGTTGCGCTACAAGCGGGAGCAAGCGGGCCTGACGCTGGAGCAGATGGCGGAGGGGAGCTTCCGGGGAATCTCGTTCCTCAGCCAGATCGAGCGCGGGGAGCGCAGAATGCCGGTGGATCTGGCCCGGCATGTGGATCAGAAGCTGGGGACCGATGGGTTCTTCCAGCGGCGATGCGAAGACGCGGCCAAGGCGAGGCGCGCGGGGCACGCGATGAGCTTCCAGGACGTACCCGACCTGGAGAGGGCAGCGACAACCCTGGAGGAATGGGGGCCCAATCTCATTCCGGGTCTGCTCCAGACCGCTGACTACATGCGGGGACTCATTCGGTACGGAGCGCCGTTCACTCCACCAGAGACGGGCGAGGAGCGTGTCAGTGCCCGGATGACGCGTGCGGAACTGTGGAATCGCGCGGACCGGCCCACGTACTGGGGAATCCTCCGGGAGTCGGTCATCCGCAAGGCTCCTGTCCCACCAGCGGTGATGGCCGACCAGCTTGATCACATCCTCGATGTGATCCGGTCCACCGGCAGCGTTCTGCAGATCGTTCCGGAAACGACCTGCTGGCATCCGCTGCCTTCTGGCATGGCCAAGATCATGACCTTTGCCGACGCCCCACCAGTGGTGTGGACGGACGGCAACTTCGAGGGCCAACTCCTCGACTATCCACCCCTCGTGAGCAAGTACCGGGGGTCGTACGATCTGCTCAGGGCCATCGCGCTCCCGCCCGAGACGTCCCTTGACCTGATCGAAGAAGCAGTGAGGACCTACCGACATGAAGCCGAGCAAGAGGATTGACCTGAGCTCCGCCGCCTGGCGCAAGAGCAGCTACAGCGACCCTCACGGTTCCGACTGCGTCGAAGTGGCCCCCGATCTCCCCGGCGTCACCCCGGTCCGTGACTCCAAGCACCCCCAAGGCCCCGCTCTCCTCTTCCCGACCCCGGTCTGGGCCGCCTTCGTCACCGCGCTGAAGGCGTAGCCCCGGAGAGTCCGCCGGGTGGGCAACCCGGCGGACCACGCCTGCGGGCGCCTCGAAGACGAGCATCAAGTACGGGGACCAGTCCGCCCAGCTCAAGGATGTCCGCGCGTTCGACCCCGAGCGTCAGGGCCGCTGGTCGTTCTCCTCCCAGCAGGCCCACCCTGCGCCGCCTGGACCGACCGCCCGCGCGCTCATCACCGACCACGACGTCGTCGCGCACGAGCGGCTCAACACGGCGGGCATGACCAAGATCCCCGCCCCCAGGGCCGACCCGAGCAGCCCGGCAGCTTCCTGCCGAACGGTGCTGCCGCGAAGTCACGCACTGCTGGACGAGGCGCGTTGTTCGGCGTCCGACAGCCGGGCCTCCTCGGCGTACGTCAGGTCCCGGAGCTCCGCCGGCCGAGGCGCGGCCGTGGCTCGTGAACGGCTGTGATCGCACATGCTGCCGTGAGCCCGTGCCTCATCCGGTGCTGTCCCTCTCTGTCCCGGCCCGGTCCTGTCGTTGGCCGATCCAGGTACAGCTTCCGGGCAGAGTGACGACGGGGGGAACCTGAAACCTTCGAGGGTGGTGCTTCCGGACTCCCTGCGGCGGCGTCACCAGAGCGACACCAGCACCCCCCACATCGACGGCCGGTAGGAGCAGCTCGACACCAGCTCGTGCGACAGCGGTGCGTAGGTGCCCGCCAGGTTGCCCATGCTGTTCACACCGCTGCAGCCGGTCCGCTGGGACTTGCGCTGCCGGTCGAAGCCCGCGGGTGAGAAGTCGGTGCCGCGGTAGTACGCCACGCCGCTGAGCTGCCGGTCGTCGTCGATGTTGTTGAAGATCGACCGGACGGGGTGGTCGGCCGCCCAGGGGCACGTCCTGTTGCCCGACTGCCAGTCCCGGTCGCTCTCCTGCCAGCTGCACATCTCACCGTGGCCGTTGTGCTCGCTGAAGAAGCAGACGCTGTCGGCCGGGCAGCGGTGGTAGCCGTAGTCGGATGCCGGCGCGACGGGTACGGCCTCGTACACCGGCGTTCCGTCGTACCGGGCCGCCTGCCGGTTCGCGACGACCGCCGCGGTTCCGAGCCCGCTCGCGACGAGCAGCGCGGTCGCCAGCGCTCCCGCCAGGACCGGGTGGCGGCGCCGGAAGGGCGGCCGGGGCCTGCGCAGCCTCGGTGAGCGGGGCGAGCGGGCGACCCCGGCGGCCTCCTCGACCCGGCGCAGCAGCGCGTCGGTGCCGATCCGGTCGGCGTGGGTACGGGCCAGGCAGGCGCGGATGATCTCCGGCCAGCCGTCGGGAAGAGCGGGGGACAGCCGCAGCTCGTCCGCGCCCCGCGCGTACCGGGACGCCGCGTCGCACCGGGCCTCGGCCGTGCCGCCCGGCAGCGGGAAGGTGCCGGTGAGCACGACATGGGCGAGGACGCCGAAGGCCCACACGTCGGCGGACGGGCGGATCCGGGCGCCCCGCTCGTCGACCTCGGGCCACAGCAGTTCCGGCGGGGTGTAGTCCGGGGTGGAGAATGCGGGCGTGTAGGCGTGGGTGCCCTCCAGCTCGGCGGCCATGTTGAAGTCGGCCAGCCGTACCGAACCGTCCCGCATCAGCAGCACGTTGGCCGGTTTCAGGTCGCCGTGCACCCAGCCCGCGCGGTGCAGCTGGGCCAGCCCCTCGCCGATCTGCGCGAGCACGGCGCCGGGGTCGGGCACCGGCGCCGGTACGGCGTCCAGTGAGCCGTCGGCCCGTTCCAGGACGAGGACGGTGGCGCCGTCCAGTTCCGGGTGGTCCGGATCATCGACGGTGAGCGTCTCGTACATCCGGATCAGCCGTGCGGAGCGCAGCCGGCCGAGCAGCTCCACCTCCCGCTCGGCCAGTTCGCGCAGATGGCGCAGCTGGCGCGGGGTGCGGGTGCCGGTGGGCAGGAACTTCAGCGCCGCCCGGTGGGGGAGGCCGGGCGCTCCGTCCCCGGTGCGCCGGGCGGCGTACACCGTCGCGAACGCGCCGGAGGCGAGGGGTTCGCGGACCTCCCAGGGGCCGACCCGGTAGCCCTTCGGGACGGTGACGGCGTACGGCTGCTGCCCGCTCACCGGTACACCTCGCCCCCGGCCGGGCTGAGCACGACGAGGTCGTCCTCGCGGACCAGGTCGAAGCGGAGGGCCAGCGAGACCAGCGACTCCTTCTTGCCGTTGACGCGCCTGCCGGGCTCCGCCGTGTCCGGGCCGGGGCGCAGCCGCAGCTTCAGGGCGAGGTAGTCGATGTTCCAGTAGACCGTGGAGCGGCTGACGGCGGGCCACAGTGGGCGCAGCCGTTCCACCAGCTGCTCGACCGCGGGCAGCGGGGCGTGCGGTTCGCCGCGCAGGCGGGGCTCGCACAGCGCGGCCAGCACCGCGAAGTACCGCTTGGTGCGGTCGAGCGTGAACGCCGGTGCGGTCAGGGATCCCGGGAGCCCGTGCCGGGCCACGCTGCGGAAGGTGTGGCGCGGCGCCCAGACGTCGAAGGTGAGCAGATCGCCGGCGGCGGGCAGGACGACCCGGGAGAACTCGAACGGCACCGGTGCGTCCTCCCGGCCGGGCGCGACCTTGATGTGCTCGCCCGCGCCCTCCGGGTTCTCCACCACGTAGGTCTGGTCCTCGCTGTGGTTGCTCAGCAGCCAGAAGGTACGGTGCGCGGTGATCTCCCCGGCGACCCGGGGCACCCCCTCGTGCCCGATGGTCAGGCCCCCGTTGCCCCCGTTGCCTCCGCCGCCCGCGTTGCCCCCACCGCTCCCGTTGGTCCCGTCCCGTCCGAACGTGAGCCGCTCACCCGTGGCGATCCTGATCTGGCCGCCCGGTCGAGAGCCTGCCGGAGGCACGACGATGACGCTGTACATGGACTCGTCCCCTCGCCCGATCCCATGAGGGCTACATTCCCCCAGCTCGGTAGCCCACGGGGGGAGGCTACGGGAGCGCCCAGCGGATTCGCGAAGGGTGCCGACGACACGGCGCGTTGTGAAGGGTCAGGGGCCGGAAATCACCCGAAACCATCGCGTTCTCGCCCGTCGCTGAGAGGGGCGGGGGCGACGTGCGCACGGGCTCGGGCGCTGCGGCGGTGACGGAGGAACGGTCCGACGTGATGACGCGTCAGGGCCGTGTCCTCCCGGTACGGGGGCACGGCCCTGACGCGTCTCGCGAGAAGCGTGCAGAAAAGAGACGTGGCTCAGTACTGCGGGCGGTTGAACCAGTAGCTGCCGTTCTTGTTGGCGCAGAACACGATGATCAGGATGCCGAGGACCAGGCTGATCAGCGCGAAGAGGTTGGCGCCCAGCAGGTTGAGCACGCTGAGCAGCGTGACGATCGAGGCGTAGACGATCGCGGAGACACGCACGCCGCCGCGGCCGGTGGCGAACTTGACGGCCGTGAAGACGGCCCAGCACGCGAAGGCCAGTGCGAGCACGCCGAGCACGACCATGACGCCCGCGCCGATGCTGGCGGCGGTCTCCGCGTCCTCCGCGGAGATGCTGGGGTCGGAGTTGACCGCTTCGTCGATCTTTTCGGCGAACCAGGCGCTGGCCACGATCATCAGCAGGCCGCCGATGGCCTGGAAGGCGCCCAGCACGTAGAGCATCACACGCGCGGCCTTCACGCTGCCGGGCATCACCGCGGGCCCGAGCGGCTGGCCGTAGCCCTGGACGGGCGGGGCCGCCGGGTAGCCGGCGGCGGGCTGGCCGGGCTGCTGGGGGTAGCCGTAGCCGGGCTGGCCGGGCTGCTGGCCGCCCTGGGGGGCGCCGTAGGGGTTGTTCGGGTCGCCGATGCTCATGGTGGTGCTTCCTCCGTTGCTTTCCTGTGCGGGGACGGCGCGCGGCACGATGGCGGAGGAAGTCGTTTACGGTTGCGGTTCGTCCCCCCGGTACGGCCCCGCGGCACTATATCGGTCAATCGTTCTTGACCGGACTCTTACTTGTCCAGCCTGGATCGGTGCTATTCGCGATGTGTTGTGCAAGTGCAACATCAGTGATCATGCAGAGAAGCGGAGTGAACGCATCCGGTGATGGCCGGAGGACGGCCGGATTGGAACCGGGGGCCGGTCATCCGGGAGGATGGGGGGTATGACCGCCCAGATTCTCGATGGCAAGGCCACCGCAGCAGCGATCAAGTCCGAACTGACCGCCCGCGTGGCGGCGCTGAAGGAGAGGGGCGTCACGCCGGGGCTCGGCACCGTCCTGGTCGGCGACGACCCCGGCAGCCAGAAGTACGTCGCCGGCAAGCACCGCGACTGCGCCCAGGTCGGCATCGCCTCCATCCAGCGCGAACTGCCGGCCACGGCGACGCAGGAGGAGATCGAGGCGGTCGTCCGCGAGCTGAACGAGGACCCGGCCTGCACCGGCTACATCGTCCAGCTGCCGCTGCCCCGGGGTATCGACGAGAACCGCATCCTCGAGCTGATGGACCCGGACAAGGACGCCGACGGTCTGCACCCGATGAACCTCGGGCGCCTCGTGCTGAACGAGCCGGCCCCGCTGCCGTGCACCCCGAACGGCATCCTCACCTTGCTGCGCCGCCACGGCGTGGAGATCAAGGGCGCGGAGGTCGTGGTGGTCGGCCGCGGCGTCACCATCGGCCGGCCGATGCCGCTGCTGCTCACCCGGCGCAGCGAGAACGCCACGGTGACCCAGTGCCACACCGGCACCCGCGATCTGTCCGCCCACCTCAAGCGCGCGGACATCGTGGTCGCCGCCGCGGGCTCGCCGCACCTGGTCCGCCCGGAGGACGTCAAGCCGGGCGCGGCCGTCCTGGACGTCGGGGTGTCCCGCAACGCCGAGGGCAAGATCGTCGGCGATGTCCATCCGGACGTGGCCGAGGTGGCCGGCTGGATCTCCCCGAACCCCGGCGGTGTCGGTCCCATGACCCGGGCCCTGCTGCTCGTCAACGTGGTCGAGGCGGCGGAGCGCAGTGCCGGCTGAGGAGAGGGCGGCGGACCGGGCCGCCGAGAACGCGACGGAGGAAGCCGCCGACCCCGCGGTGGACCAGGCCGCCGACCCCGAAATGGACCAGGCCGCCGAGAACGCGACGGAGAATGCCGCCGACCGCGCGACGGACCGGGCCGCCGAGAACCGGGCCGCCGAGAACGGGACGGGCGAGGCCGACGGGCGCAGCGGGCCCGAGGAGCGGGGCGGAGCGCCGGCCGGGGGTGCACCGCGTCGGACCTCGCGCCGCTTTCCGCTGTTCACCCGGGACACCGCGCGCCCCGAGGGTGGCGGCCGGGCCGCCCCGGGCGACGCCCCGGCTCCCGCCCGCCAGTGGCCGATCCTCGTGGTGATCGCCCTGGTCGGCACCGGCCTGCTGCTGACCGCGCTGGACGAGTTCCGGGCCGGGACACTGATCATCGGCCTCGCGCTGGTCGGCGG
Source organism: Streptomyces poriticola (assembly GCF_036689765.1). NCBI lineage: Bacteria > Bacillati > Actinomycetota > Actinomycetes > Kitasatosporales > Streptomycetaceae > Streptomyces > Streptomyces poriticola. The sequence continues at coordinate 29,906 of NZ_JBAGKH010000026.1, forward strand.
CGCACTGCTGCGCTGGCTGCTGCCGGGGGTCGGCATGCTCGCCGTGCGCTCCCGCTTCACGGACATCGTCACCTACGGGGTCCTGGGCCTGGTGATCACCCTGCTCGCGCTGATGGTCCAGCCCAAGCCGCTGCTGGAGATCCCGTTTCTGAAGGACACCCTGCACTTCACCGTCAGCGGCTGAACCCCGCACCCGGTGCCGGACATGGAACGGCGGCCCGTCCTCTCCCCCGTTGTCGAGGGCGGGCCGCCGCCGTGAACCACCCTCCTGCAGCCCGAACGGCCTGTTCAACGCCTGTCGGGGCGCTGTGGCACGGAAGTGACCGTTCCGCTAACGAGTCCGGGAACGGTGACCGCGAGCGGATGGGACACTGGACGCCAACCCGCGCGCATGCAACGGTGCTCGCTCGCGACCTCTGTGCTCCCGTGCGCCCCCACCCCGGGAACTGAGATCCTGACCGGGCGCATCCCTGTGGGTAGCCACAACACCCAGAGGGCGGCTCGGCAGAGGGCACCGACGCGGGGAACGAACAGCACGTCACCCGGGGGAATGAGGGGGGTAGCAATGCCTCGTTGGAAGGCCTTGCCGGACGGACTCGATCCGCAGATCAAGGAGTTCGCCGGCCAGTTGCGTCGCCTGGTGGACCGCAGCGACCTGAGCATCGCCGCGCTGGCCGACGCCACCGGCTACAGCAAGACGTCCTGGGAGCGGTATCTCAACGGCCGGCTCCTCGCGCCGAAGGGCGCGATCGTGGCCCTGGCCGAGGTGACCGGGACCAACCCGGTCCATCTCACCACTCTGTGGGAGCTCGCCGAGCGGGCCTGGAGCCGCTCGGAGATGCGGCACGACATGACCATGGAGGCGATCCGCATCTCCCAGGCGCGCGCGGCGCTCGGGGACCCGGGCGGCAGCACGCCTCCGGGCGGTCACCGCCAGAGCAGGTCGGGCGGCCGGACCGGTGGCCGCCGGGGCGGCAGCGTCACGGCCACCCCCGGGATCGCCGGGCCGGCCGGGGTGGCGCCCACGATGCCGCCGGCGGTGCCGGTCCAGCCGACCGCCGCGGACAGCGCCGACGCGACGCGTACGGCAGGCCCGGCCTCGCCGGCGGCCGGGGGGCCCAGCGACGGCAACTCGTGGGGGCTGGCCGGGTACCGGGGACCCTCGCCGGCCGGCGGCCGGCCGGGGGGCGGCACGAGGCCGGCCGCCGGACCTGCCGGACCTGCCGGACCTGCCGGACCTGCCGGACCTGCCGGACCTGCCGGACCTGCCGGCGCCGCCGGTCCGGTGGGCGCCTACGGTGAGCCGCCCCGGGTCGGCGGTGCGTACGGCGAGCCGCCCAGCGGCGGCAGCGGGCACGGCACGCGCGGTGGCGGTGGCGGCAAGCGGGTGACGACCTTCCTCGCGGGTGTCGTCGGCGTGCTGGTCGTGATCGCGGGCGCCTTCTACCTCCTCGACGACGGCGGCGGCCGGAAGGACGACGCCAAGCCGTCCCCCTCGCCCACCGCGAGCACCGAAACCGAACTGCCGCCCGGCGTGCAGTGCAGCGGCGACAGCTGCACCGGCAAGGACGCCGAGGTGATGGGCTGCGGCGGCGACCTGGTGGTCACCGCGCGGACGGCCGCCGTCGGCACCGCCGTCGTCGAGGTCCGCTACAGCAAGACCTGTGGTGCCGCGTGGGGGCGGGTCACTCAGGCCGGTCAGGGCGACGAGGTGCGCGTGAGCGCGGGCGAGGCCCGGCAGACCGGGGCGATCACCGTGGCCGGCGACACCGTGGCGTACACGCCGATGGTCGCGGTCGACAGCGCCGCCGAAGCGACCGCCTGCGCCGTCCTCGCCTCCGGCCAGGAGGGCTGCACGGAGTAGGCATGTCCCCCTGCATCGCGGGCACGTGAGTAGTACCCCCCACGGGAGTCCGGCAACGGTGTTCCCGAAGCGGCGGTCGCCCTCGTCCCTCCTCTCCCGGACGGGCGGCCGCCTCTTGGTTGCGGCCCGTTGCCGAGACGGGTGAGCCGGGCCACACCGACCCGGAGACGTCCGGGGCCGCGGATGCGCGATAGCCTGACCGCCGGGTCGGTCTCTTGACGCCAAGAGATCGATCAAACGTAGCGGGGCAGGGACGCCCCACCGCCAGCTGTCATACGGAGAACGCCATGACCCGCACTCCCGTGAACGTCACCGTCACCGGCGCGGCCGGCCAGATCGGTTACGCCCTGCTCTTCCGCATCGCCTCCGGCCAGCTGCTCGGCGCGGACGTGCCGGTCAAGCTGCGCCTCCTCGAGATCACCCCGGCGCTGAAGGCCGCCGAGGGCACCGCCATGGAGCTGGACGACTGCGCGTTCCCGCTGCTCCAGGGCATCGAGATCACCGACGACCCGAACGTCGCCTTCGACGGCGCCAACGTCGGCCTGCTGGTCGGCGCCCGCCCGCGCACCAAGGGCATGGAGCGCGGCGACCTGCTGGAGGCCAACGGCGGCATCTTCAAGCCGCAGGGCCAGGCCATCAACGCACACGCCGCGGACGACATCAGGGTCCTGGTCGTCGGCAACCCGGCCAACACCAACGCGCTGATCGCGCAGGCCGCCGCCCCGGACGTACCGGCCGAGCGGTTCACCGCGATGACCCGCCTGGACCACAACCGCGCGCTGACCCAGCTGTCGAAGAAGACGGGCACCCCGGTCTCGGAGATCCGGAAGCTCACGATCTGGGGCAACCACTCCGCCACCCAGTACCCGGACATCTTCCACGCCACGGTCGCCGGCAAGAACGCCGCCGAGGTCGTCAACGACGAGCAGTGGCTCGCCGACGACTTCATCCCGACCGTCGCCAAGCGCGGCGCCGCCATCATCGAGGCCCGCGGCGCCTCCTCGGCCGCCTCCGCCGCCAACGCCGCCATCGACCACGTCTACTCCTGGGTCAACGGCACCCCGGAGGGCGACTGGGTCTCCATGGGTATTCCGTCGGACGGCTCCTACGGCGTCCCGGAGGGCCTGATCTCCTCCTTCCCGGTCACCGTCAGCGACGGGAAGTACGAGATCGTCCAGGGCCTGGAGATCAACGACTTCTCCCGCGCCCGGATCGACGCCTCCGTCAAGGAGCTCGCGGAGGAGCGCGAGGCGGTCCGCGCCCTCGGCCTCATCTGAGTCCCGCTGCCTGTCCGACGGGCCCCGCTCCGGTGCGCACCGGAGCGGGGCCCGTCGGTGTACGCGCACCAGGGCGGGCCCGGTCAGCCGGATCCCTGTGCCCCCGCCTCCTCCAGCCGCTTCTCGAACCGGTGGGCCCCGTACACGTGCTCGGCGTAGGCCGGGATCTCCCGGTAGCCGCACGCCCGGTACATCGCCTGCGCCTCGGCGAGCACGGCGTGCGCGTCCAGCCGCACCACCCGGCAGCCCCGGGCGGCGGCCTCGCGCTCCAGCGCGTCCAGCAGCCGCCGGGCGAGCCCCAGCCGCCGGGCGTCCGGGTGCACCCACACGTGCTTGATCTCGCCGGTGGCCGGGCCGAGCGAGCGCAGTGCGCCGCACCCCACCGGGCGGCCCTCCTCGTACGCCACGAAGAACGCCCCGGCCTCCCCGGAGACCTCCTCCGGGCGCACCAGGTCCGCCGGATCGAAGCCCGTCGGGAAGCGGGCGTCGAGGTCGGCGGCGCAGGCGTCGAGACAGGTGCGCGCGTCCGGGGCGCGGCCGTCGACCGGCTCGACCGCGATGGCCGCCAGCCGCAGCAGCCGCCCCGCGGTGGCCAGGGCCTCGGTCAGCTCCCGGCGCCGGGGCGGATCCAGACCGCGGAGCAGTGCGGCGGCGAGTGCGTCGGCCCGTCGGTTCTGCTCGGCCACCTCGGCGCGTCCGGCCGCCGTCAGCTCGGCCAGCCGCAGCCGGCTGTCGTGCGGGTGCACGCCCAGCCGGACCATGCCCTGCGCCTGGAGCGCCTTGACCATGCGGCTCAGATAACCGGCGTCCAGGCCGAGCCGGCCGCGCAGCTCCCGCAGCGGGACCCCGCCCCCGCCGTCGCTCTCCGCGATCTCGAACAGCAGCCGGGCCTCGCCCAGCGGGCGGTCCTGGCCGAGGCTGTGGTCGTCCAGGACGCCGATACGGCGGGTGAAAGAGCGGTTGAACCCGCGCAGACCGGTCACCTGCTCCGCTGAGACTGGCTCCATGACGTTTGACTTTAGTCAAGGATTTTGTGCTGGACCAGAGCCTCGGAGTGGTGTTTTGTCTTAACTGTCCGTATTACTCGTGACGCAGCACACTTTCGGCCATGGATCCCGCATGCATCCACCGGCTCTGGGCAGGGGCTAACGGTCCCGAGAGTGGCACGCGTGTGACACAGGGGCGCTGAACAGGAACGGAAGGCAGTACCGGATCATGGCGGACAGCACCGAACTTCAGGAATACCGGACGCGGCAGACCATTCATGCGGGAGGCGAATGGCTGGAAGCGTCCTCGGGCGCGACCCGCGAGATCATCGATCCCGCGGACGGTCGCCCGTTCGCCGTGGTCGCGGAGGGCGACGCGAAGGACGCCGACCTCGCCATCGCCGCCGCCCGGCGCGCCTTCGACGAGGGTGAATGGCCGCGCACGCCGGTCGCCGAGCGCGCCGCCCTGCTGCGCCGTGTCGCGGACCTGCTGGTGCGCGACCGGGAGCGGATCGGCCTGCTGGAGGCCCGCGACGCGGGCAAGACCGTCGAGGAGGGCCGGGTCGACGTCGACTGCGTCGCCGACGCCTTCCGCTACTTCGCCGACCTGGTCGCCGGCGAGGCCCCCGGCCGGGTCGTCGACGCCGGCTCGGCCGACATCCACAGCGTCGTCGTGCACGAGCCGATCGGCGTCTGCGCGATGATCACGCCCTGGAACTACCCGCTGCTCCAGGCCAGCTGGAAGGTCGCCCCCGCGCTCGCGGCCGGCAACACCTTCGTCATCAAGCCCAGCGAGATCACCCCGCTGACCACCGTCGCCCTGGTCGACCTGCTGGTCGAGGCGGGGCTGCCGGCCGGTGTCGCCAACATCGTGACCGGCCCCGGCCACTCCGTCGGCGCCCGGTTCGCCGAGCACCCCGACGTCGACCTGGTCTCCTTCACCGGCGGCCTGGTCAGCGGCACCAAGGTGGCCGAGGCCGCCGCGCCCACCGTGAAGAAGGTCGCCCTGGAACTCGGCGGCAAGAACCCCAACGTCGTCTTCGCCGACGCCTGCGCCACCGACGAGGCCTTCGACACCGCCGTCGACCAGGCGCTCAACGCCGCCTTCATCCACAGCGGGCAGGTCTGCTCGGCGGGCTCCCGGCTGATCATCGAGGAGTCCCTCAGGGACCGCTTCGTCGCCGAGATCGCCCGCCGCGCCGAGAGGATCCGGCTGGGCGTCGGCACCGGAGACGGCGTCGAGTGCGGCCCGATGGTGTCCGAGCAGCAGCGCGCCAAGACCGAGGACTACGTCGCCTCCGCGCTGGCCGAGGGCGCCGTGCTGCGCTGCGGCGGCAAGCGCCCCGAGCCCTCCGGGACCCGGCCCGCGGACGGCTACTTCTACGAGCCGACCGTCCTGGACCAGTGCCACCGCGAGATGCGAGTGGTCCGTGAGGAGGTCTTCGGACCGGTCCTCACCGTCGAGACCTTCCGCACCGAGGACGAGGCCGTCGCCCTGGCCAACGACACCGAGTACGGTCTCGCGGGCGCCGTGTGGACCGCCGACGCCGGCCGCGCCCGGCGCGTCGCCGGCCGGCTGCGCCACGGCACCATCTGGATCAACGACTTCCACCCCTACCTGCCGCAGGCGGAGTGGGGCGGCTTCGGCAAGAGCGGCACCGGCCGCGAACTCGGCCCGGCCGGGCTCGCCGAGTACCGCGAGACCAAGCACATCTACCAGAACCTCGCGCCCCGGCCGGTGCGCTGGTTCGCCGGCTGACCTCCCCGCAGCCCCGACGGGGGCCGAACCGACCGCGGCCCCCGTCCCCCTGAACGTCCCCTCCCGCAGCACCCCGATGGAGTGAGTACCCTCATGCCCGAGACCACCCGCGAGTACGACTACGTCGTGATCGGCGGCGGCACAGCAGGATCCGTCATCGCCTCCCGGCTCACCGAGAACCCCGACGTCACCGTCGCCGTCATCGAGGGCGGCCCCAGCGACGTCGGCCGCGACGACGTGCTGACCCTCCGCCGCTGGATGGGCCTGCTCGGCGGCGAGCTCGACTACGACTACCCGACCACCGAGCAGCCGCGCGGCAACTCCCACATCCGGCACAGCCGCGCCCGGGTGCTCGGCGGGTGCTCCTCCCACAACACCCTCATCGCCTTCAAGCCGCTGCCCTCCGACTGGGACGAGTGGGAGGAGGCCGGCGCCGCCGGATGGGGCGCGGTGCAGATGGAGGCGTACTACGCCCGGCTGCTGAACAACGTCGTCGCCGTCGACGAGAAGGACCGCAACGCCATCGCCCGGGACTTCGTCGAGTCCGCGCAGACCGCGCTGGACGTCCCCCGCGTCGAGGGCTTCAACAGGAAGCCGTTCAACGAGGGCGTCGGCTTCTTCGACCTGGCCTACCACCCGGAGAACAACAAGCGCTCCTCGGCGTCGGTCGCCTATCTGCACCCGGTGATGGACGACCGCCCCAACCTCACCCTCATGCTGGAGACCTGGGCGTACCGGCTGGAGCTGGACGGCACCAGGGCCGAGGGCGTGCATGTGCGCACCAAGGACGGCGAGGAGATCCTGGTCAAGGCCCGCCACGAGGTGGTGCTGTGCGCCGGCGCCGTCGACTCCCCGCGCCTGCTGATGCACTCCGGCGTCGGCCCCCGCGCCGACCTGGAAGCGCTCGGCATCCCGGTCGTCCACGACCTGCCGGGCGTCGGCGAGAACCTGCTCGACCACCCCGAGTCGGTGATCGTGTGGGAGACCCACGGCCCCATCCCGGAGAACTCCGCGATGGACTCCGACGCCGGCCTGTTCGTGCGCCGCGACCCGCAGCACGCGGGCCCGGACCTGATGTTCCACTTCTACCAGATCCCGTTCACGGACAACCCGGAGCGACTCGGCTACCAGCGGCCGGAGTTCGGCGTCTCCATGACCCCGAACATCCCCAAGCCCAAGAGCCGCGGCCGGCTCTACCTGACCAGCGCCGACCCCGAGGTCAAGCCCGCGCTGGACTTCCGCTACTTCACCGACGAGGACGACTACGACGGCCGTACCCTCGTCGACGGCATCAAGATCGCCCGTGAGGTCGCCAAGACCCAGCCGCTGGCCGGCTGGCTCAAGCGCGAGGTGGCCCCCGGCCCGGACGTCACCGGCGACGAGGAGCTCAGCGAGTACGCCCGCAAGGTCGCCCACACCGTCTACCACCCGGCCGGCACCTGCAAGATGGGCGCCGCCGACGACAGCACCGCCGTCGTCGACCCCGAGCTGCGCATCCGCGGACTGCAGGGCATCCGCATCGCCGACGCCTCCGTCTTCCCCACCATGACCGCCGTCAACCCCATGATCGGCGTCCTCATGGTCGGGGAGCGTGCCGTCGAGCTGATCGGTGGTGACGCCCGATGAGCACCGTCCCCAACCCCGCTGCCGCAGCCGACGACGCGATATCCAAGGACATGACCAAAGACATAGCCAAGGACGAGTCCACGGACATCGCCAAGGACATGGCCGAGGACGCGCCCGTCTTCTCCGTCGAGGGCCTGTGGAAGGTCTTCGGCCCGAGGGCGGACCGCGTCCCCGCCGACCCCGAGCTGGCCGCCCTCGGCCCCGCGGAGCTGCGCGCCCGCACCGGCTGCACCGCCGCCGTACGGGACGTCTCCTTCGACGTGCGCAAGGGCGAGGTCTTCGTCGTCATGGGCCTGTCCGGCTCCGGCAAGTCCACCCTGGTGCGCTGCCTGACCCGGCTGATCGAGCCCACCGCCGGCCACCTCGCCATCGACGGCGAGGACGTCCGCGCCATGGACAAGAACCGGCTGCGCGAACTGCGCAGGCACCGCGCCGCGATGGTCTTCCAGCACTTCGGACTGCTCCCGCACCGCACCGTCCTGGACAACGTGGCCTACGGCCTGGAGATCCAGGGCGTCGGCAAGGCCGAACGCCGCGAGCGGGCCGCCGCCGTGGTCGAGAAGGTCGGCCTGGCCGGCATGGAGCTGCGCCGGCCCTCCCAGCTCTCCGGCGGCCAGCAGCAGCGCGTCGGCCTGGCCCGCGCGCTCGCCGTCGACCCCGAGGTGCTGCTGTTCGACGAGCCGTTCAGTGCGCTCGACCCGCTGATCCGGCGGGACATGCAGGAAGAGGTCGTCCGGCTGCACCGGGACGAAGGCCGCACCATGGTCTTCATCACCCACGACCTCAGCGAGGCGCTGAAGCTGGGCGACCGCATCGCGCTGATGCGCGACGGCGCCGTGGTCCAGCTCGGCACCCCCGAGGAGATCGTCGGCTCGCCCGCCGACGACTACGTCCGCGAGTTCGTCCGCGACGTGCCGCGCGAGCAGGTCATGACCGTCCGTACGGCCATGCGTCCCGGCGACTGCGGCGCCGCCGACCACCCGGACGCCCTCGCCCCCGGGACCGTGGTCTCCGGCGCCATCGAGGTCGTCGCCCGCACCGGCCGGGCCGCCTGCGTCGTGGACGACGGCCGCTGCCTGGGCCAGGTCGACCACGCCGACCTGCTGCGGGTGGTCGCCGGGATCGACGGCAGCCCGGCGAAGGAGGCCGCCTGATGAGCGCCGCCGACAGAACCCCCGCCGCGGACGGGATCTCCGCGACCGGCCGGGGGTGGGGCATATGAGCGCCGTCGTCACCCCCGCCCCGCCGTCCACACCCACGGAACCGGCCAAGGAGCCCGCGCCGTCCGCGGCCCGCTCGGTCCTGGCCCACCCCCTCGTGCGCCGCCTTCTGCCGCTGGCCGTCGCCGCCGCCGTGCTGGTGCCGCTCGCCGCCGCCCTCTGGGGCAGCGGGGTCTGGCCGTCCGCGCTGACCGTCGACGTCAAGACCCCGCTGGACGACGCCTACGCCTGGGTCGTGCGGAACCGGGACACCAACCCGGTCTTCCTCTACTTCCTGCTGCACCTGAGCAACTGGGCCGACGGCTCCGTCGGCTGGATGACCGACCTGCTGGTCAACCTCGGCTGGTTCCCGGTGACGCTGGGCGCCGTCCTGCTCTCCTGGCGCATCGGCGGCCTGCGCAGCCGCCGCGGGCTGAAGCTCGCCGGCATCACGCTGGGCGCCTTCGCGGTGTGCGGTGTGCTCGGCATGTGGGAAGCCACCATGGAGACCCTCGCCCTCATGGCGGTCGCGGTCGCCGTGTCCGCGGTCATCGGCGGCCTGCTCGGCCTCGGCGGCGGTCTGTCCGACCGGTTCCAGAAGATCCTGCGCCCGGTGCTGGACACCATGCAGATCATGCCGGCGTTCGCCTATCTGCTGCCGCTGGTGCTGCTCTTCGGCATCGGCGTGCCCTCCGCGCTGATCGCCACCATCATCTACGCCGCCCCGCCGATGGCCCGGCTCACCGCACTCGGCCTGCGCGGGGCCGACGCCGGCGTGATGGAGGCCGCCCAGTCGCTCGGCGCGAGCCCCTGGCAGCGGCTGCTGACCGCACGGCTGCCGCTGGCCCGCAAGGAGATCCTGCTCGGCCTCAACCAGACGATCATGATGGCGCTGTCGATGGTCACCATCGCGTCCGTCATCGGCGCCGGCGGCCTCGGCGAGGAGGTCTTCCAGGCGCTGTCCACCGTCGACGTCGGCAAGGCGCTCGCCGCGGGCATCCCGATCGTGCTGCTCGCCGTCTGGCTGGACCGCACCACCGCGGCCGCCGGTGACCGGCTCGGCGAGGGCTCCGACCCGTCCGCCCTCCGGCTGCTGCACGGCTGGCGCGGCTGGAGCCTGACGGCCGGGGTGTTCGCCGTGGTCGCCACGGTGGGCGCCGCGCTGCTCATCGAGGAGTGGCCCGAGCCGTGGACCGTGGACATCTCCCCGCCGGTCAACGACGCCGTGAACTGGTTCACCGGCCACCTCGCCGAGGGCGTGCCCGTCCTGGGCGGCACCCGCACCTGGGCCGACGGCTTCACCATGTGGGTGCTCGACCCGCTCCGCGACGGTCTGACCGCCACCCCGTGGTGGCTGCTCGTGCTGATCGCCGCCGTGTTCGGACTGCTCGCGGGCGGCTGGGGCGCGATGGCCACCGCCGGCCTGGCGATGGCCGGCGTCGGCGTCATCGACGTGTGGGACAACTCCCTCGACACCCTGTCGCAGGCCGTCGCGGGCGTCGTCGTCACCCTGGTGCTGGGCTTCCTGATCGGCGTGGTCGCGGCCCGGGTGCCACTGCTGGAACGCATGCTGCGGCCGCTGCTCGACACCATGCAGACCCTGCCGCAGTTCATCTACCTGATCCCGGTGGTGGCCCTGTTCAACGTGGGCCGCTCCGCCGCCGTCGCCGCGGCCGTGCTCTACGCACTGCCCGCCGTCGTCCGGATCACCGTGCAGGGCCTGCGCCAGGTCGACCCCGCCGCGCTGGAGGCCTCCCGCTCGCTGGGCGCGAGCACCTTCCAGCAGATCCGCCAGGTCCAGGTGCCGCTGGCCCGTCCGGCGCTGATGCTCGCCCTCAACCAGGGCGTCGTCCTGGTCCTGGCCATGGTCATCGTCGGCGGCTTCGTCGGCTCCGGCGCGCTCGGCTACGACGTCGTCTACGGCCTGCAGAAGAGCGAACTGGGCACCGGCCTGACCGCCGGCGTCGCGATCGTGCTGCTCGGCCTCGTCCTCGACCGCACCACCCAGCGCACCCGGCGCGGCACCGCCGCGCGCTGACCCCGAACCCGGCACCGGCACCCCGCCCGGAGCCCGCAGGGCCGCCGCCCCGACGCGGTGACTCCTGCCCGCAGTAACAACCGCCCAGAGAAACGGAAGACCCCGCAATGCAGAAGAAGAACCTGCCCTCCCGCAAGAACAGAAAGCAGCTCACCCGCGCCGCGACGGCCGCCGCCGTCGTCCTCGGCATCACCGGCCTGAGCGCCTGCGGCGCCGCCGACACCGGCTCCTCCTCGTCGAAGGGCGCCACCGACTCGGTCACCATCGTGGTGCCGTCCTGGGTCGGCGCGGAGGCCAACGCGGCCGTCGCGAAGTACATCCTCGAGAACGAGCTGGACACCGAGGCCAAGCTCACCCAGCTCGACGAGTCCGTCGGCTTCGACGCCCTCAACAGCGGCAAGGCCGACGCCATCCTGGAGGACTGGGGCGGTGCCCCGAAGAAGGTCCAGCTGTACGTCGAGGACAAGAAGTCCATCGTCGAGGGCGGCGACCTCGGCGTCGTCGGCCACATCGGCTGGTTCGTGCCGAAGTACCTGGTCGACGAGCACCCGGACATCACGGACTGGAAGAACCTCAACAAGTACAAGGACCTCTTCAAGACCGCCGAGAGCGGCGACAAGGGCCAGCTCCTGGAGGGCTCGCCGTCGTACACCACCAACGACGACGCGATCATCAAGAACCTCGAGCTGGACTACAAGACGGTCTACGCCGGCTCCGAGGCCGCCCAGATCACCCAGATGAAGGAGGACTACAAGGCCAAGAAGCCCTTCATCACCTACTGGTGGACCCCGCAGTGGCTGAACGCCCAGATCGACCTGGTCGAGGTGAAGCTGCCCGAGTACAAGGAGGGCTGCGACGCCGACCCCGAGAAGGTCGACTGCGGATACGCCCAGACCCCGCTGCAGAAGTACTTCAACGCCGACTTCGCCAAGGACGGCGGTGACGCGGCCGAGTTCCTGAAGAACTTCAACTGGACCGCCGAGCAGCAGAACGAGGTCGCCGCGATGATCGCCGACCAGAAGATGAGCTCGGAGGCGGCGGCCGAGAAGTGGGTCAAGGCCAACGAGGACGTCTGGAAGAAGTGGCTGCCCTAACTCCCACCGGACGTCACAGGCGCGCCGCGCTCTCCCGCAGTGCGTCGGACGCTTCACGCTGCAGCCATGGCCCGAACGTGACCCGGGTGGCCCCGAGTCCGCCGAGAACGGCGGGCGAGGGGTCCCTCCCGGGCCTGGCCAGCGCGTTCAACGGCCCCTCGGCACCGGCCCGCAGCAGCGGCAGCAGGTCCGCCGGGGCGCCGATCGGATAGACGCAGTCGGCGCCCGCGGCGACGTACAGCGCGGCCCGCTCGACCGCCCGGTCCGGGTCGGCGACACCCCGCAGGAACGTGTCGACACGCGCGTTGAGGAACAGCCGGTCCCCGGACGCCGCCCGCACCTCGGCCAGCCACTCGGCGTGCTCGTGCGGGTCCCGGAGCACCCCGGCCGCGGAGTCCTCCAGGTTGCAGCCCACGGCCCCCGCCCCGAGCAGCCGTTCCACCAGCTCCTTCGGCGCCAGCCCGTACCCGCCCTCCAGGTCCGCCGACACCGGCACGTCCACGGCGCGCACGATCCGCTCGACCGCCGCGAACATCTCGTCGGCCGGTGTCCGCCCGTCCGCGTACCCGAGCGATGCGGCGACCCCCGCGCTGGGGATCGCGAGCGCCGGGAACCCGGCCTCCTCGAAGACCCGGGCGCTCATCGCGTCCCACGGCCCCGGCAGCACCAGCGGATCCCCGGGCGCCCGGCCGAGATGCAGCCCGCGGAACACCTCGGCCCCCGCCGTCACGCGTGCTGTCCCGGCCGGTAGTGGCCCGGGGCCATGCGGCAGGTCACGCCGAACCGGTTCCAGGCGTTGATCACCGCGATCGCGGAGACCAGCTGCGCCAGCTCCGCCTCCCCGAAGTGCCCGGCCGCCCTCTCGTACACCGCGTCGGGCACGAAGCCGTCGGTCAGCACGGTCACGGCCTCCGTCAGCTCCAGCGCGGCCAGCTCCTTCTCCGTGTAGAAGTGCCGCGACTCCTCCCAGGCGCTGAGCTGTACGATCCGCTCCACGCTCTCGCCCGCGGCGAGCGCGTCCCTGCTGTGCATGTCGACACAGAGGGCGCAGTGGTTGATCTGCGAGGCCCGGATCTTCACCAGCTCGTACAGCGTGGGGTCGAGGCCCCGCCGGGCGGCGCCGTCCAGCCGGACCATCGCCTTGTAGACCTCGGGGGCGTGCTTGGCCCACTCCAGCCGTACGGGGAGCTCGGCGGCGTACCGGGTGTTCTCGCTGTGCGTCATGGTCCCGTCGTTCGTCATGACTCGACCCTAGGAACGAAGCAGCCCAGGAGTATGGTCCATTTCCATGCCGGAATCCTGGGCCACTCTGGGTATCGACCTGCATCTGGAACCGACCGGACCGGGCCTGCGCCGCGGCCTCACCGACGCGCTGCGCGACGCCGTCCGCACCGCACGCCTGGCCCCGGGCACCCGGCTGCCGTCCTCCCGCGCCCTCGCCGCCGACCTCGGCATCGCCCGCAACACCGTCGCCGAGGCCTACGCCGACCTCGTCGCCGAGGGCTGGCTCACCGCCCGCCAGGGCTCCGGCACCCACGTCGCCGACCGCGCGGTCGCCACCCCGGCGGCAAAGGCCGCTCGCCCCCGCATCCCCGCCCGCCCCGCCTACGACCTCCGCCCCGGCAGCCCCGACCTGGCCGCCTTCCCCCGCGCCGAGTGGCTCCGGGCCACCCGCCGCGCGCTGGCCGCCGCCCCGCACGACGCCCTCGGCTACGGCGACCCGCGCGGTCGCCCCGAACTGCGCGCCGCCCTCGCCGGCTACCTCTCCCGCGCCCGGGGCGTGCACGCCGACCCCGAACGCGTCCTGGTCTGCGCCGGGTTCGCACACGCCCTGGGCCTGCTCGCCCGGGTGCTGAGGGCCCGTGGCGTACAGACGGTCGCCGTCGAGTCGTACGGCCTCGCCCAGCACCGCGAGCTGCTGACCACGGCCGGACTGCGCACCGTCCCGCTGCCCTTCGACGACCGGGGCACCGACCCGCGCACACCCCCCGAGGACGCCGGAGCCGTACTGCTCACCCCCGCCCACCAGTTCCCCATGGGCATGGCGCTCCGCCCCGACCGGCGGGCGGCCGTCGTCGACTGGGCGCGGCGCACCGGCGCCGTGGTCCTGGAGGACGACTACGACGGCGAGTTCCGCTACGACCGGCAGCCCGTCGGCGCCCTGCAGGGCCTGGACCCCGGCCGCACCGTCTACCTCGGCACCGCCAGCAAGTCCCTCGCCCCCGGCCTGCGGCTGGCCTGGGCGGTGCTGCCGCCGGGCCTCGCCGAGGAGGCCGCCGAGGCCAAGGGCGGCACCGACACCTGCGGGGCGCCGGAGCAGCTGACCCTCGCCGAGTTCCTCACCTCCGGCGCCCACGACCGGCACGTCCGTGCCGCCCGGCTGCGCTACCGGCGCCGCCGCGACGCCCTGGTCGCCGCGCTCGCCGCCCGCGCCCCCGAGGTCCGGGCCACCGGCATCGCCGCCGGACTCCACGCCGTGCTGCGGCTGCCGCCCGGCACCGAACCGGAGGTGCTGCGGGCGGCGGCCTGGCAGCGCCTCGCCCTGTTCGGGCTGGCCGGATTCCGCCACCCGCAGGCGGTCACCGACCCCGTCGACGCCGTGGTCGTCGGCTACGGCACCCCGCCCGACCACGCCTGGACGGGGGCTCTCGACGCCCTGTGCCGGGTACTGCCGTAGAGTCCCCTCCCGGCAACGCCCGTACGACGGTCGGACATGAGGGGGAGTCAAGGATGGCGGAAACTCGACGGCGGTTGCGCTCCAGCACCGTGGCGCTCGGCAGCATGGGGGTCATCGCGGCAGCGCTGACCTCCTGCAGCTCCGAACCCGACCGCCGCTGCGTGGACCGCGACAGCTACGACTTCCTCCACGGCTACAAGGTCATCGCCGACGGGAACTGCACCTCCGGCGGCGCGTCCGGCGCGTCCGGCTCCTCCTACGGCGGCTCCTACGGGGCACGCTCCCAGGACCCCGACTGGTACTACGACCCCGACGTCAGCGGCGGCTTCGCCGACGACGGCACCTTCAGCCGCGCCGCCGCCGTCGACCGGGGCGGCATCGGCTGCTCCGCCTCCGGCAGCAGGGGAGGCTGAACGTGGAGCGCCGCACCACCCGGCCCCGCCCCGGCTGGCAGCAGACCGTCGAGGACCAGGGGCTGATATACCCCCTCACCCGCTACCCCGACGACTCGCTGCGCCCCTACTGGGACGAGAGCGCCTACTACGTCTTCTCCCTCGACGAGGTCGAGGCCCTGGAGGAGACCGTCGAGGAACTGCACCGCATGTGCCTGGCCGCCGCCGAGCACATCGTCGCCGAGAACCGCTTCGCCGACCTCGGCATCACCGACCCGCGCATCGCCCGCGCGGTCGCCGAGGCCTGGCGCCGGCGCGCCGAACTGCCCTCCGTCTACGGCCGCTTCGACCTGCGCTACGACGGCACCGGCCCCGCCACCCTGCTGGAGTACAACGCCGACACCCCCACGTCGCTGGTGGAGGCCGCCTCCCCGCAGTGGTTCTGGATGGAGGAGTGCTTCCCCGGCGCCGACCAGTGGAACTCCCTGCACGAGCGGCTGATCGACGCCTGGAAGAAGCAGGCCGCGCTGCTGCCGCCGGGCAGCCCGCTGTACTTCGCGCACTCCGAGGCCGACGAACTCGGCGAGGACCTGATGACGGTCGCCTACCTCAAGGAGACCGCCGAGCAGGCGGGGCTGGCCACCGACTGGATCACCGTGGAGGAGATCGGCTGGGACCGCCTCTCCCGCCGCTTCGTCGACACCAGGCTCCGGTTCATCCGCAGCGTCTTCAAGCTCTACCCCTGGGAGTGGCTCACCACCGACCGCTTCGCCGGCCACGTCCTGGACACCCTCGACAACGGCAGCGGCACCGGCTCCACCCTGTGGATCGAACCCGCCTGGAAGATGCTGCTGAGCAACAAGGCACTGCTGGCGATCCTCTGGGAGCTGTACCCCGGCCACCCCAACCTCCTGCCCGCCTACGTGGACGGCCCGCGCGGGCTGGCCCGCACCACCGGCTGGGTCGCCAAGCCGCTGCTGGGCCGCGAGGGCGCGGGCGTGACGATCCACGCCCCCGGCACCGAGCCCACCCCGCGCGAGGAACCCTGCTGCTACCAGGCCCTGGCCCCGCTCCCGGACTTCGACGGCAACCGCGTCGTCCTGGGCGCCTGGGTCGTGGAGAACGAGTCCGCGGGCCTGGGCATCCGCGAGTCCTCGGGCCTGGTGACCGACGAGTACGCCCGCTTCCTGCCCCACGTGATCCTCTGAGCGGACGCCGCCGCTCGTATGGTGGACGCCGGGCCACCCCACCGAGGACCGCCCGGTACGCTGACCACGGGCCGTGACTGGCGCGCTGGGATGGGATCGACCATCGGGAAGCGGCCCGTGGCAGGACATGTGCCGTGCGCCTGGGCCGAACCGTGAACCGTGACCGCTTCAAGCCACGCCGCCCGGAGGCCGAGATGTCAGAGCAGCAGCCGCTCACCCCCGCTTCCACCGCCTACCGCGCCGCCCTCGACGTGATCCGCACCGTCGAGCCGCGCGTCGCCGACGCCATCGGCCAGGAGGTCGCCGACCAGCGCGAGATGCTCAAGCTGATCGCCTCCGAGAACTACGCCTCCCCGGCCACCCTGCTGGCGATGGGCAACTGGTTCAGCGACAAGTACGCCGAGGGCACCGTCGGCCGCCGCTTCTACGCCGGCTGCCGCAACGTCGACACCGTCGAGTCCCTCGCCGCCGAGCACGCCCGCGAGCTGTTCGGCGCCCGCCACGCCTACGTCCAGCCGCACTCCGGCATCGACGCCAACCTGGTGGCCTTCTGGGCCGTCCTCGCCGACCGCGTGGAGGCGCCCTTCCTGCAGAAGACCGGCGTCCGCCAGATCAACGACCTCTCCGACGCCGACTGGGCCGAGCTGCGGCAGGCCTTCGGCAACCAGCGCATGCTCGGCATGTCCCTGGACGCCGGCGGCCACCTCACCCACGGCTTCCGGCCGAACATCTCCGGCAAGATGTTCGACCAGCGTTCCTACGGCACCGACCCGGCCACCGGCCTGATCGACTACGACGCGCTGCGCGCCCAGGCCCGCGAGTTCAAGCCGCTGATCATCGTCGCCGGCTACTCCGCCTACCCCCGGCTGGTGAACTTCCGGATCATGCGGGAGATCGCCGACGAGGTCGGCGCGACCCTCATGGTCGACATGGCGCACTTCGCGGGCCTGGTCGCCGGCAAGGTCCTCACCGGGGACTTCGACCCGGTCCCGCACGCCCAGATCGTGACGACCACCACACACAAGTCGCTGCGCGGCCCGCGCGGCGGCATGGTGTTGTGCGACGACTCCCTCAGGGACCAGGTCGACCGCGGCTGCCCGATGGTGCTCGGCGGCCCGCTGCCGCACGTCATGGCCGCCAAGGCGGTCGCCCTGGCCGAGGCCCGGCAGCCCGCGTTCCAGGACTACGCCCGGCGCATCGTCGACAACTCCCGCGCGCTGGCCGAGGGCCTGCTGCGGCGCGGCGCCACCCTGGTCACCGGCGGCAGCGACAACCACCTCAACCTGATCGACGTCGCCGCCTCCCACGGCCTCACCGGCCGCCAGGCCGAGGCCGCCCTGCTGGACTCCGGCATCGTCACCAACCGCAACGCCATCCCCGCCGACCCCAACGGCGCCTGGTACACCTCGGGCATCCGCATCGGCACGCCCGCGCTCACCACCCGAGGCCTGGGCACGGCGGAGATGGACGAGGTGGCCGGCCTGATCGACCGCGTCCTGACCAGCACGGAGCCGGGCACCACCAAGTCCGGCGCCCTCTCCAAGGCCGCGCACGTCCTCGATCCCAAGATCGCCGACGAGATCTCCCACCGGGCGACCGACCTGGTGGCGGGCTTCCCGCTGTACCCGGAGATCGACCTGGGCTGACGGGCACCCCGTGGGGTTCGCGGGGAACTGCGCGGCCACGACGGTCCGCAGTTCCCCACGCACGGAGCCCTCCACCCGCTCTGAGACAATGGTGGGCATGGCGAATGACCGACCCCGCGTGCTCTCCGGCATCCAGCCCACCGCCGGCTCGTTCCACCTCGGCAACTACCTCGGCGCCGTCCGCCAGTGGGTGGCCCTGCAGGAGACCCACGACGCGTTCTACATGGTCGTCGACCTGCACGCGATCACGGTCCCGCAGGACCCGAAGGAACTGCGCGCCAACACCCGGCTGGCCGCGGCCCAGCTGCTGGCCGCCGGTCTGGACCCGGAGCGCTGCACACTGTTCGTCCAGAGTCATGTCCCCGAGCACGCCCAGCTCGCCTGGGTCATGAACTGCCTCACCGGTTTCGGCGAGGCGAGCCGCATGACCCAGTTCAAGGACAAGTCCGCCAGGCAGGGTGCCGACCGCGCCTCCGTCGGCCTGTTCACCTACCCGATCCTGCAGGTGGCCGACATCCTGCTGTACCAGGCGAACGAGGTGCCGGTCGGCGAGGACCAGCGCCAGCACATCGAGCTCACCCGCGACCTCGCCGAGCGCTTCAACGGCCGGTTCGGGCCGACCTTCACCCTCCCGAAGCCCTACATCCTCAAGGAGACGGCGAAGATCTACGACCTCCAGGACCCGTCGATCAAGATGAGCAAGTCGGCGTCCACGCCGAAGGGCCTGATCAACCTCCTGGACGAGCCGAAGGCCACCGCCAAGAAGGTCAGGAGCGCGGTCACCGACACGGACACCGTGATCCGCTTCGACCCCGAGACCAAGCCGGGCGTCAGCAACCTCCTCTCCGTCTACTCGACGCTCACCGGCACGGCCGTCGCCGAGCTGGAGCAGAAGTACGAGGGCAAGGGCTACGGCGCGCTGAAGACCGACCTCGCCGAGGTCATGGTCGACTTCGCGACGCCGTTCCGGGAGCGCACCCGCAGCTACCTCGACGACCCCGAGACGCTCGACGCGATCCTGGCCAAGGGGGCGGAGAAGGCCCGCGCCGTCGCCGCCGAGACCCTCGCGCAGACGTACGCGCGGGTGGGCTTCCTGCCCGCCAAGCACTGACCCGAGCATCTGAAGCGCCGCACATCACTCCGGTTGCGCCTGCCGGTGGCGGGGTCGTGGCCGTACAGTCGATATCCGAGTGGCCGCGACCGCGGCCACTCCTGCTCGCCGGCGGGGCGGGCGGCACCGACAGAACGACAGGAGACGACGTGGGGACCGTAACGATCGGTGTGTCGATCGCGGTCCCGGAGCCTCACGGCAGCGAGCTCCAGCAGCTGCGCGCGGGCTTCGGCGACGCCGCGGCGCACTGCATCCCCACGCATGTCACCCTGCTGCCGCCGACGGAGGTCGCGGCGGCGTCGCTGCCCGCGATCGAGACGCACCTGGCGGACGTCGCGGGCGCCGGGCGGCCCTTCCCGATGCGGCTGTCCGGCACCGGGACCTTCCGGCCGCTGTCGCCGGTGGTCTTCGTCCGGGTGGTGGAGGGCGGCGAGGCCTGCGCCTGGCTGCAACAGCAGGTCCGGGACGCCTCCGGCCCCCTGGCACGCGAGCTGCAGTTCCCTTACCACCCGCATGTGACGGTGGCGCACGGCATCGAGGAGGCGGCGATGGACCGCGCCTTCGAGGAGCTCGCCGACTACGAGGCCCAGTGGCCCTGCAGCGGCTTCGCGCTGTACGCGCAGGGCGCCGACGGCGTCTGGGGCAAGCTCCGCGAGTTCCCCTTCGGCAGCGCGGTCGTCCCGCCGCAGGCCGGTCACGCGGTGCGCGGCTCCCTGCCCACCCGATAGCCGTCCGGAGGGGCCTCCCTACAGCGGCAGCCGCCGGAACACCCCGCGCGGCAGATGCCGCACCGCCGCCATCACCAGCCGCAGCGCTCCCGGCACCCACACCGTCTCCGAGCGCCGCCGCAGCCCCAGCTCCACGGCGGTCGCCACCGCCTCCGGCGTCGTCGCCAGCGGTGCCTCCGCCGTCCCTGCCGTCATCCGGGTGCGCACGAACCCGGGCCGTACGACCATCACGTGCACGCCCGTGCCGTGCAGCGCGTCGCCCAGGCCCTGGGCGAAGGCGTCCAGGCCGGCCTTGCTGGAGCCGTAGATGAAGTTGGCGCGGCGGGCCCGCTCTCCGGCCACCGAGGACAGCACGACCAGCGAGCCGTGGCCCTGCGCCTGGAGCGCGCGGGCGCAGACCAGCCCGGAGGAGACGGCGCCGGTGTAGTTGGTCTGGGCGACCCGTACCGCGCCGGCCGGCTCCCGCTCGTCGTGGGCCTGGTCGCCGAGCACCCCGAAGGCCAGCAGCACCAGGTCGATGTCGCCCTCGGCGAAGACCTTGCCGAGCGCCGCCTCGTGCGACTCGGGGTCCAGGGCGTCGAAGCCGACGGTGCGGACCGTGGCGCCGAGACCGCTCAGCTCGCCGGCGGCCCGGTCCAGCGCGGGTGAGGGACGGCCGGCCAGCCACACGGTGCGGGTGCGGCGGGCGATCAGACGGCGCGCGGTGGCCAGCGCGATCTCGGACGTACCGCCGAGGACGAGGAGGGACTGGGGGAGGCCGAAGGCATCCTTCACGGCGGCTCCAAGGACGATCGGAGGGGCGAACAGACGGGTGGACAGAGGGGCTGATCAGGGGGTGATCACGGGGCGGTCAGGGGGGTGACCGGGGAGAGGCGATCAGAGGGCGAGCCGGCGGGAGAGGTCGGAGACGAAGACCCCGCGCGGATCCAGCTCCGCGCGCAGCGCACGGAAGTCGTCCAGGCGCGGGTACATCGCCGCGAGCAGCTCGGGCCGCAGCCGGGCGTCCTTGGCGAGGTAGACCCGGCCGCCCGCCGCGGCGACCTCCTCGTCCAGCTCGTCGAGGAAGGCGCCGAGACCCGGCAGGTTCGCCGGGATGTCCAGGGCCAGCGTCCACCCGGGCACGGGGAAGGAGAGCCAGCCGGGGTCGGCGTCCCCGAAGCGCTTGAGGACGGCCAGGAAGGACGGGCAGCGGCGCTCGGAGATGCGGTGCACGATGCGGCGCAGGGCCTCCTCCCGGCCGTAGCCGACGGCGAACTGGTACTGCACGAAGCCGCCGCGGCCGTAGATCCGGTTCCAGTGCGGGACGCCGTCCAGCGGGTGGAAGAAGCCGGGGAGCCGCTGCAGTCCGCCGGTCCTGGCCCGGGGTGCCGCGCGGTACCACAGCGCGTTGAACAGGCCGACGGTGGTGCGGCTGAGCAGGCCCTCGGGGACGAAGGCGGGGGCGGCCGGGAGCCGGGGGGTGCGGAAGGCGAGCGGGCGGCGCCGGGCGCGGCAGCGGTCCGGCAGGGCGGCCAGCGGGGCGTGGTCGCCCCGGGTGAGCACGGCGCGGCCGGTCGCGGCGCCGCGGGCCAGCAGGTCGATCCAGGCGACGGAGTAGCGGTAGCGGTGGTCTGTCGCGGCGAGACGGGCCATCAGATCGTCGAGGTCGTGGGCCCGCTCGGTGTCCACCGACATCAGTGCGGTCTCGACCGGCTGCAGCCGGACCGTCGCGGTGAGGATGACCCCGGTCAGGCCCATGCCGCCCGCAGTGGCGTCGAACAGCGTGGTGCCGGGGCGCACCGAGCGGACCTGGCCGTCGGCGGTGAGCAGCTCCAGGGCCAGCACATGCCGGGAGAAGGAGCCGGACACATGGTGGTTCTTGCCGTGGACGTCGGCGCCGATCGCCCCGCCGACGGTCACCTGGCGGGTGCCGGGGGTCACCGGCACGAACCAGCCGAGCGGCAGCAGCACCTCCATCAGCCGGTGCAGGGAGACGCCCGCGTCGCACAGCACGGTGCCGCCCTCGGCGTCGATCGCGTGGATGCGATCCAGGCCGGTCATGTCCAGCACGGCACCGCCCGCGTTCTGCGCCGCGTCCCCGTACGCCCGCCCCAGCCCCCGGGGGATGCCGCCGCGGGCGCCGCAGTCCCGGACGGCCGCCGCGACCTCCTCGTACGTCCGGGGCCGGATCAGCCGGGCGACGGTGGGCGCGGTGCGGCCCCACCCGGTGACGGAGACGGTGGTGTCGGCAGCCATGGCGGTGACCGTATCGCCGATATCTGAGCGATCACTTGTGAAACATCCCGGAACAACTCGTTCGTCCCCGAAACGGGTGATTAATGGGATGTCACTCAATCATCCCGGAGTTTTTCCGGAGCTCCGGCCCGCCGGGCAGGGACAGTCGGTCCTCATGAACCTGGACCTGGACCACCGGCTCGTCGCCGCGCTCAGGGCCTACGGCACGGACCCGCGGGTGGCCGGCCCGGCGCGCGCCCTGTCCCGGGCGGGCGAGCACGGGGCGCTGTGGCTCGCGGCCGGGCTCACCGCAGCCGCCGTGGACGGCGCCCGGCGCGGCGCCTGGCTACGCGGCACCGCGCTCGTGGCGGGCGCACACGTCGCCGGCACAGGGGTGAAGCAGATCGTGCGCCGCCCCCGTCCGGCACACGTGGAGCCGCTCGTCCGCACCGCGGGCCGGCACTCCTTCCCCAGCTCGCACGCGGCCTCGTCGGCCGCCGCGGCCGTCGCCGTCGGCACCCTCGGCGCGCTGGGCGTACGCGGGCGCCGCGTGGTCCGGCCGCTGGCCGCGGCCGTGTGCCTGTCCCGGCTGGTGGCCGGCGTCCACTACCCCTCGGACGTGGCGGCGGGCGTGGCCCTGGGCGCCCTCACCGCCCGGCTCGGCGCCGACTGGATGAGGGGAGCCGCCGCCCGTGACTGACACCGCGGTACTGCACCGGCGCGGCGTCCACGGGGGACCGCCCGCCCCGCCCCGCCGCGGCGGAATCCTGACCGGCCTGCTCAGGACCGCACGCCCCCGGCAGTGGGTCAAGAACGTCCTGGTCGTCGCAGCCCCGGCCGCCGCCGGCCAGCTCTTCACCCGGCACGCGCTGACCCAGACCGCCCTGGTCCTCGTGCTGTTCACCGCCTGCGCCGCCGCCGTCTACCTGGTCAACGACGCCCGCGACGCCGCCGCCGACCGCGCCCATCCGGTCAAGCGGCACCGCCCCGTGGCCGCCGGCCAGGTCCCGGTACCCGTCGCCTACGCCGCCGGTGCCGTCCTGGGCATGCTCGCGCCCGCCGCCGCGGCCCTGCTGTGCACGCCCTCCGTCGCCGCCCTGCTGGCTGCCTACCTGGTCATGCAACTGGCCTACTGCGTCAGCCTCAAGCACGTCCTCGTCGTCGACCTGGCCGTGGTCACCACCGGCTTCCTGATGCGGGCGGCGGCCGGCGGACTGGCCCTCGGCATCCCGCTGTCGCGCTGGTTCCTCATCACCACCGGCTTCGGGGCGCTGTTCATGGTGGCGGCCAAGCGGTACTCCGAGGCCGTCCAGCTGGCCGGGACCGCGGGCGCCACCCGGGCGCTGCTCACCGAGTACACCACCGGCTATCTGCGCTTCGTGTGGCAGCTCGCGGCCGGTGCCGCGGTCCTCGGCTACTGCCTGTGGGCCCTGGAGGCGGGCGGCGTCCCGCACACCGGCCTGCTGCCCTGGCGCCAGCTGTCCATGGTGGCGTTCATCCTCGCCGTCCTGCGCTACGCCGTCTTCGCCGACCGCGGCACCGCCGGCGAACCCGAGGACGTCGTGCTGCGCGACCCGGCGCTCGCCGTGATCGGCGCCGTCTGGGCGGCCATGTACGCGCTGGCGGTGGCCAATTGGTAGCCGACCGGCGGCGCGAGCTGCTCGGGTTCGCCGCCGCCGGCCTCCTCGCCTACGCCGTCGACCTCGCCCTGTTCAGCTGGCTGCGCGGACCGGCCGGCGTCGACCCGCTCACCGCCAAGGCGGTGTCCTTCGCCGCCGGCTGCTCGGTGGCGTACGCCGGCAACGCGCTCGGCCCCTACCGGCACGCCCGCCCCCGTGGACTGCGGCCGTACGCCGCCTTCTGCGCGGTCAACGCCGCCGGGGCCGCCGTCCAGCTGCTCTGCCTGGCCGTCAGCCACTACGGCCTCGGCCTCACCTCGCAGCGTGCCGACACCGTCTCCGGTGCCGGGGTGGGCATGGCGCTGGCCACCCTGCTGCGCTTCTGGGGCACCCGCACCCTGGTGTTCCGTACCGCCGGAGCCGACCGGCGCGGCACGCCATGGACCGGGCGGACAGCGGGCAGGGTCGGTACATGGACTGGCTGAAGAAGCTTCCCGTCGTGGGGCCGTGGGCGGCTCGGCTGATGGAGACGCACGCATGGCGGTCGTACGAGCGCCTGGACCGGGTGAAGTGGACACGGCTGGCCGCCGCGATGACCTTCACCAGTTTCGTGGCGCTCTTCCCGTTGCTCACGCTGGCCGCCGCGGTCGCCGCCGCCACGCTCAGCACGGAGCAGCAGAACGAGATCCAGGACAAGATCGCCCAGCAGGTGCCCGGCATCTCCGACCAGCTGAACATCCAGGACCTGGTGCAGAACGCGGGCACCGTCGGTCTGATCGCCGGCGTGCTGCTGCTGTTCACCGGCATGGGCTGGATCGAGGCGACCCGGGGCTGTCTGCGGGCCGTCTGGGAGCTGCCCGACCCGGAGGAGAGCCCGCTGCTGACCCGGGCCAAGGACGTCGGCGTCCTGGTCGGCCTCGGCGGCGCGCTGCTGATCACCATCGGCATCTCCACCGTGGCCTCCGCCCTGGTCGGCTGGATCATCCGGCAACTCGGCATGGACAGCGGCGGTGTCGGCGGAGTCCTGCTCTACATCGGCGCGTTCGCCGTCGCCGTACTGGCCGACTTCCTGGTCCTGCTGTACGTCCTCGGTGTGCTGCCAGGCGCCGAGCCGCCCCGCCGCCGGCTGGTGGTCGGCGCGCTCATCGGCGCCGTCGGCTTCGAACTGCTCAAGCTGCTGCTCAGCGGCTATATGCAGGGCGTCGCCACCAGGAGCATGTACGGCGCCTTCGGGGTGCCCATCGCCCTGCTGCTGTGGATCAACTTCACCAGCAAACTCGTGCTGTACTGCGCCGCCTGGACGGCCACCGACGGGGCGGGCACGGCCGACCGGGCCGACGGCGCCGGACCCGACCCCGGCCCGGGCCCCGAGCCGGAGCCGGAGGAGAACCCGGGGCAGGAGCCGGAGGAGAAGCCGGAGCCGGAGGTCAGGAACGATCGCGGCGACGGACCAGATCGGGCAGCGGCCAGCGGCGGTTGACCAGGAACGCGCCCCCCGCCAGCAGCACCAGCACCCCTCCGGTGATCGCCAGCGCGATTCCCAGGCCGCCGGAGCCGTCCCCGGCCCGGGCACCCGCGACCGGCTCGGTCCCGGCCGCTCCCTCGGCGGGCCCGCCGCCCGCCTCACCGGAGCCGCCGGTACCCGCCGAGCCGCTCGCACCCGGCGACGCGCCGGGCTGCGCGGCGCTCCTCGGCGCCACCAGCTCGCCCACCGGCTCGACCTTGCCCGCCGCCTGGAAACCCCAGTCGAACAGGCGGGCGGTCTCCTTGTAGACCTCGTTGTGCTCGTCCTTCTCCGGGTTCATCACGGTGACGAGCAGCACCTTGCCGCCCCGCTCGGCGACACCGGTGAAGGTGGCGCCCGCGTTGGTGGTGCTGCCGTTCTTCACCCCGGCGATGCCCTGGTAGACGTCCACGTCCGAGTCGCCGGTGAGCAGCCGGTTGGTGTTCTGTATCTCGAAGGAACCGCGGGTCGGCTTGCCCTTCTTGTCCTTCGTCGTCCTGCCGGGGAACTTGGCGCGGACCGTCGAGCAGTAGTCGCGGAAGTCCTTCTTCTGCAGCCCCGAGCGGGCGAACAGGGTCAGGTCGTACGCGGAGGAGACCTGGCCGGGCGCGTCGTAGCCGTCCGGGCTCTTCACCACGGTGTCCAGCGCCTGCAGTTCCTCGGCGTGCTCGTTCATGTCCTCGACGGTGCCCTCCAGACCGCCCTCGTTCATCGCGGACAGCACGTGCACGGCGTCGTTGCCGGAGCGCAGGAACACGCCGAGCCACAGGTCGCGGACGGTGTAGGTCTCGTTCTCCTTGATGCCGACCATGCTGGAGCCGGAGCCGACGCCCGCCAGATCGGACGGGGCGACCTGGTGGGTCTGCGTGGCGGGGAACTTCGGCAGCAGCGTGTCGGCGAACAGCATCTTCAGCGTGCTCGCCGGTGCCAGCCGCCAGTGCGCGTTGTGCGCGGCCAGCACCTCGCCGGACTCGGCGTCGGCGACTATCCAGGAACGGGCGGTCACGTCCTTCGGCAGCACCGGCACGCCGGCCGCCAGATCGACCTGGGTGCCCGGCTGCCCGAGCCGCGCACCGCCGACCGTGGACATCTTCGCCGGGGGAGTGGCGGACGGCGTCGCGGAGGGGCTCGGAGCCGCGTGCGCGAGCGGCGCGGTCAGCGCGAGCGACGAGACGGTGGTCAGGGCGGCGGTGGTCACCAGCAGGGTTCGTCTGATGGTCTTCTTGGCAGCGGGCACGACGCAGAACGTACCTCCCGGCCGCCGACCCGTCCGCACCCCCTCCCCACCCCGCACACGGATCCGGACACCCGGCGGCGATACTGGCTCCGTACCGTGCCGACCCGGGGGACGGCCCCCGGACCCCCGGCCGGCCTCGGGCCCCCGGCGCTGCAACGAAAGGTTGGTACTTGTGAGGCTGAGCCGACCCGTCTCCTGGTTCCTGCTCGCCTTCGGGGTGTGGAGCTGGGTCATCTGGATCACTTTCGTCAGGAACCTGGCCGAGGACAACAGCGGGCTCGCCTTCGAGGACGGCGACCCCACG
Source organism: Streptomyces poriticola (assembly GCF_036689765.1). Classification (NCBI taxonomy): domain Bacteria; kingdom Bacillati; phylum Actinomycetota; class Actinomycetes; order Kitasatosporales; family Streptomycetaceae; genus Streptomyces; species Streptomyces poriticola. The sequence continues at coordinate 56,389 of NZ_JBAGKH010000026.1, forward strand.
GCGTACTTCTGGGTGCATCTGACGCTGGCCGTCGTCTCCTTCGTATTGGGGACGGTCATCGGGGTCATCGGGTTGCGCGGTCTGCGCGCACTGCGCCGGAAGTCATAGCCGGACCGACCGCGGACGCCACGGGCGCCGCGGACGTCACAACTGAGGGGATACGACGGCATGGTGGTCGTCTTCGGGCTCGTCGCGCTGGCGGTGCTGGGCGTCCTGGTGGCGGGGAACTGGTACCTGTGGCGCCGGCTGTTCCGCGACACGACCCGTGGACCGGGCTGGGTGCGCCGGGCCGGCGCGGTGCTGATCGCCGGGGGCTGGGTGCTGACGATCGGCGCCCTCGTCGCCGAGCGCGCGGGCGCGCCCTTCGGGCTGCAGCAGGCGCTGGCCTGGCCGGGCTTCCTGTGGCTGGCCCTGGCGCTCTATCTGCTCCTGGCCGTGCTGGCGGGGGAGCTGGTACGGCCGCTGCTGCGGCGCCTCCTGGAACGCCGGGCCGCCGCACGCACGCCGGTGCCCGCCGCCCCGGACCGGGACCCGGCCCGGGACGAGGCGCCCGCGCGTATACCGGCGGGCACGGCACCGGCGAGGACTCCGGAGGGGGAGCGGCCCGCCGCTCCGGAGCCGCCGGCCTCCGCCGGAGCGCCCGCCGCCGAGCCCGCGGCTCCCGGCTCGACGCCCGGTTCCACCGTGTCCGGGGCCGCCGTGTCCGGGGCGGTGCCGTCCGGGGCGGTGCCGTCCGGGGCCGTGCCGTCCGGGGCCGTGCCGTCCGGCGGGGTGCCGCCGGACCGTTCCCTCGCCGTCCCCTCCCGCCGTCTCTTCGTCTCCCGGGTGGTCGGCGGCGCCGCCGCCGCGGCGGCCCTCGGGACCGTGGGTCACGGGACGTACGGCGTACTGCGCGGCCCGCGGGTGAAGCGGGTCACCGTGCCGCTGGCCAGGCTGCCGCGCGCGGCGCACGGCTACCGCATCGCGGTGGTCAGCGACGTCCACCTCGGCCCGGTGCTGGGCCGCGGCTTCGCCCAGAAGGTCGTCGACACCATCAACGGCACCCGGCCCGACCTGATCGCGGTCGTCGGCGACCTGGTGGACGGCAGCGTGCAGGACCTCGGCCCGGCCGCGGCACCGCTCGCGCAGCTCCAGGCCCGGCACGGCAGCTACTTCGTCACCGGCAACCACGAGTACTTCTCCGGCGCCGGGCAGTGGATCGAGGAGGTACGCCGGCTGGGCCTGCTCCCGCTGGAGAACGCCCGCACGGAACTGCCCCACTTCGACCTCGCCGGTGTCAACGACGTGGCGGGCGAGACCGAGGGCCAGGGCCCCGACTTCGCCCGCGCCCTCGGCGACCGGGACCGCGCCCGCGCCTGTGTGCTGCTCGCCCACCAGCCGGTGCAGATCCACGAGGCCGTCGACCACGGCGTCGACCTCCAGCTCTCCGGCCACACCCACGGCGGGCAGCTCTGGCCCGGCAACCTGATCGCCGGCGCCGCCAATCCGACCCTCGCCGGTCTGGAGCGCTACGGCGACACCCAGCTCTACGTCAGCCGGGGCGCCGGAGCCTGGGGCCCGCCCACGCGCGTGGGCGCCCCCTCCGACATCACGGTGATCGAACTGGCCTCACGCCAGGCCTGAGCCGGGTCCTGAGGCCGGGCCTGCCGCCGGGCCCGGCGCCGGGTCTCAGTGGCCGTTGCCGGACTTCCGGGCGGGATCCGGCAGCGCCCGTGTCATTCCCGGCAGGAAGTCGGTGAACAGCTCGTGCACGTCCCGCACCAGCGGGCGCAGCACCCGGAACCGGGCCAGCGCCACACCCCGGGCGGTGAGCCGGGCGCCGCGCTCGGCCAGCCGGTAGCTTCGCTCGCGGCCCTCGGTCCGGTCGAAGATCCAGTACAGCACGAGTCCCATCTGGGCGAGCCACATCAGCTCGGGCAGGATCTCCCGCAGATCCTCGGGCACCCTGGTCTTCGCACCGGCCAGCACGGCCCGGTGCACGCTGACGGCCTCGTTGCGCGCGTGCTCGGACTCCGGGGAGAACGGGCTGAGCGGGCTGTCCGGGTCGGCGGCGTTCTTGAAGAACTGCACGGCGAACTCGTGGTACGGGGTGGCGATGTCCAGCCACACCTTCAGCACGCCCCCCAGCCGCGCCTCCAGGTCGGTCTCCCGGGCCAGCACCTCGCGGATCGCCGCCTGGTGCTCGGCGGCGATCCGGTCGTAGAAGCCCTGGATCAGATGCTCCTTGCCGGCGAAGTAGTAGTAGGCGTTGCCGACGGAGACCCCGGCCTCCTGGGCGATGGCCCGCATCGTCGTCCGGTCGTAACCGCGCTCCTGGAACAGCCGCATGGCCGTCTCCAGGATCAGCGCGCGGGTCTGCTCGGACTTGCTGGGTGCGGCCCCCTCGCCGGGGCCTTCGTTCGTCGCAGGCACGGGAGTGAGCCTAGCCAGTGGCGCAGGCGCCGCTGTCACAGCCCGGGGCGGCACAGGTCCAGCCGATGCGCGGGTCGTAGCGCCAGCCGTCGGCCCGGCGGTGGGTCTTGCCGCCGGGCCGGCCACCGCCGCGCCACTTGGCGGCGGCCAGCACCGCGCCCCTGGCCAGCACCGCCCCGGACGGGGTGCTCAGCCTGTGGGCGAGCGGGCGGTGCGCGCGCAGCGCCCACAGGGTGACGATCCAGGCCTGCGGGCCCCGGTAGACCTGGCCGGAGTCGCCGACGACGGTGATCTCGTCGAGGGTGGCGCCGTGGTCCAGGCCGGGGAAGCGCCGCAGGGCCTCCGCCGAGCCGGCCGGCACCGTCTCCAGCGGGACGAGCTGCGGCTGGCGCAGCAGCCAGTCCCGTACGAAGGCGCACAGCGAGCACTCGGCGTCGTAGAGGACGGTGAGCCGGCGCACGGGGGCGCCGGCCGCCGCGGTCGCGGGAGCCATCGGCTCAGCCACCGGCCGTCGGGGCGACCCAGCCCTGCGGGGGCACCGGGGGAGTCTGCTCCCGCTCCATGACCCCGCGCCGCCGGATCCGGTTGAGCACGTACACGTTGCTCAGGTGCATCACGCCGAGGACCAGCAGCACCACGCCCAGCTTGGTGGACAGGGCCTCGAAGATCCCGCGGGTGTCGGCGATGGTCTCGTCGTCGCTCAGGTAGAGCGCGACGAAGCCGAGGTTCACCAGGTAGAAGCCGACCACCAGCAGGTGGTTCACGGCGTCCGCGAGCTTCTCGTTGCCGTGCAGCACATCGGCGAGGAACACCCGCCCGTTGCGGCTGAGCGTGCGGGCCACCCAGACGGTCAGACCGACGCTGACCAGCAGGTAGATGACGTAGGCGATGACGGTGCGGTCCATACCCCACCCCTTCTTGAACGCGTTCAAAACGCTGACAGGGAAGACTCTAGCCCTGCTTTTGAACGTGTTCAATCCGGAGGTGTGAGGCCTGCGTCACGGCCGCCGGCCGAGTGCCGGGCGCTTGGTGTAGTCGGTGAGCCCGAGGACGTTGCCCCAGGGGTCGGCGAACTCCACGGTCCAGCCGGTGGCGCCGGGGAAGGGGTCGTCGAGGGGGGCGATGTCCGCCGCGCGCAGGGCCTCGGCGGCGATCCGGGCGTCCGGCACCTCCAGCCAGACGCGGGCGCAGGGCCACAGGGGCGGGCGGGGTCCGAACCCCTCCTCGGCCCGCAGCAGTACGCCGGGTGTCTCGCCCCCGGCCTTCAGCAGCGCGATCCCGGCCTCGTCGAGCCGGAACGCCACCGGGAACCCGGCGCGCTCGTAGAAGCCGACGGCCTCGCCGAGATCCCCGACCGGCAGCAGTACGTTGTCGAACCCGAGCAGTTCGTACGACTCGTCATCTGACATGCCGTCAGAGTAAGAGGATCATCGCCCGGGACCGGTGAGGTCGGGCCTCGTCGGCGGCCTGCTTACGCCGTCCGGCCGCAAGAACCGCGGTGACGTCCAGCGTGACCTCCGCACCGGGCGAGCCGGGGAGTGCGACCGAGCTCGCCGGGGGAGCGGACGCGGTGGGCGGCGTGGTCGCCGCCGTCCGGGTCGGTGAGGACGTGCAGGCGACCGCGCTTGCGGCCGACGCTTCTCGATCAGGTGCTCGTCGACGTCGGCGTCCACCACCGCGAGGTCGGGGATGGCGTAGTCCTCGTCCTCGGTGGGCAGCCCCCGCGAGGCCCTTCCCCGCCGCTTCACCCGATGGTGTGGCATATGCCAGAGGGCCCCGTCTCCAGCGGAGACGGGGCCCTCGACGGCGGGGATGCCTCAGTACCGGCGCGTGATCAGCGCCCGCTTCACCTCGGCGATCGCCTTGGTGACCTCGATACCGCGCGGACAGGCGTCCGTGCAGTTGAAGGTGGTGCGGCAGCGCCAGACGCCGTCCTTGTCGTTCAGGATCTCCAGCCGCTGCTCCCCGGCCTCGTCACGCGAGTCGAAGATGAAGCGGTGGGCGTTGACGATGGCGGCCGGGCCGAAGTACTGGCCGTCGTTCCAGAACACCGGGCAGGACGACGTGCACGCCGCGCACAGGATGCACTTGGTCGTGTCGTCGAACCGCTCGCGGTCCTCCGACGACTGCAGCCGCTCGCGCGTCGGCTCGTTGGTGTCCTTGGTGATCAGGAACGGCATCACGTCCCGGTACGCCTGGAAGAACGGCTCCATGTCCACGACCAGGTCCTTGAGGACCGTCAGGCCCTTGATGGCCTCGATCGTGATCGGCTTCTCGGGGTTGATGTCCTTGATCAGCGTCTTGCAGGCGAGCCGGTTCTTGCCGTTGATCCGCATCGCGTCCGACCCGCAGATGCCGTGCGCGCAGGAGCGGCGGAAGGTCAGCGTGCCGTCCAGATCCCACTTGATCTTGTGGAGGCCGTCGAGGACGCGCTCCTTCGGGTCGAGCTCGATCCGGAAGTCCTCCCAGGTAGCCTCGGCCGACACCTCCGGGTTGAACCGCCGGACGCGGAACGTGACGGTGATGTAGGGGGACGCCGCCGACTGAGCGTCGGCCTCCGCCTTGTCCATAACGGGGGTTGCCATCAGTACTTACGCTCCATCGGCTGGTAGCGGGTCTGGACGACCGGCTTGTAGTCGAGACGGACGGTCTCGGAGCCGTCGGCGCCCACCTCGCGGTACGCCATGGTGTGGCGCATGAAGTTGACGTCGTCGCGGTTCGGGTAGTCCTCGCGGTAGTGACCGCCGCGCGACTCCTTGCGGGCCAGTGCCGAGACCGCCATGACCTCGGCCAGGTCGAGCAGGTTGCCCAGCTCGACGGCCTCCAGCAGGTCGGTGTTGAACCGCTTGCCCTTGTCCTGGATCGCCACGTTCTTGTACCGCGCGCGCAGCTCGGCGATCTTCTCGACCGCGGTCTTGATCGTCTGCTCGGTGCGGAACACCATCACGTTGGCGTCCATCGTCTCCTGCAGCTCGCGCCGCAGCTCCGCCACCCGCTCGTTGCCGGTGGCGCTGCGCAGCCGCTCGATCTGCTCGACGACCAGGGACTCCGGGTCCTCGGGCAGTTCGACGAAGTCCGCCTGCCGGGCGTACTCCGCCGCCGCGATACCGGCCCGCTTGCCGAACACGTTGATGTCGAGCAGCGAGTTGGTGCCCAGCCGGTTGGCGCCGTGCACGGACACGCAGGCGACCTCGCCGGCGGCGTACAGGCCGGGCACGACGGTGGTGTTGTCGGCCAGCACCTCGCCCTCGACGTTGGTCGGGATGCCGCCCATCGCGTAGTGCGCGGTCGGCTGGATCGGGATCGGGTCGGTGTAGGGCTCGATGCCGAGGTAGGTCCGCGCGAACTCGGTGATGTCCGGCAGCTTGGCGTCCAGCTGCTCCGGCGGCAGGTGGGTCAGGTCCAGGAAGACGTGGTCGCCCTCGGGACCGCAGCCGCGGCCCTCGCGGATCTCCGTGTAGATGGAGCGGGAGACCACGTCGCGGGAGGCGAGGTCCTTCATCACCGGCGCGTACTTCTCCATGAAGCGCTCGCCGTCCTTGTTGCGGAGGATGCCGCCCTCACCGCGGGCGCCCTCCGTCAGGAGGATGCCCATGCGCCAGATGCCGGTCGGGTGGAACTGGAAGAACTCCATGTCCTCCAGCGGCAGCCCGCGCCGGTACACCGCCGCCTGGCCGTCGCCGGTCAGCGTGTGCGCGTTCGAGGAGACCTTGAAGAACTTGCCGCAGCCGCCCGAGGCGTAGATCACGGACTTCGCCTGGAAGACGTGGATCTCACCGGTGGCCAGGTCGTAGGCGACCACACCGGCCGACCTCTTGACGCCGTCGACCTCGGTGATCAGCTGGTCCAGGACGTAGAACTCGTTGAAGAACTCCACGCCCTCCTTGACGCAGTTCTGGTACAGCGTCTGGAGGATCATGTGACCGGTGCGGTCCGCGGCGTAGCAGGACCGGCGGACCGGGGCCTCGCCGTGGTTGCGGGAGTGACCGCCGAAGCGGCGCTGGTCGATGGTGCCGTTCGGGGTCCGGTTGAACGGCAGGCCCATCTTCTCCAGGTCGAGGACGGAGTCGATGGCCTCCTTCGCCAGGATCTCAGCGGCGTCCTGGTCGACCAGGTAGTCACCGCCCTTGACCGTGTCGAAGGTGTGCCACTCCCAGTTGTCCTCCTCCACGTTGGCCAGCGCGGCGGCCATGCCGCCCTGCGCGGCGCCCGTGTGGGAGCGGGTGGGGTAGAGCTTCGTCAGGACGGCCGTGCGGCTGCGCTTGGTCGCCTCGATGGCGGCCCGCATACCGGCGCCACCGGCGCCGACGATGACGGTGTCGTACTTGTGTACCTTCATGATTCTCGCAGCCCCGTGCCTAGCGGATGTTCGGGTCGAAGGTGAAGATCACCAGCGTGCCCAGCAGGATGGTGAACACCGTGGCGGTGTACAGCAGGCCCTTGAGCCACAGCCGCGTGTTCGGGCGCTCGGCGTAGTCGTTGATGACCGTGCGCAGGCCGTTGGCGCCGTGCAGCATCGCCAGCCACAGCATCAGCAGGTCCCAGACCTGCCAGAACGGGGAGGCCCAGCGGCCGGCCACGAAGGCGAAGCCGATCTTGGAGACACCGCCGTCCAGCACCAGCTGGATGAGCAGGTGGCCGATGACCAGGACGACCAGCACCACGCCGGACAGGCGCATGAACAGCCAGGCGGCCATCTCGAAGTTGCCGCGCGCCGACCTCGGTGTCTTCTTGGTCCGCTTGCGCGGGGGCTCGATCACCGGCGCCGGGTTGTCCACGGAGTAGACGGAGGCGCCCTCGCCCTCTACGGGGCCGATGCCCGGGGCGGCGGTTTCAGTGGTGGACATGCGCGTCAGCTCCCGAACACTTCACGAGCGGCGTGGCCGAGCACGGGGTAGATCGCCCCGAGCATCAGCACGACCCACAGACCGACGACGGACCAGAGCATCTGCTTCTGGTACCGCGCGCCCTTGACCCAGAAATCGACGGCGATGACACGCAGGCCGTTGAGCGCATGGAAGAGAATGGCGGCGACGAGGCCGTACTCCAGCACTGCGACGATCGGCGTCTTGTAGGTGGCCACGACCTCGTCGTAGGCCTCGGGGGACACACGGACGAGTGCGGTGTCCAGCACGTGAACGAACAGGAAGAAGAAGATGAGGACGCCGGTGACTCGGTGAGCCACCCAGGACCACATTCCTTCCCGGCCGCGGTACAGCGTTCCAGCCGGCACGGAAGTTTCCTCCGGGAGCGGGGATTGGGGCCGCGCCGGCTTCTCTGTCGGTCGGGCCCGGCCGGGTACGGTCCACCGGCCCCCAGCATCGTAGCCAGCCGCTGCCGCGAGGCAGACGGGGGGCCTGCCGGTGTGATCAAACTGGCACGCGGATGGGTGAGGGCGGGATGTTTTCGGGGGGTTTAGAACCCCGGGCCCCTGAGGGTGCTCCTCAGCCGTCCCTTGGCCAGGCGCCGGAGCTGTTCCGCCGCCACCTCCCGCTCGTCCTCCGGATCGTTCGTCAATCGTGACCGGATGCCTTCGAGGACGTGGTCGAGGGTCTCGGCCGCGGGGAGGCCGTCGAGGCAGATGACGAACACATGGCCGAATCTGGCCTCGTACGCCGCGTGTGCCGCGCGCAGGGCCGTGTGGGCCGCCGAGTAGGTGTCCTCGGGGAGGGCCGGCAGCGGCTCCGACGTCAGGGCCTCGGTGAGGTCCTCCCGGGTCAGGTCGTACGCCGCCTCGTCGGCCGCCGCGAGCAGGGCGGCGAGGTCCGGGTAGGGGCGGTGGGCGGCGATGCGGTGGGCCCAGCGCAGGCTGGGCAGACAGGTGAGGAGGGTGTGGACGGCGTTGTCGTGGCCCGCGGTGTTGAAGCGGTCCAGTGCGGACGGTACGGGCGGTTCGGACGGCTTGGGCGGGGCGTCCGGGGCGGTACGGGTTTGCACCGGCACCGGTATGGCGACTCGGCCGGGGAGATCGGGAAGTCGGTGCGCAGGCAGCGTGGGTCCTCGTGGGCGTCACGTGGGTGTCGGCAGGGGATCTTGTGAGGGCTGTGGTGTCACGTTATCGAGTGAGGGCATGACATGGCCGACCGATGCCCGGAATTCACCCTAACGGGAGAGTTTCGGAGCGGATCGTGGACGCCGCTCGTCGCGCGCGGCCGTAGGTTGGCAGGGTGAGCCAGCACGGGCGCCGGACCCCGGCGCGGAAGGTGAGGCAGCGGGCGGTCGTCGCCGGCGCGGCCGTGGTCGCGCTCGGTGCGGGCGTCGGCGTCTGGGCGACCGGCGGCGCCGGCGGCGACGGCGGATCCGTGGGGGCGCCCACCACCACCTCGCCCGGAGCCACCCCGAGCCCCAGCCGCTCCTACCCGCTCTCCGAGCAGCCGCGCACCATACCCGCGGTGCGCGAGCACACCCCCGCCCGCGGTCCGGGCTGGCAGCCCGAGCAGGGCCACCGCGTGGTCGTGGCCGATGCCGGGCTCGCCGACGAAGGGCGCCTGATCGCCGGTGAGCTGGGGCTGTCGTACGCGGGTGAGCGGGACGACGAGCGTCCTGGGGACGTACGGCTGGAGATGGACGAGGCCGGCGCCGCCGGCGCGAACCCGCAGTCGTACACCCTGACCGTCCGCGACGGGCGCGTCACCATCGCCGCACCGGCCGACGCGGGCGTCTTCTACGGCACCCGCACCCTCAAGCAGGCCGTGCACGACGGCGGCACCGCACCCGAGGGCGTCGTCGAGGACGAACCGGCCAAACCCCGCCGCGGACTCATGCTGGACATCGCCCGCAAGCACTACTCCGCCGACTGGATCAAGGACCGGATACGCGAGCTGGGCGACCTGAAGTTCAACGAACTGGGCCTGCACTTCTCCGACGACCAGGGCTTCCGCATCGAGTCCGAGTCGCACCCCGAGGTCGTCTCCCGGGAGCATCTGACCAAGGCGCAGGTCGAGGAGATCGTCGACCTCGCCGCCGAACGGCACATCGAGGTCGTCCCCGAGATCGACTCGCCCGGACACCTCGGCGCCGTCCTCGCCGCCCACCCCGACCTGCAGCTGCGCAACGCCCAGGGCACGCCGACCCGCGGCGCCATCGACATCTCCCGGGTCGGGGCCGCCGAGATCGTCGACGACCTGCTGGACGAGTACGCCGGCCTCTTCCCCGGCTCCCAGTGGCACCTCGGCGGCGACGAGTACCAGGCGCTGACCGTCTCCGACCCGCAGGCCTCCTACCCCGGGCTGGCCGCCGCCGCACGCGAGCGGTACGGCGCCGGCGCGACCGTCGCCGACCTCGCCACCGGCTGGCTCAACGACCGGGCCGCCACCGTCCGCGCCCACGACCGCGCACCCCGCGCCTGGAACGACGGCTTCTTCCGCGACACCTCCGTACAGCCCGCCGAGGACATCCGGGTCGCCTACTGGACCGGCAAGGAGATCGGCGCCCGGCAGCCGGTGGAGTACCTCCGCGCCGGCCGCGAGGTCGTCAACTACAACGACGAGTTCCTCTACTACGTGCTCGGCGAACCGCAGACCTTCGTCTACCCGACCGGGCAGCGCATCTACGAGCAGTGGACCCCGCGGGTGCTGCGCGGCACCCAGCCGGTCCCGGCCGAGTACGACGACCGGATCGTGGGCGGCACCTTCGCCGTGTGGGGCGACATCGCGAGCGCCCAGACCCCGGCCCAGGTCGCGGCCGGCATCCGGCTGCCGCTGGCCGCCACGGTCCAGAAACTGTGGGACCCTGCCCCGCCGGAACTGTCCTGGGCCGAGTTCCGGGCGCTGGCGGACCGCCTGGGCTGACCTTCTGCCGCGGTTCCCGCACCGTGGGCGAATTGCCGGATACGGCTGCGAAGGCCCGTACGGCTGTGGTGGTGTGAGGACGATCCGAACGCCACACCGGGGGGAGCCGCCGCACCATGGGCTACTGGGGGTACTTCGTCGTGGGCCGCGCCGAGCGGCCGATTCCGGAGCTGGACGCGCTGTCGGGCGCACAGGGCATGACCCTGCGGACCTCCGCACCCGGCGGCTGGCAGGTCTGGGAGTACCCGGGCGGCGACGGCGACGTCGGCAACATGAACGACCTGGCCGCGCAGACCGGCGCACCCGCGCTCTTCGGGTACGTCATGGACAGCGACTGCGTGGTCCTGGAGGCCGCGGGGCCGCGCAGCGGGGCGTGGACCACCTGCCTGGCGCGGGCCGCGATGGCCGGCTACCTGGGCGCCGAGAAGGAGGGGCTCACCCTGGAGGACTACTTCCTCCAGCCGCACGACGCCGCCGACCGGGCCGTCGACTGGGCCGCCGAGGCCGGACACACCGCCGACGCGGCGGAGCTCCTGGACGTGCTCACGGCCGACCCCGGCCCACCGGACCCGTTGGCCGAAAACCTCTTCTTCCGCTTCCTCGACCGGCTGGGTGTGGTGCCCCTGTGACACTCCGGAGCCGTTGCACGCAGTAAGGGGAGGTGCGGGTTCCGTGGCTGCGAGCGGCCGAAACGGCACGAACAGGGAGACATGCATGAGCCTGGTGGAACTGATCGCGCAGGCCGACGAGCGCGGACTGGCCGCGAGCGGACTGGCCTGTCTTGATCGGTGCGTACCCCTGCTGGGCGGTGACGACGAGGTGCTGCGCCCGCTGTGGGGCAGCCTCGCGGCCGACGGCGGCGACCGGACCTGGAAGGTACTGCTCGACGAGGTGCGCGGCAGCCTCGACGGCACCGAGGAGTCCGGCGACGAGGCCGCGAGCCTCGCCCGGCGCATGCTGTCCGCCGCGCCGGACGCCTGGGGCGACGCCGAGATACGAGTGTGGGCCGACGCCTGCTCCGTCGCCTCCCTCCAGATCCACCGGCTCCTCGACCCCGCCGAGGACACCACCCCGCTCGACGAGCGCAGGACCGGCGGCACCCAGGACATGTCCCCGCTCGTCTCCGCCGAACTGCGCCGCCAGGTCACCGTGCTGGAACTGCTCGCCGGACACGGCGCCGGCGGGCTGCGCAGCGCCCTGGAGGTGACCACCGAGGGCCGCCGGGTGCTGCGCGCGGTGGTCTCGCGCAGGGCGCGCGGCCTGGGCTGACCGGGAAACTGTGACCGTCGTGCGGTGGACCCGCGGTGGCGGTGCGGCGGTCCTGCGAGCGTTGCGGAAAACCCCCGGATCCGGGTGACGAAACCCCGCCCCGCAGCGCTCTTCCAGGTGTGACGACTTATGCGACGACGGATGCGACGGCCGTCCCTGCGGCCAGGCCGCCGGCGGCCACCAAGCCCGTGCGATGGGCGTCGGACACGGTGGCCATGATGCGCGAGGGCGCCCGGCTGCACCTCGACTACTCGGCGCAGAGCCTGTGGCGCGTCGACCGGATGATCGACGACATACGGTCCGAACGGCCGCCCTCGGAGGCGGTGCAGCTGGTGCTGCGCGGCTTCGGGGCGTACGCGGGCGAGGTGATCGCGCGTCACACCGGCGCCGAGTGGTGGGCCACCGGTGGCGACCACTGGGTGCGTACCCCCGACGGCCGCCTCTTCGACCCCGTCGACGAGGCCCGCCGCTGCTACGCCGGCCACGGCTCCCTGCGGCTGCTGTGCCGGGACGCGATGAGCGGGGCGCCCTCCCGGTACTGAGACCCGCGGGGACGCGGCCACGCCGGAACTTGGCGCAGTACGTGCTGTCCCCCTCACTCGTGTGTGGGGCATGCTCGGGCAGACTCGGACCGTGCCGGATTGGGGAGAGGTGGCAGCATGAAGCGTCCCGGTGCGACAGGCCCGGCCAGGGGACCAGGAAAGATCGCCGCGGCGCTGAGCCTGACGGCCCTGCTGGCGAGCTCACTCGTGGTGTCGGCCGCGTCGTCCGCGCAGGCCGACGACGACTACTGCGGTCACCGGGTCCAGGGCGAGATCGAGCGGCGGTACATCGCCATGGGCGGCCCCGGAGGGGCTCTGGGCTGTCCCCTCACGGAGGAGTTGGTCAACCCCGACGGAGTCGGCCGACGCACACAGTTCCAGAACGGAACCATCTACTGGTCCCCACGCAGCGGCGCCTGGCCGGTCTGGGGAGACATCGGCAGGTACTGGTGCAACCAGGGATGCGAGGCCGGATGGATCGGTTACCCGACCTCCTACGAGTACGCCGCGGGTGAGGAGATCCGGCAGAACTTCCAGTGCACGGTGATCCACTTCCAGGCTCTGTCCGGAGGAACCACGAGGACCTGGTCGGACGGGAACACTTGCGTCTGACGCGGGTGGGCCACTTGGCAATCGACGGTGCTTCCGTACTCGAACAGACCGTCCGCCGGGGCCGTCCTCGCCGCGGTCCCCGCTCTCGCCCCCTACCCGAGGCCCGCGGTCGTCCCCGCTCCGACGCCGGGGACACCAGGAGCCCGGGACAGCTCCGTCGCCGGGCCGGTGCTCCGGCCGGCGCATGAACCGTGGCCGCACTGCTCCGTGCCGGACGATCAGGAGCCGTCCGGGCTGCCGCCCGTGGCCATGATCCCGGTGGTGCAGGTCTGGCGCAGGGATGCGCCGGAGACCGGTGGCCGGACGACGCCGAGGTGTTCCAACTGCTGCGGTGCCCCAACGTGCACGAGGGTCCGCCGGCTCCGCACGCGGACGACAACCCGGTCGTGGAGATCCGCTGGTGGCGGGCGGCCGACCTCCCGCAGGGGCCCTCTGCCGCACCGGAGCCGGTGCGGCAGGAGGAGGACGACTTCGGCTTCTCGCCCCTGCCGTGCCTGCTGACCCCGGTGCCGCTGACCGACTTCCCCTACCCGGGCGAACTGCCGGACGACCTTGCGGACGACGTGCGACGACTGGTCGAGGAGACCTCCGGCGACGACCGGGCGACGTCATCACACACATGGCGGGATGCCAGTTCGGCGGCTGTCCCACCTGGCATCTCACCGAACCGTGGGATTTCCGCTGCGGTAGGTGCGACCTTCCCATGCGACCCCGGTTCACCGTGGCCGGTGATCACACCACAGGCATCACCGTGGGCAGGTGGGGGGACCTCCGGGTGTTCAGCTGCCCAGCGGACATCCGGCACGGTTACGAGACACCTCAGGCGTTTAACTCGTCAAGTTGGTGGGCTCGTTGTTCGAGTGTGTGTCGGTAGCATCATGGACATGCCCGATGTGTGGATCGGTCTCAGCGAGGCTGAGCAGAGGAGAAACTGGTGGTGGACCGGTTTCCTGACGCTGGTCTTTGCCAGTGGGGCGGTAGCGGTCGGCCTGGCCGAGTTGACATCAGCCCGATGGTGGTGGGTTGGTGGCTTCGGTGTTGTGTGGTTGACCTCGGTTTTCTACATGATCAACCGTGGATACGGTCGGACGCGCCTGACTGCGGATGGCATGGAATTCCGCACCTTCGTGAGCCGGCGCTCGGTTCCCTGGAGCGAGATCACCCGAATCGAGAAGCGACAGCACCTCACGCGTAGTGGGTCCTGGTGGGACCTGCGGGCCGTACGGGGCCGTGGGCGTTCGCTTACGATTCCCGGGGCCTTCACCAACCGGATGTGGGATGCCGAGTTTGAGCGGAAGTTGTCCGTCATCCAAGAGCGTTGGTCGCGCGCGATCGGCGGCTGACGGCACTCATGCCGCGTGAGCGGCGGTGGCTGTGGGGAACGCGACGATTTCGTCGAAGTGGGTCCCGTGTTGGAGGCAGTGGTAGAGCTGTCCGATCATGCGGTTGAAGAGGTTCCTCTGAGCCGCAGAGTGCCAGTCCCCGCAGTCGCGCCGCCGCCGGTAGTGCACCTTGGCCCCCGGCGAGCGAGTCATGGCGGCGAAGGCCCAGAGGTAGCCGGCGTGGTTGAGCCGGTCGTTCTTCACCCATCGCCGGGAGACGCTCGACTTCTTCCCAGAGGCTCTGGTGATCGGCGAGGAGCCTGCGTATGCCTTCAGGCCGCGGGCGTCGGCAAAGCGATTGCGGTCGTCACCGATCTCCGCAAGCACCCGGGCGCCGAGCTGGACCCCGAGGCCGGGGAAGCTGAGGATGATGTCAGCGTCCGGGTGCTGAGGGAAACTCGCTTCGACCGCCCCGGCGAGGTCGTCGGCAGCCGTGCAAGCCGCCTCCAGTTGCACCAGGAGGGCGAGCATCTGCTTGCCGAGGGCTTCTTCGACCGGTGGCGAGTGGTGGGCCCACTCGGCCCGGAAGATCCCACGGATACGGTCCGCCTCGGTGGCGACGCTCCGTTCACGGCCAGCGCGCTTCAGCGCGGCCTGCAGCTGCATGCGCGTGAGCCGTGCAGCCTGCGTCGGCGTGGCGGCCACCCTCAGGATCTCCCGTGCTTCCCGTCGGCAGAGACCGTTCCTCCAAGGCTCGAAGGCGGCCAGCGCTGCAGGGTAGTACTCGCGCAGAAGGGAGCGGAGCTGGTTGGAGATCTGCTGACGGTTCCACGTCGCATCCTGCTGGGCGCGTGCGAGCACGGCGATCGCTTGGCTGAGTTCGCTGTCGTCAGGCAAGGGGCGGTGAGCGTGCATGTCCGTGCGCAGGATGTTGGCCAGCACGAGGGCATCGCCGGGGTCGGACTTCTTGCGCGACACGCTGTGCCTGTCGCGGTAGCGAGCAGCGGCCATCGGGTTGATCGCGAAGACTTTGCGCTTCCCGGTCCGCAGCACCGCCACCAGCAGGCCGCGCGAGGTCTCGATGGCCACCGGGATAGGCGCTTGCTCGGTGTCGCCGTGCTCGGCCAGCAGATCAAGCAAGGTGCGGTAGCCGACGGCATCGTCGGTGATGCGCAGCTTCGCGAGTAGCTGGCCGCTGTCGTCGACCAGGGCGATGTCGTGATGCCGCTCGGCCCAGTCGATTCCGCAGTAGATCAGGTCTTCCTTCCCCATGACGTGGTTGTGTTGGTCACGAGCACATGCGGGCCACGCAGCGACCTAATTCCAGGACTCCGCCGTACGGCTGGTCCGCCACCTCAGTAGCTGTTCGTGGCACCAGCTCGCCTCACGGGCCTCGGTCTTGACAGGAGCTCAAGGGCTCTGGCTTCACAAGAGGTCACCGTGCGGCGGGCTCGCACCACCAACTCCAACGAGTCATCAAGTGGCGGGTGTTGACGCCTGGAGGCGCCGGGCGGCGAGCGATCTTCCTATCAGCCCTCACAAGGGACGCGTGAACCAAAGTCGTCCGCCCGACGCCCGCGGGCGCCAACACCCGCCAAACCGTGGTGTGCTCCGAGGACACCGGGCGCCACCGGTCTCGTAAGAGGGCATGCGAGTGCCTGGTCGACGTGAGATGTCCACCCGGTGCCCACGCAGCACACCACGGTTGATCGGGTGGTGGTGGCCAGGGGAGGCGTCGACCGTCGCCAATCTCGTAGGAGAGCTTGCCGCCCTGGTTGACGTTAGGCATCCGATCGGCGCCCGCCTGACCACCACCACATGGAGCGCAGGACCGCCCGCCGCTCTCCGCTGAGGCCTCCAGGCCACGCATGGGAAAAGGCGTGACGGTCCCGCTGTTCGAACGCACCACGCCCCATCGTGCTGGCCCGGCCGTCCTTCCATGGGAATTAGTTCGACGTGCACTGACCGCATCGCGCGCCGTCCGGCGCTGTAGGACGGAAGATGCAGCGGGCCGGTTTCCAGCGGCGGGACGCACAGGCGAGAACGCCTGTACCCTGCGTCGGCCCCCCTGTATTGCCGTTGCCCACGCCGGGACTCGTCCCGCCGGGCTGCCCGAAGGAAGAGTCTCGTGTCGGTCCCTCCCCCCTGGTACCCACCCCCGTCGTACACGCGGCCGGTGCTGAACCCCCTGGCGGTCGCCGCTCTGGTGACATCGCTGCTGTGCCTCGCTCCCCTGGGGCTGGTCCTCGGCATCGTCGCGCTGGTGCAGATATCCAGGAAGGGGCAGCGGGGCCAGGGGCTGGCGATCGCCGGGATCTCCGTGTCCGGGGTGGTCCTGGTGCTGGCCGGAATCGCCCTCACGGTGGTCGACTTCAGGGTCTGGGCGCCGCCGGAGAGGGGCGACACCGGGGAGATCGCCAAGCCGGGGTGGACCTCGGTCCACTCGATCGAGGTCGGCGACTGCTTCAACCCCGGCGCGTGGATGCCGGACCGGGACACCCCGCCGCTGGGCGGCCTGAACGTCGAGCTGGTTCCCTGCGACGAACCGCACCGAGCCGAGGCGTACGCCACCTTCGCGCTCTCCGGACAGGGAGGGTTCCCGGGCCGAGACGGCATCGCGGAGACCGCTTTTGCACGGTGCACGGAGTTCTACCTCGACTACTCGATGGATCCGATGGCCTTCGGGCGGCTGCAGACCTACTACTTCCATCCCGACGAGCGTGGCTGGGACAGCGGGCGGCGCACCGTGCTGTGCTGGGTGGCCCGCCCGGGCAGCGCGGAACTCGACTTCTCGGTACGCCGGGACGCGTCCAACCTGGACTCGCCCCAGCTGACCTTCCTCACCGCCGTCAAGCCGCTGAACACCGCCACCGCGCTCCGCCCGGCGAAGAACCCGCAGCAGGACCTCGCCGGCGCCAAGGTCTGGGCCGGTCGGATGGCCGAGGCGCAGACGGAGACGGTGGACCTGCTCAAGGACGCCGAGCTGCCGACGGCCGAGCAGCCCGTCGGGCAGCTCGTCACGGAACTCGAGGCAGGGCTTCCGTACTGGGAGCAGGCGGCCGAGGCGCCGGATGCGGACGCCTTCCTGCAGGCCCTGCGCTCGGTGGACCAGCACAACGGGGAGCAGCCCCTGCGTGGGATACGTGCTGCACTGGACCTGCCGACGCCTTCAGCCGGACAGTCCGCCGTCCTTGAGGGCCGTGACGAATGACGCCCACGCGGCGGTCGCGAAGAACAGGGCGGGGGCGTCGGGTGTCTTGCTGTCGCGGACGGGGACGGTCGCGGGATGTGGAGCGGCGACCTCGAGGCAGGCGCCGCCATCGGGGTTGCTGTAAGTGCTCTTGCGCCACGTCACGTTGGTCAGGTCGATGGCTCGCACGGCACTTCCTCCAACATCCGCAGGACGAACTTCCGCGACTCGGCCGGGGACAGGGCCAGGTCACGCACCGCATCGTACGCACGTAGCAGTCGCTCCACTGAGGCGTTTTCCTCGACTAGTTCGCCCCGGTGTGCATTCTCTGTATAAGCGACGGTAGTGCCGTTCAGCAGTCGCAGAAACATCACGTCCGTGCTGACCAGACCGTGCAGGCCGGAACTCAGCGGCAGGACCTGCAGCGTGATGTTCGGGCGCTCCGTAGCCTCAAGCAGGTAGCCCAACTGTTCCCGCCACGCTGCCACGTCGCGCAGCGGGGTGCGCAGCACAGTCTCGGCGAAGAGGGCGCGGAACGGCGGGGCGTCCGGCCCCTCCAGCAGTTTCCGGCGTCCCGTACGTGCCTCTACCTGCTGGTCCAACTCCTTGCCCGAGGCGCCGCCCAACGCCAGAACCTCATGCGCGTATGCGTCCGTCTGCAGCAGACCGTGAATCGTGCTCACCCCGTAGTGCCACAGATTCACCGCCTCACTCTCCAGCAGCATGTACCGCCGATACTGCTCCTTGAACTGCGTCGGATCCCCGACCGCCAGCTCCCACAGCGCCAGCAGCAGGCCCGGTGTCCCGTAGTGCTGGTCCAGCGCCTCGGCGAGCTCGGGGCTGCCCAGGGTCGCCCCGCTCTCCAGCTTGCCGAAGAGCGAGGCGTCCCAGCCGACCACCTTGGCCAGGTCCCGCAGGCTCTCGCCCCTGGCGGTGCGCAGGAGCCGGAGTTCCTCGGCGTACCGGCGCCGGGGCTCCTGGCTGCGTCCTGTGATCACCCTTCTCGGCGGCATTGCGCTCCTTCGTCGAAGCAGGCCGTGGAAGATACGGAAGGTGCGCCACCGGTCGGCGCAGGACATCCCGCCCACGGCGTTTCGGCCCCGCTCCCGGGTCATGCTCGTCACACCCGGAACACGCAGAGTAGTTCACGCAGTTCACCCCGTGCGGGGGAACGGCGAAAGGAGCGGAGCATGGCGGTGGAGCACCCGGTCGCGGGCGACACGATCAGAGCTGCCGAAGAGTCCAGGGACGCCCTCGCGTCCGCGCTGGAGCGCGCGGGGCTTCGGCTCCCGTCGCTGGGGCTGGACCCGAACAGCTACGCGGACGCGGATCCGCGCCCGCTCGTCGAGCTGGGGCGCTGCTCGCCGCTGCTCGCGCGGGAGCTGGCGGCGGTCATCGAGCGGGGCGCGGCGCGATGACCCGCCGTCCGCCCCGTACTGCCCGGCCGGCAGTCGAGCAGGGCCCGCCCAGGGTGCCCGGGTGTGAACACCGGTGGACCGAGCGGCGTGGCGGCAAGACGTACTGCCGGGGGTGCCGGCGCCAGATCTACCTCTGACGAGGCGGTGGGCGAGCGAAGGGTGTACGCACCTCGTACGTATGCTGTATGCAACTAGCGTTCGAGTTGCGTGCAGAGTGTTCTGATACGGGGGATTTGTCGCCGTGGGTAAGCGTGCCGCGGGCGGGGGCCGGCGTGAGCGTCGGGGAAGACGCCGCCGACCCGGGGGTGCTCGTCCCCGGGGTCCTGCCCCCACCGTCCTCGCCGGTCTGGTCTTCCTGGCCGTGATGTTCACCTCGGGAGTGGCCCTGGCGTACTGGCAGGAGCTGGACGCCGCCGAGGCCGAGGGGCGGGCCGCCGTCCTCGACGGCGGGGACATGCTGGAGGAGGCCGATGCGCTCGCCTCCCCGGGCGCCGGGACGTCGGAGGAGGAGAAGGAGGGGAAGGAGGCGGCCGAGGAGAGCGCCTCGCCCTCCCCCTCTTCCTCGCCGTCTCCTTCTCCCTCCCCGTCGGCGTCGTCCTCGCCCAGCACCATCCCGATTCCGGCCGGCGGACCCGGCACGTTCGTCACGGCGCAGGCCGACGGGACGGTCGTCGGAACGGGTGACCGGGTGCGGCGGTACAAGGTGCTGGTCGAGAACGGCATCGAGGTGTCGGCGAGCGCCGCGGCGGCCGAGATATCCCGGGTCCTCGCCGACCGCCGCGGCTGGTCGAAGGACGGGGTCAACTCGTTCCAGCTGGTCAGCTCGGGTTCGTACGACTTCGTCGTTAAGATCGCCACGCCGGGCACGGTGGACCGGATCTGCGGGGCGGCGGGACTGCTCACCCGCGGCGAGGTCAACTGCAGTGTGGGCACCGACGTCGTGGTCAACCTCAAGCGGTGGGTGCTGGGCTCGCCCCAGTTCGACGGGCCCATCGGCGAGTACCGCGCGCTGATCGTCAACCACGAGGTCGGCCACCGGATCGGGCACGGTCATGAGGGGTGCCCGGGGCCGGGGCAGCCCGCCCCCGCGATGATGCAGCAGATCAAGGGGCTCAAGGGCTGTGTCGCCAACGCCTGGCCGTACGACCGGCACGGCCGGTACCTGGGCGGGCCGTCCGTCCCCTGATGGGCTGTGACGTTTCTGCGCCGTACGACGCTGATGCCCTTGAGGCGTCGGCACGGGCCGCAACCGGTCCGCGTGACGCGGACCTGCCGGTCACCCGGCACGGACACCGGCACGAACGAGGACGGTCTTGGGTCAGGGAGGGGACCCCCGCGGCACGCGTGCGGACGACGGGGAACTGGGCGCGGCCGTGGAGCGGGCCCAGAACGGGGACGAGGCGGCCTTCGCCGTCGCCTACCGGCTGGTGCAGCCGGGCCTGCTCGGCTATCTGCGCGGACTGGTCGGGGGCGATGCCGAGGACGTCGCGTCCGACGCCTGGCTGCAGATCGCCCGGGACCTGGGGCGGTTCCGGGGCGACGGGGCCGGGTTCCGCGGCTGGACCGCGACCATCGCCCGGCACCGGGCGCTGGACCATCTGCGGCGGCAGCGGGTGCGTCCGCGGACCACGGCGCTGGAACCGGACGTACTGGAACTGCCGGGGCCGCACAGCACGCACGACCAGGCCCTGGAGTCCCTCTCCACCCGGCAGGCGCTGGAGCTGGTCCGCGGACTGCCGCGCGACCAGGCCGAGGCGGTACTGCTCCGGGTCGTCGTCGGGCTGGACGGTCCCGCCGCCGCCCGGGTGCTCGGCAAGCGGCCGGGCGCCGTGCGTACCGCCGCACACCGGGGGCTGCGGCGGCTGGCCCGCCGTCTCGGCGGCCCGGACGGGCCGCACCGGGATGCCGGATCAGCGAAGGAGTCGGAATGAACCCAGGCCACTGCGGATCGCGGTCCGGTGCACGCACCCGGGACGAGACGGTACTGCCGGAGCTGCTGGGCGCCGCGATGCGGGCCGCGGTCCTCGACCCGGCGGCGCAGGATGCGGCGATGGCCGCGTTCCGGACCGCCCGGGACTCGGGGGCCCACGGGGCGCGGACGAGGCGCCGGGACGACTGGCGTCCGCGGGGGATGCGGCGCCTGCGGGGATCCGGCGGCTGACGGGCCTGGGCGGAGGCGGACCGGGGCGGATTCCCGTACGACGTCGAGACGTACGAGGGCCGCCGGCGGCCGTCCCGAGGCCGCCGGGCTGTGGGACCGAGGCAACGGCCGGGGCCGCCACCCCCCACAGGAGAGGCCCCGGCCGTCGCGCGGCACGGGCCGCGCGGCGGCCCGTACTCCCTACAGCGTCAGGGCTGCGTTTTGTGTCACACCCCACTGCGTCACGGGTTAGTTGCATCTTGTACGGCCACTCGCGGGGGCGTGGACGAGGAGCGGTTTCAAGACGTAACGTGCCATTCGCGCCGGAGTGCGCTGGGCTTGCCCCCGCGCCGACCTGCGGTAGACCACCGTAGCCAGCAAAGAACGAGTCAGGCGCAAGGAGAGGCGCGCGGGGTGCTGGGGGAGGACGCGGAACTGACCGCCGCGGTGCGCGCGGCACAGGCCGGGGACGAGACGGCGTTCCGGACTGTGTACCGCACGGTGCACCCGCGGCTGCTCGGCTACGTGCGGACGCTGGTCGGCGAACCGGACGCCGAGGACGTGACATCCGAGGCGTGGCTGCAGATCGCCCGCGACCTCGACCGCTTCAGCGGCGACGCGGACCGCTTCCGCGGCTGGGCCGCCCGGATCGCCCGCAACCGCGCTCTCGACCACATCCGGATGCGTGGCAGGCGGCCCGCGATCGGGGGCGACGAGACGGAGCTGACCGGCAGGCCCGCCGAGTCCGACACCGCGGGCGAGGCCATCGAGGCGCTCGCCACCGACACTGCCCTCTCCCTGATCGCCCGGTTGCCGCAGGACCAGGCCGAGGCCGTCGTCCTGCGCGTGGTGGTCGGTCTCGACGCCAAGACCGCCGCCGAGACCCTGGGCAAGCGCCCCGGTGCCGTCCGCACCGCGGCGCACCGCGGACTGAAGCGGCTGGCCGAGCTGCTCGGCGAGGATGCGGAATCCGCGGGTGTGCTCGACGCCGTGCCCGCCCCGCGAGAACCGCGCGGACGTGCGGCGACGTCCGTCAGTGTGACGCAAAGCGTTGCGCGGACGCAGAGGGACATGTGATGGCCGACGAGCAGGACAGGTGGCTGGACCGCAGGACGGCGGAGCTCTTGCTGCGCGGGGAACCCCTCGACGCCGTCGACCCGGAAGGCCGCGAACGGGCCGAACGGCTCGCCGCCACGCTCGCCGCACTCTCCCCGGAACCCCCCGCCACCAGCGAGGAACTCCCCGGTGAGGCCGCCGCGCTGGCCGCCTTCCGCAAGGCGCACGCCGAACGCGGCACCGAGCTGGACACCGTCGGCCTCACCCCGCCCGCCTCCGGCCACGGCAGCGGAACCCGCAGCTCCGGCGCCGGGCTGGTCCGCATCGGGGGACCCGGCGACGGCACCCCGCGGCCCGGCCGCTGGGGCCCGCTGCGCCTGGCGATGGCCGCCGCGCTGACCGTCGGACTGGTCGGCGGGGTCGGGGCCGCGGCCGGAACCGGAGTGCTGCCGGTGCTGTTCCACGGCGACGAACCCGATCCGGGCGCCTCCGTCTCCGCCGCCGCGAGCACCGGCCACCGCCCCGACCGGCCGCTGGTCGAACCGTCCCCGCAGCGCCCGACCGACGGCCGGACCGCGCCCGGTGGCGATCCGACGGACCCGGCCGACCCGGCCGACGGCGGCACCGCGCAGGACGAGGCGGACGGCGACCCGGCGGCGAAGCCCCGCTCCGACGCCGGCGACGGCCGCACCGCCGACCGGCGGAAGGCCCTCACCAGGGCCTGCCGCGACCTGCGCGAGGGCAGCGACCTCGACCGCTCCCGCAAGCGCGCCCTGATCGAGGCGGCCGGCGGCCCCGCCCGCGTGCGCAAGCTCTGCAAGCGTCTCCTCACCGACACGAACGCTGACATCGATGCCAACAGCGGCAAGGGCAGCAAGAGCGGCAAGGGTGACGGTGACCCGCAGAACGGACGCACGGAGAGCGACACCGAGGGCGACGAGAAGAGCGACAGGCAGCAGGACGAGAAGAAGGACGAGAAGAACGACGGGAAGAGCAAGCGGGGCGACGAGGACGACGACGACAAGGACGCCGGCGGCGACCGGGGTGACCGGGGCGACCGCGGCGGGAGGAAGGGGCGCGACGGCGACCGGACCCATTCCCGTGCCCTGGGCCCCGCCACGACGCGTCCCGCCGCCGAGCTGCCCCGACCGTCCTTCGTCCCGCACTCCGAAAGCCGTCTTGACCTGGCCTTTTCCCGGCTCACGGAGAAAGTCTCGCCGAGGGTGTGACACTTTCGGCAGCCGTGACGCAGTACTGATTGAGCCGACTGGTCATCGGCTGTCGCACTGAGCCGGGGTTCCCCCCGTACCTACGGTTCGTGCACCTGGCGCGGGCGGGACACGTTCCCCCGGTCCCGCCCGCGCCCCGAAACCTTCCCCGCGGCCCCGCCGCCCTCGCGCTCACCGGTACTCACCACGGCCCGCCGTCGTCCCACGGGTCCGCTGCCGGCCCTCGCCGGCCTTCTCTCCGATGTTCCCCGCGGATGACGCCCGGCGAACGGCGGGGCATGGTGGTGAGCGGGGCGCGGCGAAAGGCGGCACACCATGGCGCACGAGTCGGAGTCCGGACTGCCCGTCCAGCCGGTCTACGGCCCCGGCGACCTCGACGGCTGGGATCCGGGGCAGCAGCTGGGCGAACCGGGGGCGTACCCGTTCACGCGGGGCGTGTATCCGACCATGTACACCGGCAGGCCGTGGACCATGCGCCAGTACGCGGGCTTCGGCACGGCGGCGGAGTCCAACGCCCGCTACCGGGATCTGATCGCGCACGGCACCACCGGGCTGTCGGTCGCCTTCGACCTGCCCACCCAGATGGGTCACGACTCCGACGCGCCGCTCGCCCACGGCGAGGTCGGCAAGGTCGGGGTCGCCGTCGACTCCGTCGACGACATGCGGGTGCTGTTCGGCGGGATCCCGCTGGACGAGGTCTCCACCTCGATGACGATCAACGCCCCGGCCGCGCTGCTGCTCCTGCTCTACCAGCTGGTGGCCGAGGAGCAGGGGGCGAGCGCGGACCGGCTGACCGGCACGATCCAGAACGACGTGCTGAAGGAGTACATCGCGCGCGGCACGTACATCTTCCCGCCGAAGCCGTCGCTGCGGCTGACCGCGGACATCTTCCGGTACTGCCGGGCGGAGCTGCCCCGGTGGAACACGATCTCGATCTCCGGCTACCACATGGCCGAGGCGGGCGCCTCCCCGGCGCAGGAGATCGCGTTCACGCTGGCCGACGGGGTCGAGTACGTCCGCACGGCGGTGGCGGCCGGCATGGACGTCGACGACTTCGCGCCGCGGCTGTCGTTCTTCTTCGTCGCCCGGACGACGATCCTGGAGGAGATCGCCAAGTTCCGCGCGGCCCGGCGGATGTGGGCGCGGCTGATGAAGGAGGAGTTCGGCGCCCGGAACCCCAGGTCGCTGATGCTGCGCTTCCACACCCAGACCGCGGGGGTGCAGCTGACGGCGCAGCAGCCGGAGGCGAACCTGGTCCGGGTGGCGGTGCAGGGCCTGGCCGCGGTCCTCGGCGGCACCCAGTCGCTGCACACCAACGCCTTCGACGAGGCCATCGCCCTGCCCACCGACAAGTCCGCCCGGCTGGCGCTGCGCACCCAGCAGATCCTGGCCCACGAGACGGATGTGACGGCGACCGTCGACCCGTTCGCCGGTTCGTACGCCGTGGAGCGGATGACCGACGACCTGGAGGCCGCGGCGGTCGGGCTGCTGCGGAAGGTGGCGGAGCTGGGCGGGGCGGTGGCCGCGATCGAGCGCGGCTTCCAGAAGCGCGAGATCGAACGCAACGCGTACCGGATCGCCCGGGAGACCGACACGGGCGACCGGGTCGTGGTCGGCGTCAACCGCTTCCGGCTCGACGAGGAGGAGCCGTACGAGCCGCTGCGCGTGGACCCGGCCATCGAGGCCCGCCAGGTGGAGCGGCTGGCCCGGCTGCGTGCCGAACGCGACGGGGGCGTGGTGGACCGTGAACTGGCCGCCCTGGAGCGAGCCGCCGAGGGGACGGAGAACGTCCTGTACCCGATGAAGCGGGCGCTGCGGGCACGTGCCACGGTGGGCGAGGTGTGCGACGCGCTGCGCGGGGTGTGGGGGAGCTACGAGCCGAGCGGCCATCTCTGACCGGGGCACGGGGAAACCCCGTGAGGTGTGTCAGTCCCTCGTGCGACACTCCTGGTCATGTTCGGCGTCATCGATCTGCCCACCTATCTGGCGGGCCTCGTGCTCATCGTGCTGCTCCCGGGCCCCAACTCGCTGTACGTCCTCTCCGTCGCCGCTCGCCGCGGTGTGCGTGCCGGGTACGGTGCCGCCGCCGGGGTCTGGTGCGGGGACACCGTGCTGATGACGCTCTCGGCGGCCGGTGTCGCCTCGCTGCTGCAGGCCAATGCCGTGCTGTTCGGGATCGTGAAGTACGCGGGCGCCGGATATCTGACGTGGCTGGCGATCGGGATGCTGCGGGCAGCGTGGGGGATGTGGCGGGCGCGCCGCGAGCAGGACGGACCGGCGGCGGTGTCCCGGGCCGCGGAGGGCGCCGACGAGCGGCCCTTCCGGCGTGCGCTGGTCATCAGCCTGGTCAACCCGAAGGCGATCCTCTTCTTCGTCGCCTTCTTCGTCCAGTTCGTCGACCCCGGGTACGCCTATCCCGCCCTGTCCTTCGTGGTCCTCGGCACCCTCGCCCAGCTCGCCAGCTTCCTCTACCTCAGCGCGCTGATCTTCAGCGGAACCCGGCTGGCCGCGGCCTTCCGCCGCCGCAGACGCCTGTCGGCCGGGGCGACCTCGGCGGCCGGTGCGCTGTTCCTGGGCTTCGCGGTGAAGCTGTCGCTGTCCAGCGCCTGACTCGCCCCCGTGCCGATGATCGGCGGGGTGATCAGCGCGGCGTCGAGGCGCGGGACGCGGTCCGGGTCCGCCCGGTGCGGTAGCGCCGTACGGCCCGGGTGATCACCGGGGGCAGCAGGTCCACGGCGAGGCGGCGGACGCGGGCGGTCGCCGCCGGGCGAACCGCCGCCGACCGCACGGCCGCCGCGGGCGCCGGGGGCGTGTAGTGCCGGGAGTGCGGGAACGGCGGCGGCTGCATGCTCCTGCCCCGGGCCCGCACCAGCCGGTGGCCCGCGGCCTCCTGCACGCTCACCGAGACGTCCGAGCGCGCCTCCAGCAGGGCCAGCAGCTCCTCCTGGACCGGCTCGGGGTCCGCCCAGGTGGCGTACAGCTTCTGGGTGCTGAGGCAGACGGGGCGCAACCCGCCGTTGAGCACCGCCTCCCAGGCGGCGACCGCGACGCCCGGGGTGTGCTCGGAGCGGTAGTCGTCGAGGACCACGATGCCCTCCGGGAGCAGCAGCTCGCGGGCCGCCTCGATGTCGTCCCGGACGTGCTCGTACAGATGCGAGGCGTCGACGTGCACGAAGCGGCAGCTCCCCGGTGCGACCTCGTCGGTGATCACCGAGGTGGGGGCCTGCACCACCGTGGGCAGTGTGTCGTGGAACGCGAGGTAGTTCCGTTCGAACGCCTGTCGGGTGAGGGTGGCGTAGGAGCCCGCCGACTCGGCGCGGTTGGCCTGGTCCGGGGCGTCGCTGCCGAACAGGTCGCAGACCGTGAACGTCTCGCCGGCCTGGAGGTGGTGCCCCAGCAGGATGGCGCTCTTGCCCAGGTAGGCGCCGAGTTCCAGCAGGTCGCCCTGCGTGCCCAGGTCGGTCTGCCGCTGCAGGAACCACGTGAACAGGACCTGGTCCAGGGGCCAGAACCAGCCGGGGACGTCCTTCAGCTCGCCGGGGCGGCTCTCGGCCGGCTCTGCCGTACCCGTGCCCTGTGCAGTTCCCATGCAGGGAGGGTGCCCCCTGTGGGTGAGGGAATCCAGCCCTTCACCGAATATCGCACCAACGCATCATCGTCCCGGCCGCACCATCGCCCGCTTCAGCCGCGGCCCGACGGGCCGCTCCACCCACCGGTGCAGCCACCAGGCCAGCGCGAGCAGCACGGTCACGGTCGCTGCCACCGTCTCGTAGGGGCCCAGCCCCAGCTCGCGGTGCAGCACCCGGATGACGAACCAGCCCAGATGCTCGTGGATCAGATAGAACGGGTAGGTCAACGCCCCGGCCAAGGTCAGCCAGCGCCAGTTCGCCCCGCGGGTCCAGCCCAGGGCGACCGCGGCGACCGCGGCGAACGCGAGCAGGACCAGTGCCTGGACGACGTACGGATCGCGGTGGAAGTCGCCGCCCGGGTCCGGGGACCACAGGGCCGTGACCGCGGCGCGCTGCCCCAGCAGGAAGGACATGCCCACGATCCCCCAGAGCAGCAGATCGCCGCCGAACCGGTGGATCAGATACAGGGCCAGCCCGCCGACGAAGAACGGAGCGTGGTCGGGCATCACCAGCTCGTCCAGCAGCGGTGTGTCCGCGACCCGGGCGACCGCGCCCGCCAGGGTCCACAGCACGCAGAACAGCACCACGCGCCGGTAGGTGACCCCCTTCCAGATCACGAACAGCGCGAAGAGCACGTAGAAGCGCATCTCCACCCACAGCGTCCAGCACACACCGAGGACCCGGGGCACGCCCATGGGCTGCTGGAGCATGGTGAAGTTGACCAGGAACTCGTCCGTCCGCAGCGGAGGGACCACCGCCGGCAGCGCGAGCGAGGCGGCGCCCACCAGCAGCAGCGCCGCCCAGTAGGCGGGGAAGAGACGGGCGGTCCGGGACCGGAAGAAGTCCCCCGGGGACCGGCCCCAGCTGCTCAGGCAGATCACGAAACCGCTGATGACGAAGAAGAACTGCACACCCAGACAGCCGTAGACCGCCGCCTGGGACAGCGTCGGGAACAGCTGCCCGGGCGACTGCCCCCAGGAGCCGGTGACCTCACCGCCCCGCCCGGCGAAGTGGTACGCGCACACCATCAGCGCGGCCAGCAGCCGCAGCCCGTCCAGAGCACGCAGCCGGTCCCCGCCGGATCCGCGGACACCAGCGGCTGAGGCGGACGCAGCAGATGCGGCGCGGGAAGAGGGTGCAGCAGGTTTCGTGCGGGAGGCGGTGTCGGAGGGCTGCACCCGCCGGGCGGGCTCCGGGGCCGGGCTCGTCGGAGCCACGGCCGGGTCGGCCGTGTTCATCGGAGACCTTTCGCGGTGGGGGAGACGGCACGCGGGCCCGCCCGGTGAGGGCGTGGTGCCGCCCGTCGATACGGCCGGGGCGGGCGGCAGGGCAAGCGGGCGTCCCCGGTGGAACGGGGAGCGGGGTGGTCGGGGCGGTCGGCCCGGTCGTGGGGCGCCCGGGCGCGGCGGGGCCGCGGTCAGCGGCGGGCCAGCGCCCGCGCACGCCGGGCGATCCGGCGTACCGTGGCGTTCCGCGGGATGAACGACAGCTGCGCGGGCAGCGCGCCCGGCAGGGCCAGCGCCGTCAGCCGGCGCCGCTTGAAGTACCGCCAGGTGTGCGGGCCGAGATGCTCGGCGAGATAGCCCTCGGCCTCCGGCCGCAGCCGCGGGTAGATCCTTGGTTGCATCGCGAAGCCCACCGCCGTCAGCAGCGTCGTCAGCTCCGCCACCCGCTCCGGCGTGGGAGGCCGCCACCCGGTGACCGCCGAGGCGTCGGCGAGGTCCGGCAGCAGCGCGTCGACGATGGTCAGCGGAACCCGGTTGCTGTTCTGGTACGGGGCGAGCCGGGCCAGCACGGTCTCGGTGCCCGCCCGGGCGACCGGGAGACCGTAGAACGTCGCCGCGGTCAGCAGCGCGGTGGAGAAGCAGCCGACGACGAGCGCCGGACGCATCCGCTGGAAGACCACCTCGGCCAGCACCGGGCGGTCCAGCACGGTCAGCCGTGCCCCCAGCCGGCCGGCCTCCTCCTCCAGCAGCCGTGACCAGCCGGCCGGTGCCATCGGGTGCGGCTTGAAGACCAGCCGCCGGTGGCCCAGAGCCACCGACTCGCGCACCATGCGCAGGTGGAGTTCCTCCTCCTGGGCGGCGGTCAGGATGCCCAGGGCCGACAGGTACTGCCCGAGCAGCAGGGCCGGCGGCTCCTCCCCGACGTCCTCCGGTTCGCCCTCCTCCTCGGCGAGTTCGCCGAGCACCTTCAGGAACGCCCCGGTCGGCACCACCTCCGGGGCCACGCCGAACTCGGTGAGCAGCAGCGGGCGCAGACCCGGCACCAGGTCGAGGTGCAGCACCCGGCCGATCCGGGTGCCGACCAGCGGGTCGATCTTGTCGCGGGTGGGGCCGTAGCTCATCAGGCCGTCGGCGTACACGTCGACGGCGGTGCCGGGGAACAGCTGACACAGCGCCAGCGATGGGTTGACCTGGATCGACTCGACGGCCAGCCGGACCTCGTCGTCGCCGAGCCCCCACAGCAGCCGCAGATGCCGCTCCCACAGCGGCACGTCGTCGGGGCGCGGGCCCCAGCCGCTGGGGTGGAACGGGGCGATGGTCTCGTTCCAGGACAGTACGCCGTCGAAGCGGTCCCGGATCCGCCCGAAGCCGGGCATGGCGTCGACGGACGGGGTGACCTCCGGGTTGGCCGCGTTGTTGGTGACCAGCAGCAGCCGCCGGTCGGCCGGTTCGAAGAGGCCTGCGTCGAGCGCGGCGGCCACCGTCGCGGCACCGTAGAGCGTGGAGGCGCAGAAGATCTGGGTGGTGCGGGGCGTGGTGCGGGGCATCAGACGCTCACCGCCCGGGCGGAGGCGGGCCTGCGCCGCAGCCGCCGCAGCCGGCCCGCCCGCTGACCGTCCATCGAGTCCAGCACGTCCGTCAGGATGCCCTGCGGCATGCCTTTCAGGGCGGCGGAGCTGAGGGAACGCAATTTCCGAGCCACGGCGGGTTCGAACCTCTCGATAGAACCGAGGTGATGAGCCATGATCGCGCAGTAGGTGCGTACTGCCTTGGGCAGCAGCTTATCGGCCTCCGGATCCCTCGAGGTCTCCTCGATCACCTGGTCGAATGCGCGAATGAAATCCAGTTGCCGCACATCACCGATCTGGGTGAGCGAGGAGGCCACTCCACGCCGGTAATAGACGCCCAGCAGCCCCACCGCGGCGAACGACTCGGCCTCCCGGTGCAGCCGCCAGATCCACGGCCGGTCCTCGGCGGTGCGCAGCCCGTGGGTGAAGTGCAGCAGCCCCCGGTCGACCAGCCGCCGGTGGTAGACGCCGGCCCAGGCGTAGGCGTAGTCGACCGAGGTGGTCCGGTCGGCGGGCAGGATTGCGTCCCGGGGGGCGGTCACCACACCGCGGCGGCCCAGCGGGACCCGGTGGATGGTGCGCGACCGCCCCGAGCACTGCACATGGTCGGTGCGGAGGAAGTCGCAGCCCAGTTCCTCGGCGGCGGCGAGCAGTTGCGGGTAGTAGCCGGGTGCGAGCCAGTCGTCGCCGTCCAGAAAGGTCAGATACCGGCCGCGCGCCCGGTCGATACCGGAGTTGCGCGCGGTGGCGAGGCCGCCGTTCTCCTCGTGCCGGACGAGTACCGCGCCCGGCAGTTCGCGTTCCGCGCGCGCGAGGATCTTGGGCGTCTCGTCCTGGGAACAGTCGTCGACGAGGATGAATTCGACGTCCTCACGTGCGTTCGCGCGCAGACTCTTCAGCGTGTCCGGCGCGTATTGCTGCACGTTGTAGAACGGAACGATGACGGAGAGCTTGACCACCCGACCGACGTTAGGAGACGGCCCGGCGTCCGTTCTGACCGGGGTCTTGATGTCGGGTGAACTCCGCGTGGCGAACCTGTGAACCACAAATGTTCGACACTCGAATGCGGCCCGATTCGCCATTCGGCGATGTGCTGTTAACCCTTTGTTGGATTTCGGTTGGGCAGATCCTAGGAATCGATTCCTAGCGTCTTCGACGTGCCAGCAAGTGCAACGAAGGCCCTGCGGGTGGCCGTCCTCGCGGACTCCGACACCCGGTGGAAATGGGGCGCTCTCACCGCGAACCGCATCGTCCCGCAGGGCGTCCCGAGGGACGTCCCGAAGGGACTCGGGACGGCCGTCCAGGAGGACGCCCAGGAGGACGCCCAGGAGGACTCCCCGGAGGACTCCCCGGAGGATTCGAACTTCCGTCTGGACGGGTATCTGCTGCGCGGCCGGGCGACCCCGACCGCCAGACAGCTCCAGGAGGTCGGCGTCCGGGCGGACTCCCTGCGCGAGGTCACCGCGGTCGAGTTCCTGCGGACGATGAGCGAGGAGACCGAGGACCCGTACGACGTGCTCGTCCTCGCCCTGGTAGGCGGCGGCGTCCAGGCGATGCTGCACGGCCTGAACCGCGTCTGGGGCGAGCGCACCGACCGGCCCGCCGTCGTCACCGGCTATGTCGGCGTCGTCTACGAGAAGCTCGCCGACGGCCTGCTGCTGCGGCACGGCGCCGACCTGGTACTCGCCAACTCCCGCCAGGACGCGGACCGCTTCCGCGCCGTCTACGACGGGGTCGGCGCCGACTCCTCCCCGGTCACCGAGGTCGCGCTTCCCTTCCTCGGCGGCGAGCCCTACACCGGCGAACACGACCCGTACACCGTGGTCTTCGCCGCCCAGCCGTCGGTCCCGGAGAGCCGCAGGGACCGCACCTATCTGCTGGACCGGCTGATCCGGCACGCCCGCAGCCACCCCGAGCGCGAGGTGCTGCTCAAGCTGCGCTCCAAGCCCGGCGAGCACACCACCCACATCGAGGAACTGCCCTACCAGAAGCTGGTGCAGAAGGCCGACCCGCCGCCCAACTTCCGCCTGGTCTACGGACATATGGGCGAGGTCCTGGACCGCACCGACCTGCTGGTCACGGTCAGCTCCACGGCCGCCCTGGAGTCGCTGCACCGGCGTATCCCGACCGTCGTCCTCACCGACCTCGGAGTGCGCGAGGCGCTCGGCAACCACCACTTCGTCGGCTCCGGCTGCCTCGCCTCCTGGGACCAGCTCGACGCCGGCCACCGGCCCGCACCCGACGCCGAGTGGGTCGCTCGCCAGGGAGTCGCCCCCGGCGGCACCCCCTCCGGCGGCACCCCCTCCGGGGAAGGCTCCTACGCCAACGCCTTCGACACGGCCCGCGAACGCATCGCGAAGCTGCTGGCCCGCCCCGGCGGCCTGCCGCCGCTGGCCCCGTACTACACGCCCCAGACCGCGCCCGGCTATCTGCCCGGCATCCTCGCCCGCCACCACCTGGGCCCGGACGGCACCCCGCTGCCCGGCGCCCCCGCGGCCGACCGCGACCCCGGCCCCGTCCGGCAGATCGTGCGCCGCGCCGCCCGCGGCGCCTACCGGCACGGCGTCCAGCGCGTCGCCCCGGTGATCCGGCGCATGGGGGAGCTGTGAACACCGTGACCCGTACCCGAGGAGGGGTACCCATGTCCCAACCGGAAGCGGGCCAGGGCGCAACCGTGCGCCGCGTGCTCGCGGTCATCCCCGCGCGCGGCGGCTCCAAGGGCGTCCCCGCGAAGAACCTCGCCCCCGTCGGCGGGGTGCCGCTCGTGGCCCGCGCCGTGCACGAGTGCCGGGCCGGCCGGCTCGTCACCGACGTCGTCGTCTCCACCGACGACCAGGCCATCGCCGCCGCGGCCCGCGAGGCGGGCGCCGAGGTCGTGCTCCGCCCCGCCGCCATCGCCGGGGACACGGCCACCTCCGAGGCCGCCGTGCTGCACGCCATGGACGCCCACGAGGCGCTGCACGGCGCCACCGTCGACGTGGTGCTGCTCGTGCAGTGCACCAGCCCCTTCATCGCCCGCGAGGACATCGACGGGGTGGTCGCCGCGGTCGCCGAGGACGGCGCCGACACGGCGGTGACCGTGGCCCCGTTCCACGGGTTCATCTGGCGCGACGGCGACGAAAGCGGCGAAGAAGGCGGCGAAAGCGGCGGCGAAGGCGCCGGGGAGGCGGCTGCTCCCGGCGGCCGGGGCGTCAACCACGACAAGTCCTTCCGCCCGCGCCGCCAGGACCGCCCGCAGGACCTGCTGGAGACCGGCGCCGCCTACGCGATGGACGCGGCCGGCTTCCGCGAGCACGGCCACCGCTTCTTCGGCCGCACCGAACTGGTGCGCACCGACCCCGCGCGCGTGCTGGAGATCGACGACCCGCACGACCTGGCCCGCGCCCGAGCGCTGGCACCCCTCTTCGACGCAACCCGCCCCGGTGACCCGCCCGTTGCTCCCCCCGACCACCAGGCAGTCCCTCCTCCCGCCCACCTCGCGGTGGTTCCTCCCGCCCACCTCGCGGTGGTTCCTCCCGCCCACCTCGCGGTGGTTCCTCCCGCCCACCTCCCCGCGGCGGAGGACATCGACGCGGTCGTACTCGACTTCGACGGCACCCAGACCGACGACCGGGTGCTCGTCGACTCCGACGGACGGGAACTCGTCGCCGTGCACCGCGGCGACGGCCTCGGCATCGCGGCCCTGCGCAGGTCCGGGCTGCCGCTGCTGATCCTGTCCACGGAGCAGAACCCGGTCGTCGCCGCCCGCGCCCGGAAGCTGAGGATCCCGGTGCTGCACGGCATCGACCGCAAGGACCTCGCGCTCAAGCAGTGGTGCGAGGAGCAGGGCATCGCGCCCGAGCGCGTGCTCTACGTCGGCAACGACGTCAACGACCTCCCGTGCTTCGGTCTCGTCGGCTGGCCCGTGGCGGTCGCCTCCGCCCACGAGATCGTCCGCGGCGCCGCACGTGCGGTCACCACCCTTCCCGGCGGTGCCGGAGCGGTCCGCGAGATCGCCGGCTGGCTCCTGGGCCCCGCCCTCGACGTCACCCCGGCCGCCCCGCGCCCCCTCGACCCCGTCGACTCCTCCGATCGCCCCACCACGCACACCCAGTAAGGACACCCCTCATGAGCACCAACTCCCGCATCCGCACCCTCGGCTCGCGCGAGGCCGGCCCCGGCCACCCCGTCTACATCACCGGCGAGATCGGCATCAACCACAACGGCGAGCTGGAGAACGCCTTCAAGCTCATCGACGTGGCCGCCGAGGCCGGCTGTGACGCCGTCAAGTTCCAGAAGCGGACCCCGGAGATCTGCACCCCGCGCGACCAGTGGGACATCGAGCGCGACACCCCCTGGGGCCGGATGACCTACATCGACTACCGCCACCGCGTGGAGTTCGGCGAGGACGAGTACCGCCAGATCGACGAGTACTGCAAGTCCAAGGGCATCGCCTGGTTCGCCTCCCCGTGGGACACCGAGGCCGTCGCCTTCCTGGAGAAGTTCGACGTGCCGGCCCACAAGGTCGCCTCGGCCTCCCTGACGGACGACGAGCTGCTGCGTGCCCTGCGCGCGACGGGCCGCACGATCATCCTCTCCACGGGGATGTCGACCCCCAAGCAGATCCGCCACGCGGTCGAGGTCCTCGGCAGCGACAACATCCTGCTCTGCCACGCGACGTCCACCTACCCGGCCAAGGCCGAGGAGCTGAACCTCCGCGTGATCAACACCCTGCAGCAGGAGTACCCGAACGTCCCGATCGGCTACTCCGGCCACGAGACCGGCCTGCAGACCACGCTCGCCGCCGTGGCGCTGGGTGCCGCCTTCGTCGAGCGCCACATCACCCTGGACCGCGCCATGTGGGGCTCCGACCAGGCCGCCTCCGTCGAGCCGCAGGGCCTCACCCGCCTGGTCCGCGACATCCGCACCATCGAGGCCTCCCTCGGCGACGGCGTCAAGAAGGTCTACGAGTCCGAGAAGGGCCCGATGAAGAAGCTGCGCCGCGTCCCGGGCGTCGTCGCCGAGGCCGAGATCGCCGCGGCCGCGGGCGAGCCCGTCAACGTCTGACGTCCCACCCGCCACCTCCGCCCACGCCCAACGACGGGACGGTCATACGCCGATGAGCCCCCGTGCCGGGAATGCCGGCCTCCGGACTCTCGCCTTCGTCGAGAGTCCGGTACAGCTCCTGAACGTGCTGGAGTGGGCGCACACCCGCGCCCCCGGCACGGGGCTCACCCTCGTCGTCCTGTCACCCGTGGACCCCATGACCCGGGGCCAGCTGCGCCGCATGGCGGAGCTGGCCCGCAAGGAGGGACACGAGGTCCGCTGGGAGGAGGCCCGGGGCGGGGTCCTTGCCCCCTTCCGCACGATCGGCGGGCTGACCGGAGCCCTGCGCCGTGCCGACCGGATCGTCATGGGAGACCCGTTCTCCCGCTACGTACAGCTGCTGCTCACCATCACCCGGGCCCGGGACCTCGTCGTCGTCGACGACGGCACGGCCACCATGGAGTTCGTCACCCAGCTGGCCCGGGGCGAACGCCTGGTGCGCTGGCACCGCAAGGGCAGCCGACCCGGCCCGCGGGACCTGCTCTTCGCCCCGGTCTCCTCCTCCGCCCGCCGTACCCTGACCCCCGCCGGGGACCGCAGGGTGGAGATCTTCTCCGCCATGCCGATCGAGGAGACCCCGGAGGGCGTCACCGTCACCGCCCACCACTTCACCTGGACCCGGGACCGCTTCGGCCCGCCCCGCATCACCCAGGGCGCCGACATGGTCGGCACCTCCCTGGTGGAGACCGGCGTCGTCGACGCCGACCGCTATCTGGACGCCGTCCGCACCCTCGCCAGGACCCACGGCGCCACCCGCTACTTCGCCCACCGCCGGGAGAGCGCCGAGAAGCTCCACCGGCTCGCGGTCGAGACCGGCCTGGAGGTCGTCCGCCCCGACCTCCCCCTGGAACTGATCGCCCGCCGCGGCCCGGTCGGCCGCACCATCCTCAGCTTCCCCTCCACCGTCGTCCACACCCTTCCCCTGGCCCTGTCCGGCACCAAGGTCAAGATCGCCGTCTGCGACATCGACCCCGCCTGGCTCACCCAGCACGCCTCCCCGCGCGCCCGGGGCTTCCTCTCCGGGGTGACAGGCTCGGCCCGGGACGTCCACCGGTTGTCGGCGGTGACGAGCGCGGGTTAGAGACCCGCTTCGACGCGCTGTGCGTGCGCGAAGACGTCTGCCTTGCAGTGAAGGCGGTGGCCCGGTGGGAAGCCGAGCGAGGCTCCGAGACCCGCCGTCGGAGCTGACCAACTCATGGGCATCTGTCAGCGTTTGCATGCATCCCGAGGGCATGACCGTGACGTACCTGTCCCGTGCGCCGATGTTCCTCGAGCCCGAGTACGGTGCCGGGGACGCCGTACCGAAGGAGACCAACCGTGGCCGAGTACCTGACCGTTCTGACCACGACCGACGCCGCCGAGAAGGCCCGGACCCTGGCCGTCGGCGCGGTGGAGGCCGAGGTGGCGGCCTGCGCGCAGATCGATGGACCGATCACCAGCGTGTACCGGTGGGAGGGCGCGGTGCAGACGGACCAGGAATGGCGGGTGCTGTACAAGACGACCGCCGAGCGGTACCCGGAGCTGGAGGCGTACATCAAGCAGGTGCACGACTACGACACGCCGGAGATCATCGCCATCCCGGTCACGCACGGCAGTGACGCCTACCTGTCGTGGGTGAGCGAGGAGACGGCCAGGGGCTGATCAGGCGGCGAGTGCGGCGCCGATGGTCTCGGTGAGGTCCCGCGCCGCGCTGTGCTGCCGGGGCAGCGGCGCGGCCATGGACGCCAGGCGCTTGCGACCCATGGTCGTGGACATGGTGGTCGCGGCGTCCACGAACCGGCGCCCGACCTCCACGCCCCGGTCCACGTCGCCGTACGGCACGTAGCCGGTGGCCGCGTCGGACAGGACCGCGACGGACACCCTGGAGCCGTCGTCCCTCAGGTGCGTCAAGGCGTCGTCGGCGGCCCGGCCCAGGTCGGAGTGGCGGAGCCGGGAGTACGTGGAGACCGTCAGGGAGTCCAGGCGGGGCCGCTGGCAGAAGCGCATCCACGCCTGTTCGGCGTCGGGGTTGGCGTAGTCAAAGGCGGTGGTCGCGGCCCATGGCCAGGGCCACGACGGCCGGGTGTCCGGCCTCGCGTCCGGCCGGCGCCGCCGTCTTGTAGTGGTGCCGGGCCGTGTCCGGGTCGCCCACGTCGTAGGCCGCCCAGCCCACGAGCGCGGCCGTCTCTCCGGCCGCGATGGCGAGCGCCTGGCGGTGGGAACCGGAGCGCGGGATGAGCACGGTCAGAGTCTCCAGGTGGCCGCCCAGGCGGCCGGCCGGCAGCTTGGCGAGGTCGCCGACCCGTCCGCTGCGCGACTGCGGCAGGCGTGCGCCCATCGGGAACTCCTATAGTTAGGGTGCCCTAACTAAGGAAACCCTTACCGGGCGCGTGCGGTGTTCTGCCTGCGCGCCGGCCGGACGAGCTGAAAGCGGAACCTGAATGAGACCCGAGTCCACCGCCCTCGCCGCCGCTCCGCGCGCAGACGTGATGACAGAGACCTTGGAAGGCTTCGGCACGGTCCGCTTCACCCCGGTCGATCCCGCCGCGGACTCCGCCGTGCTGCATTCCTGGGTCGTCGAGGAGCGCGCACAGTTCTGGGGCATGAACGGCGCGAGCCGGGAACTGGTCCAGGAGATCTACGAGGACGTGGACCGCCGCGACACCCACCACGCGTTCATGGTCCGGCTGGACGGCGAGCCGGTGGCGCTCTACCAGACCTACCGGCCGTCCGAGGACCGGATCAGCGAGTGCTACCCGGTGCGGGACGGCGACATCGGCGTCCACCTGATGCTGGCCCCGATGACCGGCCGGCCCCGGCCCGGATTCAGCAGGACGCTGATCGGATCCCTCACCCGGTTCACCTTCCGGGACCTCGCCGTCCGGCGTGCCGTGGCCGAGCCTGACGCGCTCAACGGCAAGGCCGTCGCCCTGATGAACCGCCTGGGATTCGTCCGGCAGGGGGAGATCACCCTCCCCGAGGTCGACCTGCCCGAGGTGTACCTCCCTCCGAAGCGCGCCGTGCTCGCCTTCCTCGACCGCCCCGCGGTCCTCCCGCCCGCGGTGGCGGTCGCCCCCCGCCCCTGAGGGGCGGCCTGTCGGCGCGGCGCCGCGCGGGCGGGACGTTCCCCTCCCGGAGTGATCGCCGAGACGCCGCCGATGCCGAGCACGTCCCTGCGGGAACGGTGACCAGCAGGAGCTTCCCGTCCCCCGACTGGGCCGGTCCGTGCGGGGGCCGGGCAGGGGCCGGGACTTGTACGGGTCGTCAGGTGATGATGACGCGGTGCGACTTGATCACGTGTCCTATGCGGCGGTTCCGTGGCCGTGCCGGGAGCCGAACCGGGTGAACGCACTGCGCGCCGAGCTGGGATCGCGCCGTTCGCCGACCGTGTCGGGCGGCGCGCGCCGGGCTGACGGCGTACGGGGAGGCGTCCGCCGGGTGAACGCGCGCGCGTGGGGTGGGCGGGACGTGGTATCCGTGAGGGAGAGCGGGTACCCGACGCCGTCGCTCCCACCCGGCCCTGCGGGGCCGGGGCAGATCCGACCGGTGCGTCCCGGAAGCCTTACCCGGGAGAAACGGATTAGTGTACCCAACACAGTCGATACGTATGCGCAGGGCGGCCAGATTTTCTTCCCCTAACGGGCTGAACTTTTGTTGATCGTGGGTCAATAGGCCACCCGGGCGTCCTACCCTTCAGAGGGTGAAGCAATTGATCTCCCCAGAGTCCGAGGCCGACCTTCCCGGAGGGGCCGTGCTTCCCGGCGCCCTGCCCGAGGAGCTGCGTGCCGAACTCGTCGCGTTCCGGCGTGACTTGCACATGCACCCCGAGCTGGGCAACCAGGAGTTCCGCACCACCGCCGCGATCAAGGACCGGCTGGTACGGGCCGGTCTGAAGCCGCGTGTGCTCCCCGTCGGCACCGGGCTCGTGTGCGACATCGGTGTCGGCGCCGGGGAGCGGGAGGCCGGGGAGCGGGACGGCGGGCCGCGCGTGCTCGCCCTGCGGGCCGACATCGACGCCCTGCCCATCCCGGACACCAAGAGCGACTGCCCGTACCGCTCCACCGTCCCGGACCGGGCGCACGCCTGCGGTCACGACGTGCACACCACGGTCGTCCTCGGTGCCGGGCTCGTCCTCGCCGAACTGCACCGGCAGGGGCTGCTGCCGCGCCCGGTGCGGCTGGTCTTCCAGCCCGCCGAGGAGGTGCTGCCCGGCGGCGCCGGCGACGCCATCGAGGGCGGGGCGCTGGACGGAGTGCAGCGGATCCTCGCCCTGCACTGCGACCCGCGCGTGGACGCCGGGCGGATCGGGCTGCGCGAGGGCGCCATCACCTCGGCCTGCGACCGGCTGGAGATCTCCCTGGACGGCCCCGGCGGCCACACCGCCCGACCGCACCTGACCACCGACCTGGTCACCGCCGCCGCCCGGGTCGTCACCGACGCCCCCGCGCTGATCACCCGGCGGGTGGACAGCCGCAGCGGCCTCGCGCTGACCTGGGGCCGGATCGAGTCCGGGCACGCCCCCAACGTCATCCCGCAGCACGCCGAGCTCGCCGGGACCGTGCGCTGCCTCGACCTCGACACCTGGCGGCAGGCGCCCGACGTGGTGGTCGCCGCCATCGACGAGGTCGCCAACCTGCACCGCGCCAAGTCCGAGATCACCTACGTACGGGGGGTGCCGCCGGTCGTCAACGAGGCGTCCAGCACCGAGCTGCTGCGCCGTGCCATGGTCGCCCGGCGCGGCACCGAGTCCGTCGAGGGCACCGAGCAGAGCCTCGGCGGCGAGGACTTCTCCTGGTACCTGGAGCAGGTGCCCGGTGCCATGGCCCGGCTCGGCGTCCGTCCGCCCGGCGAGCGCGGCGTGCGCGATCTGCACCAGGGCGACTTCGACGTGGACGAGCACGCCATCACCGTCGGCGTGGAGCTGTTCACCGCCGCGGCGCTGCTGGACGACCACACCGCGGCCCGCTGATCATCGACTGCGGCCCCCCGCCCCGGTGACGGCCTCGCCGGCCCCGGTGGCGGCCCCGCCCCTCCGGTTGCGGGCCGGGCGGGACGGGGGCAGCCTGTGAACCAGCACCGCACCGGACGGTCGCGGCATGCCCCGATGCCCTGTTTCGCACCCGCTTCGCACCCCTTCGTCTCGGTGGTTCACCGGGGCGTAACGGCCATCGGCACGAATGGATAACGGCCCCGAGCAACCCCGTTCCCAGGTGTTTCTACGCGCGTTAATGTGCGCCGAACCGAGCGCCCGCTGCGGGGTTTTGGAGAATGGGGAACTTCAGATGCGTCGGATATCGAAACTGACCCGCGTTGCGGTGGGGGTCGCCTCGATCGCACTCGTCGCCACGGCCTGCGGCGGCACCAGCGGCGAGAGCGGCAGCGCCGGCGGCGCGGACGACAAGGGTGTGGCCATCGCGTACGACATCGGCGGGCGGGGCGACCAGTCCTTCAACGACGCCGCGTACCGGGGGCTGGAACAGGCCAAGCAGGAGTTCGGCTACGAGACCGCCGACATCGAGCCCACCGAGGGCGAGACCGACGCCGACAAGGAGCAGCGGCTGTCCTCGCTGGCCCGGCAGGGCTACAACCCGGTGATCGGCGTCGGCTTCGCCTACGGACCGGCGATGACGGCGGTGGCCGAGCAGTACCCCGAGACCACCTTCGGCATCGTCGACTCCGTGGTCGAGGCGGACAACGTCGCCTCCCTCGTCTTCGCCGAGAACGAGGCCTCCTACCTGGCCGGCGTCGCCGCCGCCAAGGCCACCGAGACCAAGACGGTCGGCTTCATCGGCGGCGTGGACGTCCCGCTGATCCACAAGTTCCAGGCCGGCTACGAGCAGGGCGTCAAGGACACCGACCCCAGCGTGAAGGTGATCTCGCAGTACCTGACGCAGACCGCCGAGGAGGGCGGTTTCTCCAGCCCGGACAAGGGCAAGGCCGCCGCCGAGGGCCAGATCGAGAAGAACGCCGACGTGCTCTACCAGGCGGCCGGTCTCTCCGGACAGGGCGTGATCGAGGCCGCGTCCAAGGCCGGCGTGTGGGCCATCGGCGTCGACTCCGACCAGTACGAGCAGGAGGCGCTCGCGGCGTACCGGGACGCCATCCTCACCTCCGCCCTCAAGGACATCGACGGTGCGGTGTACGCGCTGGCCAAGTCGGTCGAGGACGGTGAGCCGCTGACCGGCGTGCAGACCTTCGACCTGCAGACCGACGGCGTCGGCCTGTCCGAGAGCAACCCGCGGTACGCCGAGGTCCCGGGCCTGGGGGACGCCGTGGAGCAGGCCAAGGAGGAGATCATCAGCGGGGCGATCCAGGTGCGCACCGAACCGTAGGCCCGCACAGGTCACACGACAGCCGGTACAAAGTCATACGAAGCGGGGGGGGCCCCTGGGGCCCCCCCCCCTAACCCGGGG